>CAJORF010000097.1 GCA_905236985.1 uncultured Bacteroidaceae bacterium | reverse complement strand
CTTCTCGAGCACTCCGTAGGTGTACTTTGCCTTCTGCTTCTCAGCAAGCATGACACCATACTCAGAGGTCTTGCGACGACGGTTGTTTCCGTGCTGTCCAGGAGGGAAGTTACGCTTGGAAAGAACCTTGTCGGGACCGAAAATGGCCTCGCCAAAACGACGGGCAATCTTTGACTTTGGACCTATATATCTTGCCATAATCTATTTGAATGTTTCGTTATTTCGATATTACGTTATTAGATATAACGCCCATGATTAAACTCTACGACGCTTCGGGGGACGACAGCCGTTGAAAGGCAGTGGAGTGACGTCGATGATCTCAACGACCTCAATGCCGGCACCGTGGATGGTGCGGATAGCGGACTCACGGCCATTGCCAGGACCCTTGACGTAAGCCTTCACCTTGCGGAGGCCCAAGTCGTAGGCAATCTTGGCACAATCCTGTGCGGCCATCTGAGCGGCGTAGGGAGTGTTCTTCTTCGAACCACGGAAACCCATCTTACCAGCGCTGGACCAGGAGATAACCTGACCTTCGCTGTTGGCAAGCGAAACGATGACGTTGTTGAAGGAGCTGTGCACATGGAGCTGGCCCAGAGCGTCAACCTTCACGTTCCTTTTCTTTGCTGCAACTGTTTTCTTTGCCATATTAATTTTCAATTATCAATTTTTCAATTACTTCGTGGCTTTCTTCTTGTTTGCAACGGTCTTCTTCTTACCCTTACGTGTGCGAGCATTGTTCTTTGTGCTCTGTCCGCGAACGGGGAGACCATTACGATGACGAACACCACGGTAGCAGCCGATATCCATCAAGCGCTTGATGTTCATAGCGATTTCGGAGCGAAGGTCGCCCTCTACCTTGTAATCTGCTGCAATGACCTCGCGAATCTTACCGGCCTGCTCATCAGTCCAGTCCTTCACCTTGATGTCCTTATCGACACCGGCTTTCTCGAGGATTTTTGCAGAACTACTGCGACCGATGCCAAAGACATAGGTCAAAGCGATTTCACCTCTCTTGTTCTGAGGCAAATCGACGCCAACAATTCTAATTGCCATATACTTTATTTATTCGTTTTGCAATACTTGTCGATTAACCCTGACGTGTTTTAAACTTAGGATTCTTCTTGTTAATCACATACAGGCGACCCTTGCGACGCACGATCTTGCAGTCGGGGGTGCGCTTCTTTAAAGATGCTCTTGTTTTCATATTGTTTTATTATTTGAATCGGAATACGATGCGACCTTTGGTCAGGTCGTAGGGGCTCATCTCCACTTTCACCTTGTCGCCAGGCAGGATCTTGATGTAGTGCATACGCATCTTGCCTGAGATGTGCGCCGTGATCTGGTGCCCATTCTCGAGCTCCACACGGAACATGGCGTTGGAGAGTGCCTCGATGATCTGCCCGTCTTGTTCGATAGCTGATTGCTTTGCCATACTTTACTTCTTGAGTTTCTGAATTGATGAGAGTTTCTGTTGGGATGGATCAGGAAAACCTTTCGGCTTCAATCTTTTCAATCTCCTCGAATGAAGAGAGGATGTCCGCCTTGCCATGATGGATGGCTATGGTGTGCTCGAAATGAGCGGCGGGCTTGTGGTCACGCGTACGAATCGTCCACTTGTCAGGCATCATATAAACCTCGTAGGTTCCCTGAGTGATCATGGGCTCGATGGCGATACACAACCCGTTCTTGAGCTGTTTGCCTTGACCGCGGCGACCGTAGTTGGGCACCTGTGGGTCTTCGTGCATCTCCTTACCTATGCCGTGGCCTACGAACTCACGAACAACGCCGTAGCCTTGGGCCTCGCAGTGGTTCTGCACAGCGTAACTGATGTCGCCGATGCGATGTCCAGCCACCGCCGTCTCAATACCCAGATAAAGAGCCTCCTTGGTGGTCCGGAGGAGTCGTTTGACTTCCTCCGAGACCTCGCCCACCTGAAAGGTGTAGCAGGAGTCGCCATTATAGCCATTCAAGAGCGTCCCGCAATCAACGGAGATAATGTCTCCCTCATGCAGCACAGTGTCCTCAGTGGGAACACCATGTACGACAACGTCGTTGACACTCGTGCAGATACTTCCCGGAAAGGGACCGCCGTAGGGGTTGGGGAAACCCTTGAAGGTGGGTTCTGCACCATGATCGCGGATGAATTCCTCAGCGAGACGGTCAAGTTGTGCGGTGGTGACGCCGGGGCGCACGGCCTTGCACACTTCGGTGAGCGTAGCTGCTACCAACTGATTGGCAGCGCGCATCAGCTCTATCTCGTCCTCTGTCTTCAGAAATATCATCTCTACAGATACTCCATTAGTTCATTAGTAGGCAGTCATACCGCTACGACCACGGATACGGCCCGATTCAAGCAGACCGTCGTAGTGGCGCATGAGCAGGTGACTCTCAATCTGCTGGAGCGTGTCGAGAACGACACCTACGAGGATGAGCAGCGAGGTACCGCCGAAGAACTGACCAAACTCAGGCTGCACATTCAGCAAACCTGCGAAAGCAGGCATACATGCGATGAACGCCAGGAAGAGTGAGCCAGGCAATGTGATGTGGGACATCACATCGTCAATATAGTCGGCTGTATCCTTGCCCGGACGAACGCCGGGGATGAAACCGTTGTTGCGTTTCATATCCTCTGCCATCTGCACGGGGTTCATGGTGATAGCCGTGTAGAGGTAGGTGAAGATAATGATCAAGGCAGCGAACACCAGATTGTAAGCCCAGCTGCGATGATCGGACAGAGCCATGAGGACTGCGTTAGGATTCTGACCATCGCTGAAGGCCTGCATCAGCGTGATGGGCAGGAACATGATGGCCTGAGCGAAGATGATAGGCATCACATTAGCTGCAAAGAGCTTCAGGGGAATGTACTGACGAGCACCGCCAATCTGCTGACCGCCCATCACGCGCTTGGCATACTGCACAGGCACCTTGCGAGTAGCCTGAGTCAGCATGATTGCAGCCATGACGACAAGGAACAGAACGGCAATCTCAACGATGAACATCACGAGACCACCACCTGTCAGGTTGTTTAGGCGGCTGACAGCTTCCTGACCAAAAGCCTGCGGTAGGCGGGCAATGATACCTAACATAATGATCATAGACACACCGTTGCCGATACCCTTGTCCGTGATACGCTCACCCAGCCAGAGAATGAACATACTGCCTGCGGCAAGAATCACCGTGGAGCTGATCATGAACGAGGTCCATCCGATAGAGGGAGCCAAGGCTCCACCCGAGAGGTGTCTCAGGTTCACCAGATAACCGGGAGCCTGGAAGAACAGGATGAAGATGGTCAAATAACGGGTGTACTGATTGATCTTGCGACGACCGCTTTCGCCCTCGCGCTGCATCTTCTGGAAGTAAGGAACGGCAACAGCCAAAAGCTGAATGACGATGGATGCAGTGATGTAAGGCATAATACCCAACGCGAAGACAGATGCATTGGAAAAAGCACCTCCAGAGAACATATTCAGAAGGCTCATCAAGCCCTCGCTGGTCTGCTCGCGCAAGGCTACCAGCTGATTCGGGTTGATGCCGGGGAGCACCACGAACGAACCAAAACGGTAGATGGCAGCAAAACCGATGGTGATGAGGATCTTTGTGCGAAGATCCTCAATCATCCAAATGTTCTTGAGTGTAGCAAAAAACTTCTTCATGAGTAATCACTAGTCTTACAGAGTTGTTGCATTGCCACCGGCAGCCTGAATGGCAGCCTCGGCGGTCTTGGAGAAGGCGTGAGCCTCAACATCAACCTTGGCGGTGAGCTGACCCTGACCCAGCACTTTGACGAGCTGGCCAGCCTTAGCAGCACCGGCAGCGATGAGCTCAGCGATACCGATCTTCTCTAATCCCTGCTCAGCGAGCTTCTGGATGAGGGAGAGGTTGACAGGCTGATACTCCTTACGGTTGATGTTCTTGAAGCCGAACTTAGGCAGACGACGCTGCAGAGGCATCTGACCGCCTTCGAAACCAATCTTCTTCTTATAGCCCGAACGTGCCTTGGCACCCTTGTGACCACGTGTGGACGTGCCACCGAGGCCGGAACCGGGTCCGCGACCAATGCGCTTGCGCGTCTTGGTGGCACCTGCTGCGGGCTTCAATGTATTCAATTTCATATCGTGTGTCGGTTTAAAGAGTTGAGAGATAATTTAATTAATGTGTAGGATGAACCTTAATCGATGACCTTCACCAGATGGTGAACGGTCTGGATCTGACCGCGGACAGAGGGGGTATCCTCCAGCTCCACGACGTGGTTCAACTTCTTCAGCCCCATAGCATCAAGCGTGCGCTTCTGATTCTTGGGGGCGCCGATGCGGCTCTTGATCTGCTTTACTTTGATAGTTGCCATAGTCTTGAACCTCCTTCGT
>CAJORF010000096.1 GCA_905236985.1 uncultured Bacteroidaceae bacterium | reverse complement strand
GACGTTTTTATCGCTCACAGAATCTACGTCTTCACTTTTCTACCGTTTAACACGTAAACAACTGATATAAAATGATATACAAATACATGGGTTAACTATAAGAAATCAGTATGAGGAAGATACTATTCCTTGATTTTGATGGTGTACTGAATACAGCCAGATGGCATAGTCAGGCAGACAAGAACTCGTTGCAAGATGAGTATGGGTATCGGTTCGACCCTGCTGCTGTCACCAATCTTAAAAGGATATCTTTCGCATGGCTCGTAAGTGATGAGGTTATCTAACAAGCACTTTCTTACCATTCATTATATATAGCCCGTGCGTGGGGTTTGTCACCCGACGACCACTCAGATCATACACTGCGCCAGCCAACTCCCCTCCATCACGGGAGGGGTTGGGGGTGGGTCTTATTCCCGTCGTCTCTTCCTTAAGCAACTCCTTCATCTGGTCGCGCGTCACAACGAAGTCCTGTGCCATCGCGTCCTGCCACCATTCTGGGGTGACGTGGATGTGGGTGCTTGTCTTTCCCGTTGTATATTGGTTGTCATACCATGTGGTGAACCATGACCACTTGAGGCCTGCGTTCCACCAATCTGCCACGGATGCCATGGGACATTTCCCCTGCGGCTCGTCACCGCACTCTGCCATTGCGGCCAACTTATCGGGGTATTGTGCTTGATAGAACTCCCACGTGGGTGAGGTCTTCTCCACAGTGGCATTATAGCTGTCCATTGCCACGACATCCACGTAGTCATCGCCCGGATACCATTCCGTCTCGCCCTCTCCAAGGTTACATACCCAGATGAGGTTATCCAGCTGATGATAGTTGGTGTAGCGGTCGTACATGAAACGCCACAGCTGTTTGAAAGCCTTCGGTCCCTGTGCACCCCACCAGAACCAACGGCCTCCTGCCTCGTGCAGCGGACGCCAAAGGACGGGTATGCCCGCAGCCTTCAGCTTCTTCAGGTATCCTGCAATTTGGTCCATATCCTTCACCATACGCTCGTACTCCGCACTCGTGGGGTCAGTCATCTTACTACAATCGAAGGAGGTCTCACCGTTGTCCGTTCCTGGCGTACAGGTGAGTCCTGAACCGTCGTTCGTAGGCATTCCCCAATGCCACATGCAGCCGACAAGACCACCGGCACGCCACCAATTACGTACCACAGTGATGTTGCTATAGTCTAACCACCCGTTGGGATTCACGTCCTTGGACGCATCGAAATGAATGAAGTCAAAGACATTGAGGGCAGGATATTTACCCGTCCATTTATACACGTTCTTGGCCTCATCAAAGTTCCAATCGACGTTAGCCATCGTGCCGGAGATGATTTTCTCGCCATACAGTTTCTGTAACACATTCATCACCACCTGTGCGTTATCGTTCAGATCCGAGTGCGCCGAATAGATGTCAAAGCCCACGAAAGCGTCCTCAGGACCTACTGTACCCAGGTCGAGGTAACACTGGTTCTTGGCGAGCGTACCGCTAAGGGGCATCGTCACGAAGCCAGTACCCTGAAGCTCGTCATAACCTAACACGAAAATGTAATCCGTTGTCGTGAGGTCATTCATGGTACTCACGCTCGTGTTGCGCACCACACCGCACAGGATGTTCTCGCTGAAATCCTCTGTCGATGCTGTGCCTGTTGCGCTCAGCTTGAAAGATTCCTCCGAGGCAGCTTTCATCACAACACCCTGCTTCGTGGGTATGATGCCGTCATCGACCTGATGCAGCAGCAGACCCTCATCACGATTGCCTGTCACCGTATAGACCTTGACTCCCCCAGGTGCCAACAGGTTGTAGCTCTCGCCGTTGTAATAGGTGAGGTAGCCACCAGTGTTCAACAGCGGCGTGACCGTCACCGAAGGTGTAGTCAGCGTGACGCGCTTCAACGTGATGTTCAGTCCATTGATAATCATGCCGTCCTTCTCGGCCAGCGTCTTGACATCATTCGCCGTGAGCTTCAGGCTCCACTGTGTAGCCGAGCCAGACAGACTGGATTGACTATTCGAGTTCAACGCCGCCCAACCGTTTCCCGCTACGCCAATGGTGATGTTCCACGATGACGTGCCGCTGTTCTTTGTGAAATAAAAGGTCAGCGTGGAACCCGGAGCGACCTTGCTCCAGTCGTATCGCCCCCACGCCAGATTCTGACTGGCGTTCCAGTTGCCAAGGTTGTGCTCACCTTCCCAGATGGTGGTCTGAGCGGTAGCTGTTGTCATCAAAGCACCCAATAGAGCGAGAATGAGGAAAACCTTCTTTTTTATATCCTTCTTCATCTTAAACTAAATATTACGGGTACAAAGATAAAACTATTTACTCAGATGAAGCTGACTTTAACATTCTTTACCATAATACTTTCCCGTTTTATGGGCTCATTGAAACGAAATAATCGCTAACTTTGCGGCGAAAAAGAACTTAAAAAAGTAGTAAGCGATATGGAGGAGCTATACCGAAAGCAAATGGCACGTAAAAGAAGAATCCTATTATTGCTCATGTTGATAGGCATGGTCACAGGTAGAGCATACGCTGACACCATCGGTGATATGCTCGGTCGTATCCTGCCGACGAAGGGGGATGCTGACAAGTTTGAGTATCGCATCACGGGTAGTGAAACTCAGCAGTTTACTCTCTCCTGCGATGGCAAGAAGGTGAAGGTCAGTGGCTCGGATCCTATCGCTGTGGCAACGGGCATCAACTGGTATTTGCAGCACTATGCCGGCATCGACATCTCATGGAACGCCACCACTGGCACACTACCCTCCACACTGCCTGTTTGTGCCCCAGAGACGCACACCGCCAGCGTGGATTGGCGCTACTACTTGAACTTCTGCACCTACAGCTATTCCATGTCGTTTTGGAACTGGACACGATGGCAACAGGAGCTCGACTGGATGGCACTGCACGGCGTGAACATGCCTTTGGCCATCACTGGCATGGAGTGCGTGTGGAAGGAGGTGCTGATGAACGCCTACGGCTATTCGCTCGACGAGGTCAACGACTTCGTTTGCGGCAGTGCATACTACGGATGGTTTTTCATGAACAACCTCACGGCTTGGGGCGGCCCGCAGCCTAAGCGATGGTACAAGCAACAGCTGGCGTTGGGGCGCAAGATCTTCCAACGAATGAAGGACTTTGGGATGAAACCCGTCATCCCCGGCTATGTGGGTATGATTCCAAAAGGTTTTGAGAATAAGAGTTCGAGGAAGATGAGTGCGTGGGGGAAGGATGATATCGTGAGCGGTGGTATATGGTGTTCGTTCACCCGTCCATACTTCGTCAACAACACCGACTGCCTCAAGGAATTTGCGTTCAACTACTATGCCGCCTTTGACCGATTGTTCGGTGATGTCTGCTCCACTCATTTCTATGCCATCGACCCATTCCACGAGGGCGGCGTTCCGAGCGGTGTCACGAGTGCAGAGGCTTCGGTTGCGGCGATGTGGGAAGCACTGAAAACATACGACAACGAGGCTGTCTGGGTTGCTCAGCACTGGCAAAACAATCCGATGCCGATTGTCACACACACCATCCCTCGGGGGCGACTCATCATTCTCGACCTCCACGGCGACCAGTTTGCAGACACCTCATGCAGCGGCCACCACACCACAGCTGATGGAGAGAACCACGACTGGGTGTGGGGACAGGTGTCCAACTTTGGCGGAAATGTCGGTCTGTTCGGTCGCATGGATCGCCTCATCAACTGCTTCTACACGGCACGCAACGAGAAGGAGGCGAACCGATTGGTCGGTATCGGAGCTCTGCCCGAAGGCATCGAGAACAACGCGATGCTCTACGACCTGCTCTATGCCCTACCCTGGACAACAAGCGATTACACCCGCGAGACATGGATAGCCGATTACGTCCGTATGCGTTATGGTCTCAGCCCTGCAGACACAGCCTACGCCCCCGTTCTCTCGGCATGGACGCGCCTCGCTGCCGGCATCTACCAATGCCCCAATAATCACCAACAAGGTACGACGGAGAGCGTCTTCCTCATGCGTCCATCGCTCACAGTAGGTACGGTCAGCACGTGGGCCAACTCTACGTGGTACTGGGATTTTGATGAGCTGCGTACAGCCTTGCGTGAGATGCTGTCCGTCAACGACATCCTTGGTGGCAACGACAACTATCGCTATGACCTTGTTGATCTTGCGCGCCAAGCTTTAGCGGACTATGGGAAAGAGGTGTTGGAGGGAGAGAAAAGAGAAAAGATGATAAGAGAAAAGGGAGGACTTTTCCTCGAACTTAATCTTGACCAAGACCGTCTCTTAGGCACGCGCAGAGAGCTGCGTCTGGGACATTGGATAGAAGCAGCCCGAGCTCTGGGCGGTTCCCATGTCGAAAAGGATCTCTACGAGCGGAACGCCCGTATGCTCCTCACCACATGGGGCGACCGCCTGCAATGCGAGAAGGGACAACTCCACGACTATGCCAACCGTGAGTGGAACGGTCTGCTCTCCTCATATTACTATCCCCGTTGGAAGGCTTTCTTCGAGAACGGTTGTGTCGCACAGGAGTGGTTCGACGACTTTGAATGGCCATTCGCCACAGGCCAAACGGCTGCCATCAACAACTATCTGCCCGATGGTGCGCCCTACGCCTACGGCACATTCAAATCTACAGCCTCTGGCGATGAGATAGCTATCGTCAAGGAGCTCTACGACAAGTACTTCGCTCGGTAGGATAAAAAACACGCCTGCTGGAGTGACCAACAGGCGTGTTCATGTGCTTATTGTTCGCGTTCAAGCCAAGCGATGGCCTGACCCTTGATGACTTTCTTACCTTGGAAGGCAGTGATATCCACCAGCTTGCCACCCAGACCTGTGGTGAGGGGGATATAGTTGCCCCACTGTGTCTGGAGGTAGCAGACGGTGTCGCCAGGCTTATAGACCGTGCCGATGGCCGGTTCTGTACAACGTGTCACGCCGGCATCTCCACTGAACTCATAGAGAATCTGTCCGTTTTCAGGCGCAGTGATGGCATCGGCCTTGGCATGCTTGAAGGCAGAAATCTCCTCGATGGAGAGCTTTGGACCAGCTGTAGTCTGCATCTTGGCCACCTTGGCCTTCTCGAGGTCGGCGAGGAAATTCTTCTTGGCCTGGCCGCTCTTGTAGTTGCGGTACTGCTCGGGGTGCATGGCCAGTTCGTAGAGTTCTTCGTCGTCCTGTCCGCGCTCCCAGCCGTTCTCCTCCATCTCCTTGATGAAGTCGGGCAGGGCGTTCTTGAGGAGCGTGTGCGGGTCGGCATCCGTGAACTCGCGTCCCTGCTTCTTGGCCAGCTCGACCAATTCGGGATCGATCTTTCCGGGAATCTTGCCGCTCTTGCCGAGGATCATACCCCACATGGAGTCGTCCATCATGACGAAGCGTCCCTTGCCCTGAGCAATGGTGAGCAGGTTCATGAGGGCGATGTTCTTGACATACTGCGAGAAGGGCGTGACCAATGGAGGATAACCGACGCGCGGCCATACGTATGCTACTTCGTCGAAGAGCTTCACGAGGATTTCGTCTGTTGTCAACTCGGGTTCGCCCTTGGCTTTCAGTGTGCTGTTGATGACGCCGTGGATGCCAGCGAGGTCGGCCATCATGGAACCCATCATGCCGCCGGGGAGGCCGCAGCCGAGGAGCAACGAGGACATGTGCTTGTTGCCGGGATTGATGAAATAGCCGAGCCAGTCATCGATGAACTCCTGCGTGAGCGAGCGTGCCTGCATGTAGGCTTTCATATTGATTTCCTTCACCTCAAAGCCTTCGTTCTTGAGCATAGACTGCACCGAGATGATGTCCGGGTGAACCTTACCCCAAGAGAGTGGTTCGATGGCGGTGTCGATGACGTCTGCGCCGTTGTTGCAGACTTCGAGAATGCTGGCCATGGAGAGACCGGGACCGCTGTGACCGTGGTACTGGATGATGATGTCTGGGTGCTTGGTCTTGATGGCCTTGGTCAAAGCACCGAGGAGTGCGGGCTGACCGATGCCAGCCATATCCTTCAGACAGATCTCCTCTGCACCGGCGGCAATGACCTGATCAGCGATGTTGGAGTAGTACTCTACAGTGTGAACGGGAGATGTGGTGATGCAGAGGGTGGCCTGTGGCGTCATACCGGCTGCCTTGGCCCATTTGACGGAGGGGATGATATTGCGGACATCATTCAGGCCGCAGAAGATGCGGGGGATATCTACACCCTGAGCGTGCTTGACCTTGTACTGCAACTCTCGCACATCATCGGGTACGGGATACATACGCAGGGCGTTAAGACCACGGTCGAGCATGTGAGTCTTGATGCCCACTTCATTGAAAGGCTTGCAGAACGCGCGTACAGCAGCGTTAGGATTCTCGCCAGCGAGGAGGTTGACTTGTTCGAAAGCACCGCCGTTGGTTTCTACGCGATCAAAGACACCCATATCGATGATGACGGGTGCGATGCGCTCCAGCTGATCCTTGCGGGGCTGGAACTTGCCTGAGCTCTGCCACATATCGCGATAGACCAGGCTGAATTGGATTCTTTTCTTCATGATTGGTGAGTTTATGAGTTGTTAGTTGTTTAGTTGACGAGTTGTTCAGCTCTGTTTAGATGTCTTAGGTTTCTTTACACCTTTGTATATAAGGTAGGCTACGAGGCCAAGGAAGAGGGCGATCATAGCGTAGCCAAGCTCGTGGCTGTAGGCCGTGACCTTTTCCATGAGCTGATCCTCAGGTACAACACTGGCGAGGGCATAGCCCATAGCAGCGAGGATGATGTTCCAGATTCCGGCACCGACGGTGGTGTAGAAAATGAAATGCGAAAGGCGCATCTTGGCCAAACCGGCAGGAAGGCTGATGAGGTGGCGGATGCCCGGTACGAGGCGTCCGATTAAAGTTCCGACTGCTCCATGATCGTTAAAATAGCTCTCGGCCTTACGCACTTTCTCTTCGTTGAGCAGGCAGAGATGGCCGAAGGTGCTGTTGGCAAAGGCATAGATGATGGGGCGTCCAAGGAAACGGGCAGCGGTATAGTTGATCAGCGCACCGAGGTCGGCACCAAGAGTGGCACAGAGCACGACAAGGATGACATTGAGGTCGCTACCCTCTGCAGCAGCTCGGTATGCGGCAGGCGGCACGACAAGTTCGCTCGGAACAGGAATGACCGTACTCTCGAGCATCATGAGAAAGGTGATGGTCCAGTAGTTGAGGTGTTCGATGCACCAGGTGATGAAGGAAGACACGATTTAATTTGACAATTTAGAATTTAACAATCTACAATGTGAAAACTGGAATCAGACGAATTTCTTGCGGAACTCGTTCTTGGAGGTGTGACGATGTGTGATGGATGCCGAGAGATTCCAGAAGGGGAGTGCAAGCTCGAAGAGGAGCATGGTGAGATAATAGCGGCGGACACCGAGTTGGCTGGCTGTCGTATTGAAACAGATGACTTTCGTGACTGCACAGATGATGAGCAGCAGTGCAGAAACGAAGAAGCTCAAGGATATGGTGCCCGTTTCAATCTCAATGATGTCGGTTTGCGACAACACAGACAATGACACTGGGATAGCGATGGCTAAGATGAGCATGAGCCATGATATGAGCAGACGCATATTCTGGGTTATGCGATACCAATGGCAGTGGTGCTGGTAGCGACGCGTCTCGGCGTAGAACACGCGTTGCTGTTTCCACAGACGGCGCGCCGGCATCGGGTCTTGAAGAATGGTGGCCGAAGGTGTCAGCAGGAGGGCGGTGTTGGTGGGCGTTGAGGTGTAGTTGACCAGCAGTTCCTCAGCTCCCGCCTTGAGGTTCTGGTGTGCCGAGAAACCTCCTTTCTCCATGAAATAGGCTTTGCGAAATGCCATATTACAGCCGTCAGCTCGCACGGCAGCGTGGTTAGATAGGATGAAGTTGACATTGACGATGGTGTTCCACAGACGGAAGAAATCAATCTTGCGGTCAAACCATGTCGTGCGTTGGCGGTTGTAGTAGGCGTAGCCAAGCACCATATCAGGTGTCTTGAGACTGGCACTCTGAACGCCGCGCTGCGGTTGGACGATGGTCTCTCCAATCCGCATCAGCCATTGCGAAGTGAGGGGTTGGCAATCTGGATGTGTCAACACGACCCAGTCATAGAGCGAGGATCGAATGCCCAGCGTCAGCGCCAAACGTTCGAGACTGATGTCGCGAGCCGATCGGGGAGTATAGGTGTGACGCAGGTTAGCGTACTGTAGCTCTAAGCGTTCGAGCACGTCCTGCGTCTCGTCGTTGGAACCCATATTGACCACAATCACCTCGAAGCGATCGTAGTCCTGAGTGAGTATAGCTGGCAAGTGACGGCGCAGGGCAACCGCTTGATTGTGAGCTGTGATGATGACAGACAAGGGCGGCAGCGATGCGTCAACTGCCTTTAACTTCTCCATTTTCTGCATACTACGCCCTATACGCCCGTAGCTGTAGGCGATGATCATGGCAATGAGCCAGACGAAGAGGAGGGCGAGGATGGAGATTTTGATGAGAAGCACGGAGAGTTAGGATGAAAGATAAAAGATGAAAGTAACCTTGGACTAAATCAGATGTGCTGGTGGCAAGGGACGGCAGTTGTAACACGAGGCCATCGTTTCACCATAGGCTCCTGCAGAGCGGATGGCAAGGAGGTCGCCACGACGGGTGACTGGCAGCGTGTAATCCCGGACAAAGGTGTCGGAGGACTCACAGATGGGGCCTACGATGTCATAGAGCGCGGTGGCTGCGCTGCTGTCAGCACTGAGGTTGTTGATCTGATGAATGGCATCATAGAGGGCAGGACGGATGAGCTCCGTCATACCTGCATCCACGATAACGAACTGTCGCGCAGTAGCCTGCTTGACGTACAGCACACGTGTGAGCAAGAAGCCCATCTGTGCCACTACGGCACGTCCGAGCTCAAAGTGAAGCTGTTGTCCCTCACGCAATTGCAGTAAACGGCTGAATGTACTGAAATAGGCATGGAAGTCAGGAATGGGATGTTCATCGGGCTGTTCGTAGTCGATACCCAATCCGCCTCCAACATTGATGTTGGGCGCATAAAGACCTGCGGCATCAAGCTGCTCCTGTAGCTCATTGATGCGGAGACAGAGAGCTTCGAAGTCATCCATCACAAGGAGCTGCGAACCGATGTGGAAATGCAAGCCCTTGAAGTCGATGCCAGACATGGATTCTGCGCTGCGGATGACGCGAATCATATCCTCCTTGGCTATACCAAACTTATTCTCGGCACGTCCTGTGGTGATGTTGACGTGGGTGTGGGCACCGACATCCGGATTGATTCGGAAACTTACGCGCGCGCGTGTATTAAATAAGGTAGCAAGCTCATTGATGACCTCCAACTCCTCAATACTCTCCACGTTAAACATACCAATACCTGCCTCCAGGGCCAATTTGATTTCCCAATCAGCCTTGCCAACACCAGCGAAAGCGATGCTCTCAGCCGGGAATCCGGCATCGAGAGCAGCACGAATCTCACCACCGCTTACGCAGTCTGCCCCGAGACCTGCACGTGCAATCTGACGGAGCACACCGGGATTGGCATTGGCCTTGATGGCATAGTGGACGTGGTAGGCGGGGTAAGAAGCAGTCTCGGCGTTGATGGCGTCGAGCGTGCGCGCTAACAACTGCGTGTCATAGACATAGCAGGGCGTCTGAAGCGCTTCGAGTTGTTGGATTCTATCTGCGTACATGACCGTCGTATTTAAAAAGCATTTGCTGGAGTGCTTGCAGCGTACGTTTCTTGTCGGCCTCAGCCACCACGAAAGAGATGTTATGCTCGGAGCCGCCATAGCTGATCATGCGGATGGGGATATGCTTGAGGGCATCTGTTGCCAACGTCTCAAAGCCCACGTTCTGGCTGGTGAGATCACCAACAACGCAAATGATGCACATTCCCTCGTTAACAGTAACCGTGCCATACTTCTTCAGCTCATCGACGATGGCACTGAGGTGAGCATGGCTGTCGATAGTGACGCTGACGCCAACCTCGGATGTAGCAATCATATCAATACTGGTCTTGTAGGTCTCGAAAATCTCGAAAACCTTGCGCAGGAAACCATGAGCCAGAAGCATACGTGAGCTCTGAATGCCAATACAGATGATGTTGTCCTTGGCAGCTACGGCCTTAATGGTGCCTCGGTGCATGTGATTATTGATGATGGTGCCAGGAGCCGTCGGATCCATAGTGTTCAGCAGTCGCACAGGCACACCAGAGAACTTCGCGGGCTGAATACAGGTGGGATGCAGGATCTTAGCTCCGAAGTAAGCGAGTTCAGCTGCCTCTTCGAAATAAAGCTGGCGCACAGGCTCCGTGCCTTCGACGTAACGCGGATCATTGTTGTGCATCCCGTCGATGTCCGTCCATATCTGAATCTCCTCAGCCTCGATGGCAGCACCGATGAGACAAGCCGTATAATCCGAGCCGCCGCGCTGCAGGTTGTCAATCTCACCGTAGGCGTTACGGCAGATGAAGCCCTGCGTGATGTAAATCTCATAACCCGGGTTGGCTTCGAGCTGTGCCTGTGCCTTCTCACGGATATAGTTGAGGTCTGGCTCGGCATTTTTGTCGGTGCGGATGATGTCGAGAGCGGAGAGGAGAATGGCATTGACACCTTGCTCGAGCAAGTAGTTGGTGACCATATTGGTGGAAATGATCTCGCCTTGTGCCAGGATGACCTTCTCCTCGAACGTGGTGAAGTGCGATTTCGAGAAGGAACGCAGGAAGCTGAACTCTTCGCGCAGGAACATCTCCGTCTTCGTGCGCATTTCCTCAGTGGTGTAGAGCTCCTGGATGTGTTCCATGTATTTCAGTTCGAGGCGGTTGATGACATCATGCGCGCCTTCGGGGTTCTTCTTGTAGAGGTAGTCGGAAATCTCGACAAGCGTGTTGGTGGTACCGCTCATGGCTGAGAGCACGACAATCTTGGGCTGTCCGTCACTGGTAATCAGTGCAGACACGTCTTTCATACGCTGGGCACTGCCTACGCTGGTGCCACCGAATTTCAGTACTTTCATCTTATATTATGGGGTATTAGTTTATGAATCGATGGGGGATGTGGTAGCGATGGTGGCTACGGGGATGTCATCGTCGATAGGGGCCGGTTGGGTGGATTCTGTGGGTAAACCGCTGGGCACCAACGGGTATGAGGTTGGACTATCGGCTTTGGCGATGCTGATGAGTCTATGGCTCTTACATTCGTAGATGGTGCCTGGGAAGCGGTTGATGAGGGCGTTGTTGTGGGTTGCCATGACGACCGCAGTGCCTTTTCGGGCAAGGTCGTGCAGAATCTGTGTTGTCTGAATGCCGGATGCCTCGTCCTGGTTTCCCGTAGCCTCGTCGGCAAGGATAAGCTTAGGGGAATTGAGGATGGCACGGGCGATGCAGATGCGCTGCTGTTCACCGCCTGAGAGTTCATGAGGCATGGCTTCCATCTTGTCGGCAAGGCCAACGATCTCCAGCACTTGACTGATGCGGTCAGCGCGCTCGGAGCGGCTCTTCCATCCCGTGGCGCGCAACACGAAGTCGAGGTTCTTGCGCACATTGCGGTCGGACAGCAAGCGAAAGTCCTGAAAGACAATGCCCAGTTGCTTGCGCAAAGCGGGAATATGGTGACGCTTGATCGTGCGCATATTGCATCCCAAGACCTCAGCGATGCCAGTGTCGATGTCCAACTCACCGTAGATGGTCTTCAGCAAGGAGGACTTGCCGCTACCTACTACGCCCGTGAGATAGACGAACTCCCCCTCATGAACCTCAAAGTTCACGTTGTAGAGAATCGTGCTTTCGTCGCGCTTGACGTCAACGTCCTTATATTTAATGGTCAATGCTTTTTCCATCCTGGTTGATGTCTTTCTTGCAGCTCCTTAGCCATTTGCTCGATGCGCAGGCCTTTGGAGGTGAGGAGCACGATGAGGTGATAAAGCATATCTGAACCTTCATAGATCATACGCTCATCGGTGCCGTTGCAGGCCTCAATGACCAACTCCAGTGCTTCCTCGCCCACCTTCTGTGCCATACGATTGAGGCCGTCGCGGAATAGGGATGTAGTGTAGGAGCCTTCGGGCATCTCAGCGTGGCGCTTCTCGATGAAGTCCTGCAGATCGGAGAGGAAGAGGAGGGGGTTGTCATTCCCGACGGGGAACCCGTCGGGCACCGTGTTCTCTTCACCCCAGCAGGTGTCGGTGCCGGTGTGGCATACGGGACCGGTGGGATGAACACGGATGAGAAGGGTGTCGTTGTCGCAGTCGTTCTTGATGCTGACGACGTTGAGGAAGTTACCACTTGTCTCGCCCTTGGTCCACAGGCATTGTCGGCTGCGCGAGTAGAAGGTGACGCGACCATCGGCCAGCGTCTTCTCGTATGCTTCCTCGTTCATGTAGCCGAGCATCAGCACTTGGCGCGTGTCGGCGTCTTGGATGATTGCAGGCACGAGACCGCCCATCTTGGAGAAATCGGGACTCACCCCCAACCCCTCCCTATTAGGGAGGGGAGTAGATTGTATTTGACTATTAGTGTCTTTATTCATTCTATTTTATCTATCTATTTCTATTCTTGTTCGGTAATTGCGCCCTCCCTTATAGGGAGGGCGGGGGGAGAGTCTTCTATATTCTCACCGCAATCCCCTCGCTCTTCAAGTATTGTTTGAGTTCGGGAATCTTTATCTCGCCGAAATGGAAGACCGAAGCGGCGAGGGCAGCGTCACTGTGGCCGAGAAGGAAAGTGTCGCGGAAATGCTCCTTGGCACCGGCTCCACCCGAGGCGATGATGGGTATGGAGAGTGAGTCTGAGAGGCGACGCAGTGCTTCGTTGGCAAAGCCCGTCTTCACACCATCATGATTCATGGAAGTGAAAAGGATCTCGCCTGCGCCGCGTTCCTGAGCCTCGTGAGCCCAGTCGAAGAGTGAGCGCTCAGTAGGGATGCGGCCACCGTTGAGGTAGCAGGTCCATGCGCCAGTCTCGTCCTGTCGGGCATCGATGGCCACGACACAAACCTGCGAGCCGAAATGAGAGGTGATCTCGTCGATGAGTTCAGGGCGGCGCAGAGCAGCGCTGTTCACGCTCACCTTGTCGGCACCCGCACTGAGCAGACGATCAACATCTGCCAGAGCCCCGATACCGCCACCCACGGTGAAAGGTATGTTGACTTCAGCGGCCACGCGTGTCACCATGTCTGTGAAGGTCTTGCGGCCCTCGTGAGAGGCAGTGATATCGAGGAACACCAGTTCGTCGGCACCCTGCTCACTGTAGGCTTTTCCTAACTCCACAGGGTCACCAGCGTGACGCAGATTCACGAAATTAGTGCCTTTGACGGTCTGGCCGTCTTTGACATCGAGGCAGGGTATGATGCGTTTAGCAAGCAATTCTGTTTAAAGTTTAATGTTTAAAGTTTAATGTGGAGTCTTGTGGAAACTCAGCGATGAGGGAGGGGAGGTCTATCTTGGCTTCGTAAATGGCTTTGCCAAAGACGACGGCGGGGATACCGGCTGCATCGAGAGTGCGGATGTCATCGATGCCGCTGACACCGCCCGAGGCGATGAGCTGACAGTCGGGGAAAGCTTGCATGATCGTGCGGTAGAGCTCGGTGGAAGGCCCTTGAAGCAAACCATCGCGGCTGATGTCCGTACAAAGCACGTGGCGAACGCCTTCAGCGAGATAGCCATCGAGGAAGGGCAGGAGCTCCAGCGAGCTCTCCTCTTTCCAACCATTGATGCGGATGAAACCATCGCGCACGTCGGCACCGAGCACGATGCGATCGGCACCGAACTCATGCAACCATGAGAGCACCTTCTCGCGGTCGGTGACGGCGATACTTCCAAGCGTCACCATGTGTGCGCCAGCATCGAAAACACGCTGTAGGTCATCCTCAGTCTTAATGCCTCCACCGAAATCCACGACGAGATGGGTCTCTGAAGTGATGCGACGGAGCACATCGATATTCACCACGTGCTTGGAGCGGGCTCCATCCAAATCGACAACGTGAAGCCGCCTGAAACCCAGCATCTCCATCTCCTGTGCTACCAGCACGGGGTCATGGGAATAGACTTTCTCTGTTGCATAGTCGCCCTTGGTGAGGCGGACGCAGCGACCTTCAATGATGTCTATGGCGGGGATTAAAATCATGTGGCGTTATGGCGTTATTACGTTATTTCGATGGGTTAGAGGGCTAAGAAGTCCTTGAGAATCTCTGCGCCTACGGCACCGCTCTTCTCGGGGTGGAACTGAGTAGCGTAGAAATTGTCCTTGTGGAGTGAAGCGCTGAAGGGGACGATATAATCCGTCACACCTGTCGTGAACTCGCAAACGGGAACATAAAAGCTGTGGACGAAATAGAAATACCGATGATCGAAGATCCTGCTACCATCAGCGTCTTCGACCACATTCCAGCCCATGTGCGGCACTTTGTCCTCATGGCGTTGGGGGCGGAAACGCAGTACGTCAACAGGGAATATGCCGAGACAGTCGGTATTGCCTTCTTCAGAGTGGTTGCACATGAGCTGCTGCCCAATGCAGATGCCTAAAACGGGTTGCTGAAGACTTCGGATGACGTCGTCGAGTCCATGTGCGCGCAGATAACCCATCGCCTGACTTGCTTCACCCTGTCCGGGGAACAGCACCTTGTCTGCTGAGCGCAGGAGGTCTGCATCATCAGTGAGTATGGGATCCACTCCGAGCCGTTTCAGGGCGTGAACAACGGAATAGACATTTCCTGCGTTATATTTGACGATAGCTACTTTCATTCTCAGTTCGTCTTAATTGGGTGCAAAGGTAATAAAAATCTCGCGTGCGCGTGTACCTTTTTTACAAAAAATCACTTTAGAGCCGAAAATAATCATCAAGAATGGAAAAATAAAGAAGCAACCGATGGCTGATGACATCGGAGTGGGATCTCAAAAACGACTGAAAACGATGTGGGAATCAGCTGTTGAGCTGTAGGCGACCGTAGGCATCGAAGGCACGACGGGTGGAAAGCCAAAGCGCAAGAATGAGGGAAAGCATCGAGGCAGACATGGTGATGATGACAATCATCATCTGGTACTTGACGGCCACGTCAGGAGCCGAACCGCCAAGAATCTGGCCAATCATCGTGCCAGGGAGGGCCACAATGCCCATGACGGCCATATTGGCGATGCAGGGAGTGAAGCTCTTGATGACAGCCTCACGCATGAAGGGCAGCCATGCCTCAAAGCGTGTTGCACCGTTACCAAGGAGATAGTAGTAGGTGGGCTGTTCACGTTCGATGCGGTCATAGAAGGTACTTAGGGTAAGGACATTGACGCCCAACATATTGCCCATAAGAATGCCCATGATAGGAATGAAATAACGGGCAGTGAAAGGATGGTCGAGGCGCAGCACAAGGCAAAGGAAATAGAAGCCAACGACCAAGGCAGCAACAAAGAAACTGACAAAGACAGGAACAGCAATGAGACGGCGCGGAAGACGCGTACGCTCGCCGAGGGTGTGGGTAGCAATGACTGCCATGATGACAACCCACAACATATTCAACCACGGATTATCCCACTCGAAAAGATAGCGCAGATAAATGCTGATGAGAAACAGCTGCACAATCATGCGGGCTGCGGCGATGAGCGTGGCACGCACAAGCCCCGTCCTCAGTTTCCACAAGAAAAAGAGGGGGATGAGCAGAAGCAGCAGACCTATGGCGAGGGAGATGAGAGAGATGTCCAAGATGAGAGTTTAAAGTTTAATGTTTAAAGTTTAAAGAGGCTTCGCTTCATTCCTCATTTTTTACTTTTCATTTTTCAAACCATTACGCCGACGGGATATTGCATGGTAGAGCAATGGAGGGAGCCGTGCTGGCGAATGAGTACGCGGCAATCGATGGGGATGATGTCGTACTTGGGAAAGGCTTTCTGTAGCTGACGGCGAGCGAGTTCATCGTTGTCTGGCTGGCCGTAGGTTGGCAGAAGGACGGCACGGTTGATGATGAGGAAGTTGGCGTATGTCGCGGGCAGGCGATGGCCATCGTCGGGATCGTAGATGGGTGACGGGAGAGGGAGGGGAATGAGACGATAGGAATGAGCTTCGCTTGTAGCAGCTGGGGAGGCTTTCTCGCTGGGAAAACCAGCGGGCTCGAACGAACGCAACTGCTGCTCCATAGCGCGGAGGGCTTCGTAGTGTTCGTCAGCAGGGTCGGTACACTGGACGTAAGCAATGGTACCATTAGGACAGAAACGGGCAAGGGTGTCAATGTGGCTGTCTGTATCGTCGCCTGCGAGATAGCCGTGGTCGAGCCAAAGAAGGCGGTCAGCATGGAGGTCATGCAGCAAGCGCTCCTCAATTTGCTGACGGTTGAGGTGAGGATTACGGTTGGGGGACAGGAGACAGGCGGAAGTGGTCATGAGGGTGCCATGACCATCGCTCTCAATGCTACCGCCCTCGAAGACGAAATCCAAATGAGGTTCGTAAATACCATGAAGAAAACCTTCTTCATCTCCTCCCTTGGGAGGGAGAGCCTCGTTTCCGCTTGTGTATCCGCAGGATGTGGATTCCTCCTCCCTACGGGAGGAGTTAGAGAGAAGCTTGAGTTTGCGATTGATCGCGTTGTCAAGCTCAGCGGGGAACTTATTGCCCCAACCATTGAAACAATAGTCGAGCAGACGGGGACCATCTCCCGTGAGTAATGTGAGGAAAGCATGGTCACGCGCCCATGTGTCGTTGGTGGGGCACTCAAAGTAGCGGATGCAAGGCAGAAGACGTGCCGGAAGTCGCTCGCGGAGAAGACGTTGGATGCGATCAGGCTCAGGAGTGACAATGAGAAGCAACTCGTCGTGAGCAAATATCTCGAGGGCGATGCTCACAAAGCAGTCTTCGACGGCAGGGAGGAGGTCAGCCCAGTCGGTCTGAACATGCGGCCAAGTGAGTTGCACACCGCTCTGCGGATGCCACTCAGCAGGAAAGAAAGTACCACGCACCTCCGTCTGCTGCTCCTGTGGGAGATTGGAGTGTTTCAGATGGAGGGTGAGGTCAGAGATCACAGGTGTGGAAGGGGTGAAATGGATAGCCAAGAGATATGTACGATTTGACGATTTACAATTTACTATTTTGCGAATCTCTGAAGCGGAGGACGAGATCACCGTAGGCATCGATACGACGGTCGCGGAGGAAAGGCCACCAACGACGCACCTGCTCTGAGCGGTGGAGATCGATATCGACGATGAGGTTCTCTGGTTCGGTCTGAGAAGCCTCAGCGAGGAGTTCGCCTTGCGGACCCGCCACAAAGCTGGAGCCCCAGAACTGAATGCCGCGCGTCTGTCCGCTGGGATCGGGCTCATGCCCTACTCTATTGACGGCAATGACAGGAAGACCGTTGGATACGGCATGACCGCGCTGGACGAGCTGCCAGGCATTGCGCTGACGGGCTTGTTCCTCAGGCGTATCACTGCTCTCATAGCCGATGGCCGTGGGATAGATGAGGACGTCGGCACCAGCGAGTGCCATCAAACGTGCGCCCTCGGGATACCACTGATCCCAACAGACCTGCACGCCAAGCTTACCAACGCTGGTCGCGATGGGGTTGAAACCGAGATCGCCAGGCGTGAAATAGAACTTCTCATAATAGGCAGGGTCATCGGGGATGTGCATCTTACGATGAATGCCTGCGATGCTGCCGTCACGCTCGAATACAACAGCGGTATTGTGATAGAGGCCTGGAGCACGACGCTCGAAGAGACTGGTGACGAGAACAACGTTATGCTCACGTGCCAAGGCACCAAAGAAATCGGTGGAAGGACCTGGGATGGACTCTGCAAGGTCGAAGTTATCGACGGATTCGACTTGGCAGAAGTAGGGTGTATTGTGGAGTTCCTGCAATACGACGAGCTCGGCACCATGAGCGACAACGTCAGCGATGGAGGCAGCGATGCGGGCTTTGTTTTGTTCGATGTCCGCCGTACAGGCTTGTTGGATGAGGGCTGTTTTCATAAGACAATCGATATCCTCGACGGAGAAACCGCCGAGAGCAAACTAAGTGGGAGAAACAGGGGAAGGGAGGGCAATGGTGTGATCGCAGAAAGAGAGGAGGACGGGATCATGGGAGACAACGAGGGCGGCCCGATTGTCCTCGTGACAAGCACGGAGGAGCGCGAGGGCTACGCGCTGCGTACTCTCTTCATCGAGGGCAGACGTGGGCTCGTCCAAAAGCAGGAGGGGCTTCGGCAGGGCGAGGGCAGCTGCGATGAGGAGCCGTTGACGCTGACCGCCAGAAAGCTTCGAGGCAGCGAGGGAGAGCAGCGATTCATCGAGGGAGAGCATACTCATCAGTTGCGCGAAAGTCTCCATCGAGGAGAGCGTGCGATTGTGCTCAAGCTCATAGGTGAGACGAAGGAGGTCGCGGCCAGTGTCGGCAGGCGGTTGGAGCTCCTGTGGGACGTATGCGGTCTGACAACGGATGGCATTGATGTGGTGAACATCAAGAGGAAGGCCGCAAACAACAGCCTCCTCGGCCTCGATATCAACGAAACCAAGGAGGGCACGTAGGAGGGATGTCTTGCCACAACCACTTTCGCCTGAGATTCCCACCAACTGTCCCAGCTCAACAGTAAGATCGAGGTTGCTAAAGAGCTGGTGGTCGCCAAAAGCGAGAGAGGCATTAGTTAGAGAAAAAAAGACTCTCCCCCCGCCCTCCCTGTTAAGGAGGGAGCGGTCACTATTGCTATTGGAATGATTAACCATAATAGAATGGAGTCAATTCTTGTCTGATAATCGCTCCCTCCCTAGAGGGAGGGCGGGGGGAGAGTCTGTTAGGGCGGGGGTGGGTCTGCTAATTCGCTGCCTTAAATTCTTCGAGGAAGCGGACATCGTTCTCGGAGAAGAGGCGGAGATCCTTGACCTGATACTTCAGGTTGGCGATGCGCTCAATGCCCATGCCGAAGGCGTAGCCGCTGTAGATCGTGCTGTCGATGCCATTGGCTTCGAGGACAGCAGGATCGACCATTCCGCAGCCGAGAATCTCCAGCCAGCCCGAGCCCTTACACATCGAGCAACCCTTGCCGCCGCAGATAGTGCAACTGACATCCATCTCAGCCGATGGCTCTGTGAAGGGGAAGAAGCTGGGGCGGAGGCGAATCTGCGTTTCGGGACCGAACATCTCCTGTGCAAAAAGCAGCAGCACTTGCTTCAAGTCCTTGAACGACACGTTTTTGTCCACATAGAGACCTTCGACCTGATGGAAGAAGCAGTGGGCACGGGCGCTGACGGCTTCGTTGCGATAGACACGACCCGGACAGATCACGCGGATGGGCGGCTGCTGCTTTTCCATGACACGAGCCTGCACACTGGAGGTATGCGAGCGCAGGATGATGTCGGGGTGAGCCTCGACGAAGAATGTGTCCTGCATATCGCGGGCGGGGTGATCATCGGCGAAGTTCATGGAGCTATAGACGTGCCAATCATCCTCGACCTCGGGACCTTCAGCCAGCGTGAATCCCAGTCGCGAGAAGATATCTACGATCTCGTTCTTCACGATGGTCAGCGGATGGCGGGTGCCAAGTGCGATAGGATAAGCCGTACGAGTGAGGTCAAGGTCATCAGACACGGTTTCCTGGGCAGCTGCAGCGGCCTTGAGCTCATTGATGCGCTCCATCGCGCAGTTCTTGAGTTCATTGATGCGCATACCCACTTCTTTTTTCATCTCAGCGGGCACAGCGCGGAAATCGTCCATGAGCTTGCTGATCTCACCTTTTTTACTAAGATACTTGATGCGAAGAGCCTCAGCTTCCTCGGGCGATGCAGCCTGAAGTGCAGCGACTTCTTCAAGCAGTTGTTTAATCTTTTCGAGCATAATATTTCGTTGTTCTATTGATATATCTTCAAAAATCTGTGCAAAGATAGACATTTATTTGCGAAAAATATGCACTGAATGGAAAATAAAGCTTACTTTTGCACTAAATTACCAAAAAGGAAAGCAAAAGTAGTCAAAAGATGAACGCGAAAAGGGCAGTTTGCAGCACATTTGTGGTCGCGATGCTCGCGTTGATGATGCTCGGCGGCTGTAGCGGCAATTCCTCGTTCCGCACGAAGGACGGGGCATACGAGTTCGAGGACTCCGTGCGCATGGATTCTTTGCTCAAAGCGGAGGACACCCTGGCGTTGGACGAGCTGACCGAAGAAGCTCCGCTACCGATGTCCGTGGATGAGCTCTTCGATGATTTCATCTTCAGCTTCGATCAGAGCAACCGCCTGCAACGCGCACGCGTGGAATTTCCGCTGATGGTGATTGAGGCCGACGGTTCTGTGCGTACCATCGAGCACAACGATTGGCACCACCACTACGTTTTCCTCCAACAGGATTTCTGCACCGCTTTCTGGGATTCGCCCTCGCAGATGAGACTCCCACAGGATACGACCATCACACACGCACGTCTGGAACATATTTTCTTACACAGCCGTCAGGTCGATGCCTACATCTTCAACCGCGATACGATGAATGGGCAGTGGTTCCTCAGTGAAGAGCGCATCAGTAGTTTCGAGCACTCGCCGCTGGCTTCATTCTTCGACTTCTACCAGCGCTTCGCCACCGACAGCATCTATCAGCAGCAACATCTGGCTCAGACCCTGCGTTTCCGCACGGCTGACGAGGAAAACGACTACGAAATCATCGAAGGAACTATCGATGCCGACCAATGGACGGAGTTCGCGCCCGAACTGCCCGAGGACGTTCTTGTGTGCATCAACTATGGGCAGTCGTACAATAACCCCAAGCAGATGTTGATGCAGCTGCGCGGCATCAGCAATGGCCTGCAGAACCTCCTGCGTTTTCAGCGCGACAATGGCGAGTGGCGGCTGACGGAGTTTGAAAATTAAATGATCAATGGTCACCAGTCAATATAATTGCTCGCTGAAAGAGCACAACTCATTCGGCATCGAAGCCAAGGCACGTCAGTTCGTTGAATATGACAGCGTTGAGGAGTTGCAGGCGTTCATTCGCGAGCGTGCTACTCGTGGCAACACTTCTCCCCTACTCCACATCGGCGGCGGGTCGAATCTCCTGTTCCTAAACGACTTTGCAGGCACTGTCCTGCACTCTCGAATGCATGATATTCATGTGACGGCCGACGAGGGAGATAATATATATGTACGCGTATCGGCTGGCATCGTTTGGGACGACTGGGTGCAGTATGCCATCGACAGCCTCTGGTATGGTCTTGAGAACCTGTCGCTGATTCCAGGCGAAGTAGGTGCTTCG
>CAJORF010000095.1 GCA_905236985.1 uncultured Bacteroidaceae bacterium | reverse complement strand
TCACTACAGCCCCCACACAGGTGAGGTGGTGCCTGGCCGCTATTTCACCGACACCGGCTTCTGGGACACCTTCCGCTGCCTCTTCCCTCTCTTGAATCTCGTCTATCCTGAGATGAACGTGCAGATGCAGGAGGGTCTCGTCAATTGTTACAAGGAAAGCGGCTTCCTGCCCGAATGGGCAAGCCCCGGTCATCGCGGATGCATGGTTGGCAACAACTCCGCCTCCGTCGTCGCCGATGCCTACTTGAAATTAGTTGACGAGTTGACGAGTAAACAAGTTGACAAGTTGAATCCTCAAAGCAAACAACTTGTCAACTCGTCAACTTTCCCTTACGACATCGAATCCCTCTGGCAAGCCGTTGTCCATGGTGCCAACGCCGTCCATCCGCATGTCTCTTCCACAGGTCGCCTCGGCTTTGAATACTACAACAAACTGGGCTATGTCCCCTACGATGTAGATATCCGCGAATCCGTTGCCCGTACGCTTGAATATGCCTACGATGATTGGTGCATCTATCAGCTTGGTCGCAAGCTCGGTAAGAAGGAGAAAGAGCTGAAACCTTTCCGCGAGCACGCACTCAACTACAAAAACGTTTTCGACCCCGAGACAAAGTTGATGCGCGGACGCAACAAGGACGGCCAGTTCCAGGCACCCTTTAATCCACTTAAATGGGGTGATGCCTTCACCGAAGGTAATGCCTGGCACTACACGTGGTCCGTCTTCCACGACCCCGAAGGTCTCATCCGTCTCATGGGCGGTAAGGATGTCTTCGTGGCGATGCTCGACTCCGTGTTTAATGTGCCGCCATTTTTTGATGAGAGTTACTACGGTGGTGTCATCCACGAGATCCGTGAGATGCAGATCATGGGCATGGGCAACTACGCCCACGGCAACCAGCCTATCCAGCACATGATCTACCTCTATGACTGGGCTGGTCAGCCCTGGAAGGCACAGCAGCGCGTCCGCGAAGTCATGGAGCGTTTCTACACGCCCGCCCCCGACGGCTATTGCGGCGACGAGGACAACGGCCAGACATCCGCTTGGTACGTCTTCTCCGCCCTCGGCTTCTATCCCGTCTGCCCCGGCTCTGACGAATACGCCCTCGGCACCCCCTATTTCCGTAAGGCTACTATCACCCTCCCCGCCGGCAAGACCCTCACCATCGAAGCCACCCCCGTTACGGTTCCCAGTTCCTCCGTTTCCGTTCCCGGTTCCCTCGTTACTGTTTCCGAGGGTTCTCCTATTACCATTCCCGAGGGTTCTCCCGAGGGCTCCCTCCCTCCCTTCATCCAGCGCATGACCGTTGACGGCCAGCCCTACACCCGCAACTACCTTCGCCACGACGACCTCCTGCGCGGCGGCACCATCCGCTTCGACCTCGGCGCACAGCCCAACCGCTCTCGCGGCACCGCTGATACCGACGCCCCCTACAGCTTCAGCAAAGAATAAGCTCCCATTATGCGCCTCTCCTACAAACTTTTACTCACTCTTGTCCTCACCATAGCTCAGGTAACTACTCCCATCCCTCACAGGGAGGGGCAAGGGGGTGGGTCTGCCTTTGCCCAAGACTACCGCACAGGCATCCGCATCGGGTGGGACTACCGCACGCAGACGTTCGTGACGGGTGGTGCTTACGGTCGCTTGAAGCTCCTCTCCGACGGTCGTCAAGCCTTCGTTTACGATGCAGGCGGTGTGTGTAAGATACGCTTCCGTGAGTCTGGTGTCTCCTCCTTTCAGGCGGCCATCACCGTTGCCACGCCCGCTTCAGGCTCCAGTTATACGAACTGTGAGCTGCTGGAACTTGCCGACGGCACACTACTCTATGCCTACAATGAGCGTGTCAATGGCATGGGTATGAAGATTAAGGTAATATATTCTTTCAACAGTGGACGCTCATGGCGTAATGCACAAACGCTCTATGAAGTGCAAGAGAGCGGCTTCCTACCACAGAACGAAGGTCTCTATGGCATTTGGGAACCCGCCATGATACAACTGCCAAGCGGCGAGGTTCAGCTCTTCTTTGCCAGTGAGTACAAGGTGCCGGGCAATGACCAGAAGATCGTTATGCTGCGTTCGCTCACGGCCGACGAGACAGGCATCCGGAAGTGGGAACCCGAAGCCGTAGATGTCTGCTATACCGTAGGCTTTCGCGACGGCATGCCTGTGCCCCTCGTGCTGCAGGACGACAAGGGCATCGTCTTTGCCATCGAGGATGACGGCTATGGCGGCGGCTTCCAACCGGGCATCCTCTACTCATCCATCGCAGACAACTGGAGCAGTGGCATACGCTATGGCGACAGCACCAACCGATGGGTAGCTGTGGTGCAGGGCGAGCCTCGCGGCGGTGGAGCGCCTTATATCATTCAACTCAAGACAGGCGAGACGCTTGTGTCCACGCAAACCAACGCCCTTGCCGACACGCGCGGCGCACCTTGGGATGATATGTACAAGAATCGTCCCTTTGTATATATCGGCGATGCCAATGCCCGCAACTTCAGCCGCTATTCTATCCCGTTCCCGTTCATGGACGAACCCAATCAGGGCGGTGTGTGGAACTCCTTGTGTCAGACCAACGACTCCACCGTCGTTTGTGTCTCCGAAGTACACGGACATCCGTCGAAGAACGGACTTTGGACGGTGGACGGCCATATTATGCATCCGCTGACCGCTCATCAGATGTCCGACGGTACCCACCTCGAAACCATCACGTGGCAACCGCTGATGTCTGACATCATTATCGGTTCGCAGACGCAAGCTTGTATGCACGTCGGCGCCTGTTGGACAACGGACTCCCTTTTCCTGCATTTCGTTGTTGACGACCAGGATATCCGTTCGGGCAGTGCCGATGCCCCCGTATGGGACACCGACGGTGTGGAGTTCTATTGCGATGTGCAGAATCGCAGTACGGACAACGTCCCCACAGGCGCCCTCAAATACCTTGTCAACGTAGATGGTGGCACCCTAGTCTCGCGTATGACCGCTTCTGGCTGGACAGATGTCAACGCAGAGACCCATCAGATGCGCTACACCACTACCCGCACAGAGGACGGCTACATCATCGACATCGCCCTGCCTTGGAGCACCTTCATGCGTATGCCTCGCAGCAAGAAGTTCGTTGCCTATTTCAAGTTGCACAACAACGACCTCCATCAAGGCAAGGAGTGTATTCACCACGAAGTCCTCTCCGGCACCGATGAAGGACGCACCCGCACCTGGTGGCAGTTCACCCTCGATGATCAGCTACCCACCGCCATCACCGCCATTTCCGCGCCCTCCGTTACGGTTCCCTATGATTCTCCCTCAGGCTCTGTTCCCGCTTCCTCTTATTTCCCCTCTGGCCTCTTTTATTCCCTTTCCGGCCTCCCTACCCCCTCGCCTCGTCGTGGTATCTTCATCCATGCTGGCAAGAAAACGGTTCTTCGATAATCATTCAACCAAGATAAATCATGACACCCCCCACCCTTCACCGTTGCGGAACACCCCTCACCGTTGCGACGCAACCTTCCCCACTCGTCCTTTCACTTTCTATTCTCCTTGCTTTATTCTTCTTCATCCACCCCGCTTTCGCCATCGACGCAAAGGAGAGCCTCGTTCGTGCCATTGCCATCACCGATGCCACCATGGCCACCTCTTTTACTGGCAACGACTTGCGGATGTACGACACCTACAATACCGCTTCTCACCAAGGCAGCGGCATCGCCGATGTCTGGCCATATACTGCTGCCCTCGAAGCTCACTGCTCCGTCCTCGAAGCCCTCGAAGCCCTCAAGGAGACCGAGACCGAGCTCTACGAAGCTACACATGATCGTTTTGTTACACGTCTGCGTCAATTGTTCGATAATCTCGCCTTTTATTCTGGTACCTATCAACTCAAGTCATACGCTCGTGTAGCATCATGGACAGTCTATGGTGTACATCGCGGTGCTACTAAAGGTACAGCTGCTGTCACTGGCATCGAGAATGTCTATGATGACCAGATGTGGATTATTCGTGAGCTCGTCCGTGCCTATCGTCTGACCAATGATAACGCCTATTTGAAGAAGGCCGAATACTTGGCCAACTACTGTATCGATGGATGGGATTGTTGTCTTGATGCCAACGGCAACGAATACGGCGGCATCAGCTGGGGACCTGGCTACAACAGTAAACATTCCTGCTCCAACGGTCCTTTCATTCAACCCCTCGTTTGGCTTGCTGATATCTATCACACCGACGACGAGACAGAGAACTTGCGCTACTACTATATCCTACCTGACAATTCACGTACCACTCGTCTCATGAAGCACTCTGAACTTTACCTCGAGATGGCCAAGAAAATCTATGCTTGGCAGAAAGAGAAGTTGCTCGACCCATCAAGAGGTATCTATTGGGATATGTGCGGAGCAGCAGGTGAAATTCAATACGTGAAAATTGGACGCACCACCTATCGCGATCACGTCGATATAGGTGCTCCTGTAGGTACAGCTTACACCTATAACAGCGGCACTATGCTTGCAGGAGCTGCTGAACTCTATCGCATCACAGGTGATCAAACCTATCTCAATGACCTCAATGATCTCTGCAAGAACACCTATCAAAGATTCACAAAGCGCGTTCGCATAGATAACCAAATCTACCGTGAATGGCCGACAGATGACACAGCCACCGAAGGCTTCAACACATGGTTCGATAATGTTCTCATGCGTGCTTATGTAGATGCTTATCCCTACAATGATGATAACAGTAGTGCCTCTACCTCTCTCGCTTCTTTCCAACAGAACCTCGACTACGCATGGGATAACTTCCGTCGCGATGACCTCCTTCCCATACATCTACTTAAAGGATGGGATGACGGCGACATCACTAAAGGTTTTCATCAATGTGCGTTTGCTTCTGAATATGCCATGCTTTCAGTTTGGATGAGCAAACAAACAATTCCTGATAAAATCAATGACCTAAAAACATCAGAATTTCAAAAACTTCGTTCCTCAAATATCTATGACCTCAACGGATGCTGCACCTCTTCTTTTCGCCGAGGAATATACATCACAAAAGGAAAAAAAATCATCATCAAATAATCCCTATGTGTTTTGTTGTTCATAACATTGTTGATTCATTGTCCATAGGTGTTGATAAAAAGAGAAAGGAGTGTTGAAAATTCATTACTGTTGATTTTTCGAGATAACAAAATATGTTATGGAAAAGTTTTAAAGAAGTTTTTAACCACTTTTTTGAAGTTATTGACAACTTATTTCACTGAAAATACGTACCTTTGCGCAGTTATTGACAGAATTGACAACCTATCATTATTATTATACACTTTTCTTTTTCAAAAAAGATATAAACAATAATTATAATAGTATGTCGAAAACTAAGGAAAACAAAGGTATCGATGCGCCGACTATGACGCGCGAAGAGCTCAAGGCTGAGATTCGCAGATTAGCCACGGAAAAGAATGCGGTCATCATGGCGCACTATTATGTGGATGGCGAGGTGCAAGACATTGCTGACTTCATTGGCGACAGTTTGGCACTGGCCCAACAGGCTGCAAAGACGGATGCAGAGATCATCGTCATCTGCGGTGTACATTTTATGGGCGAGACGGCAGCTATCCTCTGCCCAGACAAGAAGGTGCTCGTGCCAGATCCCGAAGCTACATGTTCGCTCGCTGAGAGCTGTCCGGCTGATGAGTTCCGTGCTTTCGTCGAGGCTCATCCTGGTCATACGGTTGTCAGCTATGTGAATACGACGGCTGCTACAAAGGCGGTAACTGATGTGGTTGTCACTTCAAGCAATGCCCGTCAAATCGTAGAATCATTGCCTGCAGACACTCCTATTATCTTTGGTCCTGATCAGAACCTTGGTGGCTACATCAATGCCATCACAGGCCGTCAGATGATTCTTTGGAATGGCGCTTGTCATGTCCATGCCCGTTTCAGCGCAGAAAAGATTTTAGCGTTGAAGGCTGATCATCCGGGCGCAAAAGTGCTTGTACATCCTGAGTGTAAGGGTGCTGTAGTCAAGTTAGCAGATCAAGTAGGCTCGACAGCTGCCCTCCTCAAATTCGCTATTGCTGATGAAGCTACAGAGTTTATCGTTGCCACAGAAAGCGGTATTTTGCATGAAATGCAGAATAAAGCACCACAAAAGACTTTCATTCCTGCTCCACCCGAAGATGCTTTCGATGAATCAGGCAGCAGAACCTGTGCATGCAACGAATGTGAATATATGAAGATGGTAACGCTCGAAAAACTTTATCGCTGTCTGCGCGACGAACAACCTGTTGTGACTGTAGATCCTGAAATCGCCAAGCAAGCCATCAAGCCTATTGAACGGATGTTGGAAATGAGTAAATGAATTACCGTAAGCTGAAGATCACCGAGATGGGACGCATGAGCGTCCAAGAATTCCACGAGGCTGAGAAATTGCCGCTGGTTGTTGTTCTCGATGGTGTACGTTCATTATATAATGTAGGCAGCGTTTTCCGCACCAGTGATGCTTTTCGCGTGGCTGGTGTGGTGCTCTGCGGCATCACAGCTACACCCCCGAATGCTGAGATTCATAAGACAGCTCTCGGCGCGGAGGATAGTGTCGTATGGAAATATTTCAAGGATACGATGGAAGCGGTAGCGTGGTTACGTGATGAGGGTTACACCTTATTAGCCATAGAACAATGTGAAGGCTCCACCATGCTCAATGACTTTCATCCTGATTCTCACCTCAAATATGCGGTTATTCTCGGTAATGAGGTGAAAGGTGTGCAGCAACAAGTCGTTGACGCTTGCGACGGCTGCCTTGAAATTCCTCAATACGGCATCAAACATTCTATGAATGTCAGTGTCACCGCTGGAATAGTTATCTATCACTTTTGCATCCGCAACGACAATGTGCAGAAGGGTTGCAATAGTTGACTAAGGAGTCTCAGTCAATTCGTATAGGGATTTGGATTGGAAAACGGAGGTGTTTCGCTTGGAACACCCGGGTGTAATGTTTGGAACACCTTGGTGTTTTGCTTGGAAGACTCTGGTGTTTCAAGCTTTTTTCATTCGAACTAATCTCAGTTTTCCTTTGCGAGCCGTAAAAAGCCTTTTTAGAGGATTAATGATTGTAGAGAAGTGTGCCGTCGGAAGTCTGACCAGCAGCATCGATAGCGATGGTGGTACGCTGTGAGTTGTTGTAGAGACGGACGTGGGCACGACCTTTGGCATCGAGTTTCAGTTCCGGATTCCAGTAGAGTGTGCGTCTGTAGTCCTTCTGTCCTTCGGTGGGTGGATTGCGATGATAGTTAGGATGATAGAATTCCTCCTGGAAGGCGAAACCGTCGAGGATGTAGCGGCGATCGCGGTAGGTGACGCGTTGCGAACCGTCCTTATAACGTCGTATATCTATACGCACCTCAGGTTGGTTGTCCTGTTGGAAGCGTTGGTCGCCCTCCCGACGCGGAGAATAGTCGGTGTAAATGTAGAACTTATCGATATTGGTGAGAAGTCTAAAGCGCATACTATCCAATGGACCGCGCCACAAACCAAGACGACTGTCCTCGCTGAATTTAAGGTCATAATGGCGTTGAAGTGCCATATCGCTGATGAGCGTACGTGCCACCCCAGTGCCAATCTCATACACGTCAAAGAGATTGTCTATTAAACCAGCATCCATCGCAAGGTTAGCCGCCTCGTAGGCATCAAGGACATAAGCTGGTTTGGTGTAGTCGATGCGTCGGAGTCCTCCGTGGCGGGCACGCACGGTGACCTGTTCGAGTAGGTGTGTGCCATCGGTGAGGAGATGCGGAGAGATATAAGTGGTATCGCGCAGCGGAGCATTGTGTACTTGATAATAGGTGTAAGGTTTTACCCATCGCGGGTAGGCGAAGTTGAGTCGGACGTAGAATTCCTGCATATATTTCGGCAAGCGTTGAGCCATCAGGTCATATTCAGTCTGGGTGTCGATTTCCACCCAATGATGTGGTTTGCGCTTATGCAATCCCTCCCATTTCTTCTTCCACTGTGTAGTGTCGCTGGCAGCAAGGAAGAAGACACACTTCCCTTCGAAGCGCGGCAGGTCGATTTGGAAACGTCCCTGCGTAGTCTGCGTCTCACCGACAATGAAATCTTTTGGGTTGAGCAAATTCACAAACTCAGCATGTATTCGAACCTCTTTTTTCGTATTGCCTGTCTCTAAGTATCGTCGCGCCGCCATCTTGTTTTGATTTCGCTGATGACGTCGGAAATCAGCAGTGGTGCGATAGTTGAGTGTGTTGTAGTCGGTGTTGTTCCATTCTATTCCCTGCATGGAGAAGATGCCATGTTGCGTGTCGGCTATGGCACCAATCAAGTTACGACGCTCATAGATGGGATTCAGATTCCAAGCCATATTTCGATCAGAGAGCCTATTTCCCCAGCCGGTTCGTCCCTCTGATAGAAAAGCCGTTGGACGTCCGTCAGCATCGAAGAGCGGCACATTCTGTTGTTCGCTGAGCGAGGGTGTCCATTCGGTCATGAAGCGTTCGTGGTCGGCCAGGACGTCGTTGAAGACATTTTCCTGTTCAAGGTCATTGAGCCAGTAGCGATTGACCGTACCCGTAACCATCTGGGTATGCTCGGCGGGATGTGTGATGTCCCACGTGCCTTTGATGGCCATATCTTGCCAGTTGAAGCGCCGCCAGCCCTGTGTCATCATGAGCAAATCGAGGGCGCGGCGGTGTTCCTCGTCGTCCTTTTCAAAGAAGTAGTCAGGCTGTGGCACAAAGCCTTTGATCTCCGATGCCAAAAGCATTTCAGTCATGATGTTGCCGCTGTCGAAGGTGTTGTCGGTATGTACGGCATCGCGCACAGTAAGTGACACGGTCTGGTCGGGCATCTGATGTGATGAAGTCACCTCGAAGTCGATGCGCTCAAAAGGTTCATACTGCTCCTTCTGTCCTGTGAACTGCAGCGTGGGTTGCGTCAGCTCAGGATAGGTTGCAAAGAAGAGTCGGTCGGCATAGATATGACCTATGGAATCGAAGACAGTGACTTGGTAGATGCCAGAGGAACAATCTCCAGCAGACCCATTCCCAATTGAGTCTCCCTCCTTCCTCCCTATTAGAGAGGGGTCAAAATGTATTTGAAAGGAAGAAGTTGTTCCCTGATGGGGCATTGCTCCCTCTCTGATAGGAAGGATGGGAAGAGAGTCTTCAAAATAAACCAATCGGCCTTCCTTCATCACGGTGATACCGAGCGGTTGCTGGGCGGCGAGACCAGCGGCGTGAATATCAAAGCGCCAGTCGCCTGCGAGGGAGTCGTGATGGACTTGCAGGGCGACACCTTCGGCCTTGACACCTTTGATCTCCTGACAAACCTCCTCAGTCTCCTTCTCATTCCCTTTCTTACCGGAGGCTTCCCCTTCCTCACGGGTAGGTCTAAACACTGCCTCGTATCTCACTCCCTCCTTTGGCGTGAAGATAAACGTTCCGCGTCCACGATTCTCTGTAGCAACGCTTATGATCTCCTCGCCCTTCTCATTCCATAATTTTTCATTTTTATTTTTTTCATTTTTCACTCTCAATGTCAGCGTTCCTTCTTTCACTTCACCTTCGCTCGTCGCTGCCTCGAAAGCAACGCGACAGGGCACGCCAGCAACAAGATTGCCACCTTCGGGGAAGAGGGAGAGACGGAGTTCGATGGCTTTTGGTTCGCTCTTGAAGTAACGACGAAGGGGACGCAACGTCATATCCTTATAAAAATCGCCAGGTTCCTTGGGCTTGTCATAGACAGGGAAGACGCGCGAGTAGAGCTTCTCGTAGTCGCGGAAGAAGTCCTTGGCCATTGTCTTGTTATAGAACCAGTATTCGGTGGACCAGGCGTGATAGTGCTCGGTCTGACCCCAGTTGAGTTGCCAGCGCGTGTAGGCTCGTAGCTCGAAATAGCCAGAATAGAGCGTATCGGGCAGGGCGAAGAAACCACTACCGCGACCGTCCTGCATCTCCACCAGCTTACGCTCCACGAGGTAGCCGTCGTGGTTCCACAGCTCGGTGTAGAGCACCCGTGAAATGCGGCTGGGATGGTCGTTATCGGAACGACGCGTATAAACGGCAAACCAGATAGTGTCGCCGAGGAAATAGCTCGTATTGTCCATGTGTACATAGACCTTTTCCTGCGGGATGGCATCGCCGAAGCGTTCGAGACGGTCGGCCAGACGAGCCAGGGGTGGGAGAGAAGCCTGATAGGCTGCGACGCTGTCGAGACGCGCCTGGGCAAGATCGACCGTTCCCTGCGAAATAGCTTGCTCCTCAGCCGTGCGCTTGATGACTTCGTTGTTGGCCCAGAAGGTGCTGTCGTAGCCCGCCTCGGTGATGGCACTGAGCATGTTCTCGCGTGCTCGTGCGTTCTTTTTTATCTTTAGTCGCGACTGCCCCTCGGTGTTGAAGAGCATTGTGCGCGTCTGGAAATCTTCATATTGGGTCTGCATTGACAGGTCGGCCACCTCGGGGTATTTATGGTCGTAGCGGTAGTCGATGTGGAAATCCAGCGTCACCGGCACCACCGTAGCACTGCGTAGTTCGCCTTTGCCAAAGCTCATCTTCATATTCTCTACTTGTCCGTCGAAGGCGAGTACATTGAGCGTTGAGCGATCTACGTATAGCGTACCTGTCATGATGGGCTGCTGGATGTCCAAATCCTGCTGTCGGTTGAAGCGCACGATGTAAAGTTGCTGGTCACCATCGGCAGCTTCTTCGAACGTGATGTTGTAGAACTTCTGGAAATAGGAGATGCGGCTGCTCTTTGTCTCTCTTATAGATTGTCGGTATGCCCAGTTGTAGTAATTATTACTTTGCTTGTGACTATAACCCGTAAAACCTTTCTCGGGCAGAGGTGTCAGCAGGCGGTGCCAGAAGCTGGCATCGAAGGTCATTGGGCCTAACTCCAGGACGTGGTGCAAGTTCATGTCGCTCACGCTGGATTGTGCCCATTGCTTTTGGGTGAGTACGCCATGTCGTCCGCTCAGAAAAGTCAGCTCGCGAAGGTTCACAGCTGAAAGTGCGCTGACGAACGCCTCCACAATGTCCTGCTTGCGACCGATAACCGATGTCTGACGGTAAAAGAACTGTGACGATTTCGACTGTTTGCGGTTGAAGGATTTCTCCATCTGCTTGGCCACTTGTGCCAGAATACTCTCGATACCCGTCACTGTGACCTCGGAAAGTGTTGAGGAAAGCATCTTCATTTGAATGGTAGCAGGTAGCGCGCCAGCTCGCATCGTCAGTGTCTTGTGTCCAATGCAGGTCAGGCGCACCATGTCTGCTGAGTCTGCTGTGATGCTGAACTCACCATCGAAGTTTGTCAACGTATTGTTCTCTTCACTGATATAAATGCCCACCAGCGGGAGAGGCTCTCCCGTCTCGGCATCAATGACACGTGCCGTGAAGTTAGTCTGAGCCACCATCGTCGTTGTACTGACCACCATAAGTCCGAGGGTCAGCACGCGGCTCAAATATCTAAATAATAGTCGCGTTTTTATCATCTTTTATTTCTCTTTTTGGACGATCTGGTGCAAAGTTACGATGAAAGAAATTGATTTATTCCGTTTATTGTTTTGTTTAATAATTTTTAACCATCAAAGTTCGCACGGCTGACGGCAAGGCAGACAAAATCACAACAGCCCGCCATCAGCTGTTGATACTGACGGCGGGCTGTTTATAGATGTTGAATAAGAGCTTGCTGCTTTAGAGCTGGGGACCTGCGGCAACGAGAGCCTTACCAGCCTCGTTGGTGGTATATTTGCCGAAGTTCTTGATGAAGCGTGCGGCGAGATCCTTGGCCTTCTCCTCCCAGATGCTGGCGTCAGCGTAAGTGTCGCGAGGATCGAGGATGGCGGGATTCACGTTGGGCAACTCTGTGGGCACCTCGAAGTCGAAGAAAGGAATCTTCTTG
>CAJORF010000094.1 GCA_905236985.1 uncultured Bacteroidaceae bacterium | reverse complement strand
TACGATCATGAAGAAGAACAGGATGGTGAAGATCAAGTCAGGGAGAGATGAAGTGTTCATCTCAGGCATTTCTCTTTTTTCCTTGTTGCGTGCCATGATTAGTTTCCTCCATAGTTTTTAGGTTCAGCCTCAGAGATCTTCTGGGGATAATAAGTGCGGATAGCTACTTGCTCGTCCTCGTTGCAGCGGGCGTAGGGATGTCCAAACTTAGCAATGGCGAGATCATCGCGCAGCTCATTGTAGGCTGCTACGAGTTCGTTCTGCACCTGGAAATAGACGTTATAGGGCGTGCCGCGGTCGGTCTGTACGGAGATGACGTGCTTGTCAGTGACATAGCAGGTTCCGAGCAGGTCGATGACCTTGGGATGGCGTTCGGGGAGCTTGGGCGAATTGTTGCGGTTCTCGATAAACTCCTTGGCGCGTGTACGCAGCTGGTTGATGTCGATGAAGTCATGGTTGACCATCAGGTTACCGGCAGCGTTGAGGCGTACATTGAGTACATTGCGCTCCTTCACATCGATCTGTGCATCTTCCTGATTGGGCTCTGGCGGCTGAGGCAGACGACGAGCAAGACCCATATCCGTGTCCATCGAAGTGGTCACAAGGAAGAAGATAAGGAGGATGAAAGAAATGTCCGCAGTAGAACTGGAGTTCAGCCCAGGCACTTTCTTTTTCTTTCTTGCCATAGTTTAATTGTACAATTTGACGATTTACAATTTTACAATTCTCTTCGATTTGACAACTTATAATTCAACAACGAATTGTCAAATTGTAAATTGTCTAATCGTCCAGTGGATTGATTACTTCGGCGTAGCGCTCTTGGTGAGCCAGCCGCTCATGCTGATGACAACGGCGATGATAGCCACAACGGCGAGGATATAGATGGTGCAAATCCACATATCAACGACGGTGACCATGCCAGCTGAGGTCGTGACACCAGAGTAGGTGGTGTAAGGCTCTTCGCCCAAACCGGTGACAGCACCGATGATGAGAGCCACGATGACGGTTGCCCAGGTGATGAGGGTGACCTTACCACCAGCGATACCTGTGGGGCTGGGACCGGTGTTGCCCGAGTTGATCATAGCGCCGCGAACGAGGCTCCAGACGCTGAGACCTGCCGTGACAAATAACATCGCGTACATCAGGATCAACAGAAGATCCGTCAGCGCAGGAGACACGTGTACTCCGTCGAATTCCATGTTGTTGTAATCGACCAGGAAGAACAAGGCGAAGCAGACAACACCCAGACCGATGCATGAGTACAATGCGATCTTAGATATCTTTTCGAGTTTCATAATTTCTTAAGGTTTTAAGGGTTTGAGGTTTTGAGGTCCTGAGGTTAGAGGTCTATTTACCTTATAACCTAATCAACCTAATCACCTTAAAATATTACTTCTTGCACTTCGGGGACTTCACGCACATGTCGAGCAGACCCATTGCAGTCTCTTCCATATTGGAGTTGAGAGCCTCGATGCGGGAGAGGATGTAGTTGTAGAACACCTGCAGCACGAGAGCTACGATGATACCGAAGATGGTGGTGATAAGGGCGACCTTCATACCACCGGCAACGACTGTCGGGCTGATGTCACCTGCGCGCTCGATATCGTCGAAGGCCTGCACCATACCGATCACAGTGCCGAGGAAGCCGAGTGACGGAGCCATGGCGATGAACAGTGTAATCCATGAGCAGTTCTCTTCGAGGTAAGCACCCTGCACTTCAGCCTCGGTGTTGATGGTACGCTCGATGGTGGCGATGTCGTTCTGGTCTTCGCTGTCCAGACACTGCATAGCCTTCTTGGAGACCTGAGCCACGGGACCGCGAGTGTTGGCGCAGTAGTTGATAGCGTCGCTGATCTTGTTGGCTTCCACCTTGCCACGGAGAGCTTCGAGGAACTTGCGTGTGTTAACTTGAGCGAGGGAGAGATAGATAACGCGCTCGATGCAGAAAGCCAGACCGAGAACGAGAGCGATAGCAACGAGGCTCATGAAACCAGCGTCACCTTCGATGAACTTTGTCTTCAGCGTCTTGTGCAGACCCTGTTCTTCTTCGACGGGAGCTACGGGCTCCTCAGCTACTGCGGGAGCTTCTGCTTCTACGCTGTCAACGACAGCTTCAGCGGAATCTACGACCTGCTCGGTTGCAGCGGCCTCGTCAGCCACTTCGTCCTGAGCCATCACGGAAGGTGTCATGCCAAACGTGCAGGCAGCCACCATTGCAACAATTGCAAAATACTTTTTCATTTTGTTTTTGGTTTAATGATGAATGAAATTGTTATAATTTGATTTATAGTTTACGTATTTCGCTACAAAAATATCCATTTTTTTGTTTACTGCCGCCTTTTTCTCCAAAAATCTTTCTTTTTGAGTGCTTTTTTCCTCATTTTAGTGCCCAAAAGGGCATTTTAGAGTGCTTTCTGAAAGATTTGGAGTGCGTTTCGGGTGGTAATTTCGCTCACAACGTCCCTTTCGACGGAAAAAATCTCAGCGAGCTTGTCAACGACGTGATTGATGTAGGCAGATTCGTTGCGTTTTCCCCTGTGTGGGACGGGGGGAAGGTAAGGGGAATCGGTCTCCACGACGATGCGTTCGAGGGGCACCACTTCTCGGAGTACATCGGGCAATGGACTCTTCTTATACGTCAGGATGCCTCCGATGCCCAACATGAAACCATCAAATCGGAGAAGCTCCTCAGCCTCGTTGGCTGTACCTCCGAAGCAATGGAAGACCCCATGCGATTTACTATTTGTTGATTGGCGATTGACGATTTGCTGCTTCAACACATCGACCATTTCGCGATGGGCACTGCGGGTGTGGATCATCAGCGGCAGCTCATACTTCTGCGCCCAGCCAACCTGAATGGCAAACACCTCTTGCTGCTCGTCATAGCGAGAACGGTCCCAATAGTAGTCTAATCCCACTTCACCGACAGCGATGTAGGGATGGTCGGGAGCCTGTAGGCGTGTTTCCATTTGAGCCAGTACATTGTGCCAGTCATCAGTGATGTCTTCGGGATGGAGGCCCATCATCGGATAGAGATACCCCGGATGTTTGCTCACGAGTGCCAGCATTGGCTCCACGGTCTCGGCATTGATATTGGGCAGGAATATCTTTCCTACCCCAGCTGCGCTTGCCCGCTGGATTACATCTTCGACATCATCCCGAAAGGCTTCGTCGTAGAGGTGGCTATGGCTGTCTATAATCAATGAAAAATGAAAGAATGAAAAGTGAAAGAATCCAGTTAACGTGTTAATCTGTTAATGTGTTACTCTTTAACCGTATCAATTCTCCCTCCCCATCAACGACAGAGCGAAGTCGCGCAGGGGCTGTTTGCGCTCGCTGGGTAAGGCTACGCGATCGAGGCAAGTAAAGGCGAGATCGAAGTAATCGTTGATTTTCTGCTCAGCCAGTGCACGGATGCCAATCGCGTCGTAGAGTGCCGTGACGGCAGTGATTTTCTCCTGAGTAGGCGGTGCTGCCAACCATCGCTCCAGCTCTGCCCGTTGTGAGTCATTGGCCAGTCGCAGTGCATTGATGAGCATGAAGGTCTTCTTGTTCTCAAGAATGTCGCCGCCGATTCGTTTGCCGAATGTCTTGGCATCGCCATAGACATCGAGGAGGTCATCTTGTAGCTGGAAGGCCAATCCGAGGCTCTCTCCGAAACGATAGAGCAGGTCGGCGTCCGCGGTTGGGGCATCTGCCTGTATGGCACCTATCTTCAGTGCACAGGCCAATAAGACAGAGGTCTTCAGACGAATCATCTCGATATATTCCTCTTCTCGAACATCCATCCGCGACTCAAAGTCCAAGTCGTATTGTTGGCCTTCGCCAATCTCGAGGGCGGTCTCTGTGAAAAGTTCCAGCACTGCGCGCAGGTGCTTGTCATCGGTTTGGCTCATTAGCTGATAGGCCAACACGAGCATCGAGTCACCCGAAAGGATGGCGGTGTTCTCATCCCAGACCTTATGCACGGTGGGTTTGCCGCGGCGCACGTCGGCCTTGTCCATGACATCGTCGTGCAGGAGCGTGTAGTTGTGGTAGGTCTCTATGCCAAGTGCGGTGGGCAGTATGGTTTCGAGTTCATCGCGATAGAGCCCGTAGGCCATGAGCATCAGCACGGGACGGATGCGCTTGCCGCCCAAGGAGAGCACATATTTCACAGGCTCATACAGTCTGATGGGCTGGCGGTCAAAGGGCATGTCTGCCAAAGCCTGGTTGACGATGCTGAGTATTTCGTTTGCTGGTTTCATTTTCTTTTGGAACAAAAGAGGCTGCACTATACTTGGCGCAGCCTCTATAATATATATAATAAGGTATAGGTTTTATTGCAGGCGGAACATCACCGGCAGGTTGAAGCGTGAACGCACGGGCTTGTTACCCTGACGTGCGGGCTTCCACTTCGGCATCAGCTTGACAACGCGCTCGGCTTCTTTCGAGAGAGAGGGATCCGGGGAGCGAAGCACTTTCACATCGACGATGGTGCCGTCCTTGTTGACGACGAACTGTACGAATACGCGACCCTGAATGCCCTGCTCCTGTGCGATGGCGGGATACTTGATGTTGTCAGAGAGCCACTTGTAGCACGCATCGTCGCCGCCGGGGAACTGAGCGTTTTCCTCAACGACCTCGAAGATACGGTCATCGTCAGACTCCTCGCGGACAGGACCCACAGGACCTGCGGAAACTACCGTGGGAGCACCGTCGCCGACAGCCGTCGTGATGGCTTGGTTCACTTCCTCGGAGGTCTGCACCTCTTCTTCGGTCAGATCAGTCTCGTCATCGACGATGTTCAGGATCTCAGCCACCTTAGGAGCGGCAGCTGGCGGGGGAGCCATCTGCTCCTTCTGTGTGGTGATGGGGATCATGTCTTCCTCGAAGTTGCTCTCATAAATGGGCTCCAAGGTGTCAAATTTGATGTCTCGAGTCGTGTACTCGAAAGCCACGAACATCAGCGCGAGCACCAGGACATAGCCTAACAGCAGGCTTGTGCCACGTTGGCTGCGCAACTCTTCAGTCATTGATTTTGTTTCTTCCATAATGGTATATAGTTTTATTTGATTACATGTCATTTGTGACGCATTTTTCAGCGTCCACGGGACAAAAGTAACACATTTTTTCGATACACGCTTTCCTTTAGCTCATTTTTTTTCGTTGGAACGTGTTTTTTTATGAAAATTTGCCCTCTTATACCCTAAAATGGCCTCTTCATACGTTATATTATTGAAATAATGTGTACCTTTGTGCGCAAATTAATGACATGAGACCATTTTTTCTCTTCATCACGCTCGTTCTGCTTCTCGTCTGCCCCTCTTTCATGATGGCGCAGAATGAGAGCACCACCATCTATAACTTCCTCCGTCTGCCTACCTCGGCTCATGCCACAGCCCTGGGCGGCACCAACATTTCTCTCTCCGACGATGACGCCTCGCTGCTGTTCCAAAACCCGTCACTGATGTCCAACGCCAGCGACCGCTCCATCAACCTTGGCTTTTTCACTTATATGCAAGGCATCAAAGCGGGCAACGCCGCTTGGACGATGGCTCAGGGCGAACGTGGCACGTGGGGCATCGGAGCCCAGTTCGTGGGATATGGTTCCATGAAGGAGATGACGGTCGAGGGCGTTGAGATGGGCGATTTCTCGGCACTGGATATGGCCATCTGCGGAGGCTATTCCTACACGCTCACCGACCACCTCGCCGGCGGAGCCACTGGCAAGTTCGTCTATTCGAAGTATGGCCCTTACACCTCCGTGGCACTTGCTGTGGATCTCGGCATCAACTATCTCAACGCCGACAAGGGCTTCTCGGGTTCCATCGTTGTGGCCAATCTGGGTGGTCAGGTCAAGGCTTTTGGCAACACCCGCGAACATCTGCCCATCGACCTTCGTGTAGGCTTCACCCAGCAGCTGGCCAAAGCACCCATACGTTTTTCCGTGACCATGGTTGACCTCACGCGTTGGACCTCTCGCAGCTACTACAACCCTTCACGCGAGACGGAAAAGGCCGGACGCATCCTGCTGAACCATTTCATCGTGGGTGTTGACATCGTTCCCATGGACTTGTTCTATATCTCCGCTGGTTACAACTTCCGTCGTGCAGCCGAACTCAAGGCGGCAGGCTCGGCTCATGGTGCCGGTCTCAGCTTCGGTGCTGGTCTCAACCTGAAGAAGTTCAGCCTCGGTCTGGCATACGCCAAGTACCACGTCTCCATGCCAAGCTTTATGATTACTGCACAATACCACTTATGATCACCATTGCCATTGACGGCCACAGCTCGTGCGGCAAGAGCACGATGGCCAAGGATCTCGCCCGTGAGATCGGTTACATTTATATTGATAGCGGTGCTATGTACCGCTGCTGCGCACTCTTTGCCCTCGAGCACGGACTCATCGCTGCAGACGGCACCATCGACACTGCTGCGCTCGAAGCCCTCATGCCGGAGATACAGGTCAGCTTCCGACTCAATGCCGAGACAGGACGCCCCGACACCTACCTCAACGGCGAGAACGTCGAGCAGCGCATCCGCACGATGGAAGTATCTTCGCACGTCAGCCCCATTGCTGCCTTGCCCTTCGTGCGTGCTGCCATGACTGCTCAGCAGCAGGCTATGGGACGTGAGGGAGGCATTGTCATGGACGGTCGCGACATCGGTACTGCCGTCTTCCCCGATGCTGAGCTTAAGATCTTCGTCACCGCATCTGATGAGATACGCGCACAACGCCGCTACGACGAACTCGTGGCCAAGGGACAACCCGCCGACTTCCAGGAGGTCCTCGATAACCTGCGCGAGCGCGACCGCATCGACTCTACACGCGAAGTAGCACCCCTGCGCCAAGCCCCCGATGCCCTCGTCCTCGACAATAGCCATCTCACCATTGAGGAGCAGAAACAATGGCTGCTGGAGCAATACTTCAAATTAACGCATTAACGTTAGTCTGCTAATCCGTTAAACTGTTAATCTATTTATATGGTCATCGAGATCGACTCAGGTTCAGGCTTCTGCTTCGGCGTAACCCGCGCTATTGGCAAGGCCGAGGAGGAATTGACAGCAGGGCGTCAGCTCTACTGCCTCGGCGACATCGTACACAATGGGCGTGAGGTTCAACGTCTGCAGGCATTGGGGCTCACCACTATCGATCACAGCCAGTTCGCCTCCCTGCGCGATGCCCGCGTTTTGCTCCGTGCCCATGGCGAACCCCCATCGACATACGCCCGTGCCGCTGAGAACGGCATTATGCTCATTGATGCCACTTGTCCTGTCGTTCTGCACTTGCAGGAACGTATCCGCCGCGAGTACGAGTCCGACCCTTCGCATCTCAAGCAGATCGTCATCTTCGGTAAGCGCGGTCATGCCGAGGTACTCGGACTTGTGGGACAGACCGAGGGCACTGCCATCGTCATCGAGACACCTGACGAGGCTGTGCAGCTTGATTTCAGCCGCGACATTGCCCTCTACTCGCAGACCACCAAATCCCTTGAGGGCTTCCGTCAAGTCGTTGAGTTCATTCGGGCGCACATCTCGCCTTCTGCCACCTTCACCTATGCCGATACCATCTGTCGTCAGGTCGCCAACCGTATGCCGCACATCCGCGAGTTTGCCGCCTGCCACGATGTTGTGCTCTTCGTCTGTGGTCACAAGAGTTCCAACGGGCACGTCCTCTTCGAAGAGTGTCGCGCCGTCAATACACAGTCTCATCTCATCGACTCGCCCGCCGAAATCAGCCCCACCTTCTTCGCCAACCATCCGCAGACCATTGGCATCTGCGGAGCCACCTCCACGCCCAAGTGGCTCATGGAACAGTGTCGTGAGCGCGTTCACGAAATCATCGACGCACTTGGGCTAATGAAAACATACTAGTCACCAAGGAGTCTCAGCCAATACATATAGTGTTTCAGATTGGAAAACGAAGGTGTTCTGCTTGGAACACCCGGGTGTAATGTTTGGCACACCTTGGTGTTCTGCTTGGAAGACCTAGGTGTGCCAAGTATTCACTTCGTCATTGCTCATGCCGAGAGTTTGGAATCCACAGACATCCAATGGGGTTTATTCAGCTTCGTAGCCAGCAATCTTAGCCATTGCGGGGGCTATCTCGGTGTTGTTGATACGTCCTTGGAATACTTCAGTTCCAGGGCCAATGGCATAGACGGGGACGTAGCCGTTGGAGTGTCCTCCGCTGGCCCAGCTGATGAGGGCTACTTCGGAGAGGATGTGCTTGGTGGTTTCGCAGAGGTCGTTGATACGGTCGCTGACGGCTTTGTCATCAGCTGCGGCACCGGCCTCGGTGATGGCAGTTTCGATGGCTTTCCAACGATGTTGCAGACGCTCGTTCTGGTTATCGGAGAGTGTGATGCCCGCTCCGAATCCCATGAGTTCGCGCAGCTGTTTTTCTACGGCAGTCCATGTAAACTTCTTCGGTGATTTCTTGTACTGCTCGCCGAGGATCCATTTGAGCTCGTCGATGCTTCGACGCTGGTACTTCAGCAAGTCGGTGTGCAGCTCGTAGGGTCCTTTGCCCATGACGAGACCGCCTGTCTCATGGTCGGCAGTGATGACGATGATGGTTTCATCGGGGTGTTGCTGGTAGAACTCGTAGGCAACCTTAACGGCCTTGTCCATATCGAGCACCTCGTTGATGGCATTGCCAATGTCGTTGCGATGGCAGGCGTAGTCGATCATGCCCCCTTCGATCTGGAAGAAGAAGCCGTCCTTCTGCTTGCCGGTGAGGTAGTTGATGCCGGCACGTACGATTTGCTCGAGAGTGAGGTCATTCTTATCTTGGTCGAGGGCGTAGGGGAGATGGTCGCTACCGAGCTTCTCGTTCTGGTAGTCGCTCTGTAGGAGGATGAGCTTGTCGGCCTTGCGCCCTTTCTTCATGTATTCCTTGTAACCGCCGGTGAGGATGGTATAGCCGGCAGCCTTCGCCTGCTCGCGGAGTGAGGGCTCGCCTTCCTTGGTGTTGGGACGGTGGAAGTCGGCACCGGCGAAGAAGTCGTAGCCGCTGCGGCAGAGATCCTGTCCGATCTCGTAGTACATTTGACGGCTGGGCTGATGGCCGTAGAAGGAGGCTGGGGTGGCGTGCGTGATGGCCACCGTGGTGGCTATGCCGACTGCCTTGCCTGCTTTCTGCGCCCAGGCGGCGATGCTGGTGCAGGGAGTCTCGAGGTCTTCGAGCACGCCGATAGCACCGTTCTTGGTCTTATGGCCAGAGGCAAGTGCGGTGCCGCCCGCTGCGGAGTCGGTGACGCCATTGGTGGCGGAATAAGTGTTGACCATACCCACGACGGGCAGGCTCGCCATGAGGATGGGTTCGTAGCCAATCTTACCCTTGAGGGCAGCAAGATAGGTCTCTGTGACGTTGATCTGGTTGACGCCCATACCGTCGCCGATGAAATAGAAAACGTACTTCACCTCAGCGGAGGCCGTGAGGGCGATGAATGCTGCGAGGATGCAGCTGAGAAAACGCTGTTTCATAGTCTGGGATTGTTTATGAGTTGCTTGAATGGAATGATTGCTATGGGAGGGGGACGATTATTCTACGATTGTGTGGATGATGATGATGTCCTTCAGGGGACGGTCATCCTTGTCGGTGGGCTGGGCTTGTATGGCCTTGACGACCTTCATGCCATCGATGACGTGCCCGAAGACGGTGTATGTGCCGTCGAGATGTGGGGAGCCGCCGTACTGGAGGTAGTCGTTCCACATATCGTAGGTCATCTCTATGCCTTGCTCCTCGAGGGCACCGCGCTGCTTGCCTAATGAGTTCTCTCCCCATGAGCGGCCATAGACGATGTAGAACTGCGAGCCGCTGCTACGCATCTCGGGATTGACATCGTCGCTCTCCCGTGCGGCGGCCAAGGCTCCTCGGACATGATAGAGCCAGGGTAGGTTGAACTCCGCTTCGATGTCATAGCCCGGTCCTCCGTCGCCCAAAGGCTTCTCGCGGGATGGGGAGAGGAGGGAGTCGCCGATCATTTTCACCCGACTGTCGGGGTCGCCCCCCTGAATCATAAAGTCCTTGATGACACGATGGAAGAGCGTACTGTCGTAGAAACCCGCGCGACAAAGCTTCACGAAGTTGTCGCGGTGGCGGGGTGTCTCGTCGCTCAGCTCAACGCGAATGATGCCCGCAGTGGTTTCGATGCGCACGCGTTGCGGCTTAGGCTTGGCGGAAAGGGCCATAGCAAAGAGTGGCGGTAGGACAAAGATGAGTAGGAATCGCTTTTTCATGGCGCAAAGTTACATATTTTTTTGAATATAAGGACAAAGTAAGGGAAAAATACATAGACGGGACGAAAAAAATGAGCAAGACCGAAGCCTTGCTCATTTTAAACATACGTCGAACGGCGACGTTTATCTGATCACGACCTTGCGGCCATTGACGATGTAGATGCCCTTGTTCAATTTGCGATTTACGATTTGGCGTCCGCTTAGATCGTAGGTGGCTGACGTGGTGATGTGGCTGTCGGTCTTCAGCGTAGCGATGTCATCCGTGAAGTCGGTGCCGAAGATAACCATGATGTTCTCGTTCATCGAAGCCATATAGATGCTGATGGTGGCGTAGAACTGTCCCTCGGCAATCTTGCCGTGCATCATTACGGGAATTTCTTTGAGATAGGGGCCGATCCATTCGATGCTGTTGTCGCTGCCGGGCTGGATGTTGATGCTGTTGGAGGTCATGAACATATAGTAGTCCTTGTCATCCACAGCGACGGGCAGGATGTTGTTCAGCTGTATGTTGCCAATCGGGGTCTTCACACCGTCCTCGGTAGCCAGCCAGAAGTCATTGAGAGAGAGGTTGACGGTGCCGTCCTCGTTGATGGTCATGGTGACGTTGGCATTCTCGGGATGACTGGTCTCGCCATTGACGGTGACGAGCAGCGTAGATAGGTAAGTGCGTTCTTGCAGGATGGGATCTACTTTGGGCTCGTCGCTACCAATCTCCGGCCATCCTTGATCGGTGCCGAAGGTGACGTGGATGACACCTACACCAACCATGTTGATGTCAATGGTGCAGTAGAGCTTGTCTGTGCCGACTTTACCACTAAGCGTGACAGGGATAGAACCCAACATCGGCCCCATCCACATGACGGATGAATCATCACCTGCGCTGATGGTGACATTCTCGGATGTCTTGAAGGTGGCATACGCCTTACCGGCACGTAGGACAAAGGGCACGTTCTTGAGCACGATATTGCCTACGCCCATCACATCGCCGTCCGATTCCATCATGAAGTTCTCAAGGGAGAGGTTGAGCGTGCCATTTTCGTTGAACGCGACTTTGATGTCGGTCTGCTGGGGCGCATTGGCATTGCCGTCGAGCGTCACGATGAGATCATCGGTATAGACGTGGGTGCCCTTCAACTCGATGGTGACATCAGAATCAATAGGATCAATGGGGTCAATGGGATCAATGGGGTTGTTCTCACGCTCAATCTCATTGATGAGCGATTCGCCAAAGATGACCTCGATGTTCTGGTTGAGCTTTGCCGTCATGTCGATGGTGATTTTGACTAAGAGCGAGTCGTTGCGGATGACGCCGTCCATATTGATGGGCACTTCACCTAAGGACGGTCCCATCCATGCGGCACCGGCTGGTATTTCACCTTCTTGAATGACGATGTTGCGCTGATCCTGGAAGCTGTTGTCGCTGTTGAAGTGGAGATCTTCCACCTTAATGGTACCTACGTAAGTGGGGTTATCTACCTCACCCATCGTGAAGTCACGCAGGATGAAGTTGGTCACGCCGTTGTCCATCTCCTCAAGGGTGACGGTGGTGCGCTTGGGCGTGCTGGAATAGTCGTTGACAGTGACCTTGATGAGATCGGCATAATCGACACGGCGCAGGACTTGTGGACCGAAGAGAACCGTGTAGGTGTGCTCGTTGGCAGGATTCTCTGCGATGTCAGAGCCTTTCACCGTGATGGTCAGCAATTTCTGTGCTTCGTCAAAGTCAGTGTGGATTGTCGCACCGCGACCATTGGATTTCAGCACAAGACGATTGGGATCATAGTCCGACATAATGCGTGCGGGCGAACTGCTGAAGTCAATAGGCTGTCCGTCGTAAGTGGCTTCTTCGAGTTCGCTGTAATAGACGAATTCCAGATTATCAACCTCCAACGTGCTGTTCTCCTTCATGTTGGCGTGATTCCAGTAGTCTGCGCTGGAAATGATGATGTTCATCTTTTCGGGCAAGGTCGATTCCATTCCTGGAACATACTCGAGAGGTACGGTGATGGTCTGCCAGTTGCTGCCGACTGTTGATCTGAAAGCATAGTCGCATGAAGCAATCAGCTGTCCGTCGCCCGACACGTTGGTGTCCTTGCCCATGATGGCGCGATCGACGTTCTCGGCTTCGGTGCCGGGATTGTTTTTCTTGCCAATCTTGCTCTTGAACGTGCCCTTCCACATATATGCAATAATGTGTGCATCTTCTTCACTGTCCGTCGCGCGTCTGAAGTCGCCACGAATGGCATCAGGACGACGGTTGAAGCTCATACCGCCGTAGCAGCCGTCATCGAGGTCGTTGATGGCCGTCCACGAATAGAAGAACCAGGGAGTGCCGAAGGAGATATAAGCAGGATGAACATATTTGGAAGATGATAACATGATAGGAGTTGTGCTCTTATTCTTCAGCTTGACTCCCTTGCCAGAACGTCCGTCAACTACCTCGACAAGTGTCTCTGAGAAGTTAGTGAGCAAACGCCTGAAATGGATGCTACTGCCATTCCATTCAGCAGGTTCAATGCCAGGACGTTGCATTTCAGATGAACTGACGATAATCGTATTGCCGCACGCATCCTTCCACTGTTCGAAGGTTCCGTTGGGGATGAGTGCGCTGCCTGTTGAGGGCTCGTCGGGATCGATGATGGGTCCCACGGGGTCACTGGGGTTCTCGTTGCCTGTGAAGGTGATGGCGTAGGAATGTCTATTGTCGGGGTTGATGCTAATGTCATCGCCCTCGATGAGGATGGTCAGCGTGAGGCTGCCCTCATTGTAGTCGCGGGTGACTTTGGCTCCTTTTCCCTTGATGCGCAGACGCAGGAGCGACTCGTCGTACTGTCCGTCGATGGTAGCAGTGTTGCCTGTGAAGCTGACGGCACTGCCGTTCCAAATAGCAGTCTCCAATTCACTGTAGTACAAGAACTCTACGTCATCGGCAATCATCCAGTCGTTCTTGTTGCCTTTACCTGGTTGGCCGCTGGTCATCAAGGAAAGCAGCACGTAGGCAGGACGTGTGCCGTCGGTGATGTCGTAGGTGAAGGGGATGACTACCTCCTGCCACTCCTCACTGTTGGGGATGGAGGTGTGCTCGGCCTTGGCGATACGCGTTGCTGTGTTGTTGTTAGCATCGGGTTCCTGATAGTAGCCATCTGTGTGAAGGGCGCAACTGGCTCCGGCACCGTAGGCACATGATGATTTCGCCCAGAAACGGACGGCATCAGGCAGACCCGTGAATGGCTGGTTGAAAGCGTCGTTGGAGGTGTCGGTGTAGTTGTAATTGCCTGTGGCATCGGTGGCATTCGTGCTGCCCATGTTGATACGACCAGTCGTCAGATTACCTTGGGCAACGACACCGAAGACGGAGCGACCGAAGATGCGGGCTGCGAACGAGCCCGAGTGTGCATCGGAGGACGGCTCCACCTGCTTGCCTGCCATACCGGTCAGGCCGCCTGAGGCAGACATAAATGAATTCCAATGGGTAGGCTCCACGTTGGATTCACCTTCATTATCCCATTGCTCAAAACCTCCGTTTTGAATTTGATACTGCGCCTGTGCCGACATGGAAGCGGCAAAGGCCATTAGATAGAGAAAAACTTTTTTCATCATGGTTTTCTTTATATTTTAATTTTACATTTTTTAATTTCTATATTTTAAAGTTTTCCCTTAATACCTGTAAGCGACGCCTATCTTGGCATAAAGGGGATACATATTGAATGGTACGGTCTCGAAGGATTTGGGGAAGATGCTGGAGAGGCTCCAGTCGAAACCGCCAAAGACGTTCAAGTGCTTCATGGCCTTGTAGTCAAACATGAATTCGAGCCCCCAATAGAAATGGTTCATGTTGCTGGAGAAATCGTAGGTCGCGGGGTTGTCATCCGTGATCTCGATCTTCTGTCCTGTGGGATCGCCCTCGCGGAGGTGGCCGTCAGTTACCTCGCCGTCGAACGTTCCTTTGGCAAGGAACGAGAAGAAGGGACCGACGCTGACATTCCAGCGCGGCGACATACGCAACGTGGCTGTCAAAGGAACGGTGATGCCTGTCTGCGTCGTGTTCGTGATGTCCACGCCCGTGAAATTACCTTCCATGTAATTGTTACCCTGAGTGATACCCATGCGGTAGTTCTTGACATTGGCATTCGTGCTGAAGCCTTCATGGAAGAAGTGGACACCTGCCTGTATGCCGAAGCGACGGGAGAACATCTGATAGTAATCGGCGCCGAAAGTGATGCCGCCCAAAGGCTCGAAGGAGTTGATGGAACGGATCTCCGGGGGAACGGGCAACGGCGATGTGCCGCCGATGACGAAGCCCACGCGGACAATCCATCCGCTGTTCTTCAGATTGCTGGGACCCCAGGCTGTCCATTTGTCATTCTCTTGTGCTACCAGTGCTGTCGAGAGGCTGAGCAGCACGGCGAAGAGCGTTATCTTGTGTCTCATACGTATCTAATCTAAATATATTTTATCAATACTCACATTCTACCGTTACATTGTCAATCCACAACGTGCTGCCCACGGCGCCGCAGAAATATCCGCCATCAGCACTCGAGGTGAAGACGATGGCCATCGAATAGTTCTCGTTCTCCACATCCTCCGGGGTGAGTTCGGTGGTATAGACGACAGGCAGTTCAAACTTTGTCCACTCCGAGCTGTTCATGACTACGTCCTCGCGATTGATGCGGGCCTTGCCCACGACGTAATCCGCGTTGGGATTCTTCAGGGCGTCGGTCTCCAGAAGGTTGCCATCCATCTGTATGCGGTTGCCCTGCGCATCCGCATTGCGGTAAACGACCAGATAGAAGTCGGGGTAGTCGATCTCGCCCACCAGGGGCTTGCCTTGACGATCCTGCTTCTTTTCACCGGGCTGATATTTGTAGTAGCCCGACATCTTCACAGGCTTATGGGCATAGGGATGCCCCATTTTTGTAGCCTCCAGTGCATTGCGCAAGGCATTGGCCACGTCAAACGTGCCGACAAAGAGGTTGCCTGCTGCGAGTCTCATGTTGACCATCGCACCGAAGCCCTTCGTGTCACTGGTAGTCAGACGGACACAGTTCTTACCGTCCACACCCGTATGTTCCTCGGGACAGGAGGGATATTCCAGCGGTTTGGCCGAGCTGACGCTGAGGCGGTAGCCGGGGTTACCTGTTGACCACCACGGCGATACGGGGACATTGGGTTCATGCCATTCGTAGAAACTGCCACGCTCGTCTAACTGGTAATAGTCGTCAAAAGAGAAATAGAGGTCGCCGCCGCCACGGACACGGGGCATGATGCTGACGCCATAGTCGCGATGGTAGTTTCCGTCTTCGGAGCGGACGCGGAACGTCACGATCTGGGCGTTGGAGAAGTCGATGATGTCGCCGTTCACGAAGGGCACTTCGCGGTTGTTCAACACATCTAAGCGGAATATCTGCGCGCCGGGCGTGACCTGCATAAACAGCGGCATCTGCGTCACCACAACGTCGTAACGGGTTTGGAAGTGTATCGCGTTCTCCGACGAGGGCACTTCATAGAGGGTATCATAAGAATGGAAGAATATCTCTTCCGGCGCGTCCGTATGTACCCATATTTTTTCAATGTCGCACTCGGCATTGGCTGGTTCATCGCCAAAGCACGAGACGAGTGCCAAAGCCGGGGCGGCAAATAGAAAAGGGAGAATGTTTGTTCTCTTCATATTGTTTGAGTTTCTTAATGTGTCACGCTAAAAACGGCGCAAAATTAGTATAAATAATATATAAAAAGTAGAAAATTCGGTAAAATGGGCTTAATTTACCGAAAATGCAGGTTGCATATCGCCAAAATCACCGTTTTTTTTGGTAAAATAGTTTGCGAAATGGAAAAATGTGTATCTTTGTGGCGCAAATGCTTTGAAACACCTCTTCCCATGTCCTCGCACAGTTTTTGGCACCGAGCCTTTCATCTTTATTACGACGGCTTCCGGCAGATGACGCTCGGACGCACGTTGTGGCTCATCATAGCCATCAAGGTTTTTGTCATCTTTGTGGTTCTAAAGTTGCTCTTTTTTCCCGATTTCATCGGTCAAAACGCCGAAAAGGGCAAGGAGGCAGACTTCGTGGCAAAAGAGTTGAGCAAAAGGGTGTCTGACATTTCAGAGTAACGTCAGAGCCATGCATCCAGATAACGACATTAACAACCTAATATTATTCTTATGATTCATTTCCTTTCTATCGATCCAGCAGCCATTGACTGGGCACGAGCGCAATTCGCCCTTACTGCCATCTATCATTGGCTCTTTGTCCCGCTCACGTTAGGCGTAGGACTGATCATGTCCATCATGGAAACCAAGTACTACCGTACGGGTGACACATTCTGGCGCACTACGGCTCAGTTCTGGCAACGCCTCTTCGGCATTAACTTCGCTATGGGCGTTGCCACGGGTATCATCTTAGAGTTTGAGTTCGGTACCAACTGGTCTAACTACTCGTGGTTTGTTGGCGACATCTTTGGTGCTCCTCTCGCCATCGAGGGCATCGTGGCGTTCTTCATGGAATCCACTTTTGTCGCTGTGATGTACTTCGGTTGGGAGAAGGTGTCGCGAGGATTCCATCTCGCTTCGACGTGGCTCACGACCTTGGGTGCCACCATTTCTGCTTGGTGGATTCTCGTTGCCAACTCATGGATGCAATATCCAGTCGGCTGTGAGTTTAATCCTGATACACTTCGCAACGAGATGACTTCGTTCCTCGATGTGGCACTCTCTCCTTTTGCAGTGGATAAGTTCTTCCACACGGTCATCTCTTCCTGGGTGGTCGGTGCCGTATTTGTGGTAGCCGTCTCGGCCTGGTATCTACTCAAGAAGCGCGAAGCTGAACGCGAGATGGCTTTCAAGAGCCTCCGCATCGGTGCTATTGTTGGCCTCATCGCTTCCGTTGGTGCTGCCATAACGGGTGACGAAAGTGCGTACAAGATCGCGGAGGTTCAGCCGATGAAGCTTGCTGCAATGGAAGCTCTTTACAATGGCGGCAACGAGCAAGACCTGACCGCCGTTGCTCTCCTCAATCCCTTCAGCCAACCCAATTACGCAGAGGAAGAGGAAGCTCCCATGCGTCTTGCCATCCCTTACGGTCTCTCCATCCTGGCCACCCGTTCGATTGACGGTTTTGTCCCTGGCGTGAATGATATCTTAAAAGGATACACGCGCGCGGACGGAAGGGTGGAACCCTCTGCCAAGGAGAAGATTGAACGCGGAAAAAAAGCCATAGCTGCCCTTGCCGACTACCGTAAGTATATTGCCGACGAGAAAGCTGCTGACGGGTCGGACAGCATTGGAAAAATCACAGCCGCCAAAGAGGAACGGCTTCAGGTCTTGAAAGAGAATTGGCAATACTTTGGCTATGGCTACATCAAGGACGAAGCCGAGTTGGTGCCATTCATTCCCATCAACTTCTGGGCATTCCGCGTCATGGTTGGCTTAGGTTCGCTGTTTATCCTCTTCTTTGCATACATCCTTTTCCTCGGATGGAGAAAGAGAGATATTGCATCGATGACATGGCTCCTATGGATGGCTATCATCCTACTTCCTTGTGCTTATATCTGTTCCGAGAGTGGGTGGCTCGTTGCAGAGTTCGGACGTCAGCCTTGGACGATTCAGGATATGCTTCCTGTCTCTGCCTCGGTATCCGATATAGGTTCTTCAGCCGTAGCTCTGACGTTCTGGCTCTTCCTCCTACTCTTCACTTCGATGCTTGTTGTGGAGATCAGCATTATGCTGAAGCAGATCAAAAAGGGCATCAACTAAGAATTCATACATTATACATCATCAATCATACATTACCATGAGTCTTCTCTTTCTTCAACACTACTGGTGTTTCATCGTAGCACTTCTGGGTGCCCTCTTGGTGTTCCTGCTTTTTGTTCAGGGAGCCAACTCCATGGCTGGTAGTCTCGGCCAAACCGAGGGAGGTCGTCGCCTCGTTTATAACTCCACTGGCCGCAAATGGGAACTCACGTTCACCACGCTTGTCACTTTTGGCGGAGCCTTCTTCGCTTCCTATCCTCTGTTCTATAGTACCAGCTTTGGCGGTGCTTACTGGCTCTGGATGCTCATCCTCTTTACGTTTGTGCTTCAAGCTGTCAGCTATGAGTTCCAGAATAAGATTGGTAATCTCGTCGGTCCCCGCATCTTCCAGTTCTTCCTTACGCTCAACGGCATACTTGGTCCTCTGTTGTTGGGCGGCGCTGTAGCTACCTTCTTTGAGGGTTCAAACTTTTTTGTTGAGAAGAACAACTTGGTGGATGGCACGTCTCTCACCCCCGTCATCAGCCGCTGGGCAAATGCTTCTCATGGACTTGATGCCCTGCTCTGTCCTTGGGTATTGGTGCTGGGGTTCGCTGTCGTATTCTTAGCTCGCGTGCTGGGTGCGCTTTACGTCATGAATAATATTGATGACGAAGGCATTCGTACTCGTGGAAGAGGACGTCTCCTGGGTGCTGCCGTACCTTTCGTAGTGCTCTTCGTGACCTATCTCGTGCATATCCTCCTGAAAGACGGCTATGCGTATGATGACGAGGGCGTCATCTTTATGGAGCCCAATAAGTATCTGCATAATTTCATTGAGATGTGGTATCTCAGTGTCATACTTTTAATTGGCGTTGTGCTGGTGCTCTATGGAATCATCAGGACCATCCTCTCCAAGAACTACTTTGGCGGTATTTGGCCTGCTGGAATCGGAACTGTGCTTACTGTGCTTGCATTGCTGCTCTGCACGGCTTGGAACCATACCGCTTATTACCCCTCTACTGCAGATCTCCAGTCATCATTGACGATGGCCAATTCCTCCAGTAGCGAGTTCACCCTGCGCACCATGTTCTATGTCTCTCTTCTCGTTCCCTTCGTGCTGGCATACATAGCCTACGCTTGGCGTGCCTTGGATCGCAAGAAGATTACAAGGGAGGAAATTGAGAAGGGAGCGCACGTTTACTGATTGAATACAACCTATGTCCGCTCTTCTACGCTCATTATGCGTTCGCTACCTCTGATAGCGAACGCGTGAGGCGTCGATGCCGAGGAAGATGAAGAGTAAGAGGGTGAAGCCCCAGAGGGATGAACCTCCATAGCTGAAGAATGGTAATGGAATGCCAATGACGGGCATGAGCCCCAACACCATACCAATATTGATGAGTACGTGGAATAGGAAGACGGAGAAGACACAGTAGCCATACACCCGCCCAAAGGTGTATGGCTGTCTTTCTGCGAGATAGATGAGTCGAAGTAGCAAAGCGAGGAAGAGTAGGAGCACAATGGCTGACCCGATGAATCCCTGCTCCTCGCCCATCGTGCAGAAGATGAAGTCCGTCTCCTGTTCGGGTACATAGCGTAGCTTGGTCTGAGTGCCTTGAAGGAAACCTTTACCCTCGAGTCCACCTGAACCGATGGCGATCTTAGCTTGTATGACGTTGTAGCCGACACCATTGGGGTCTTCGCGCAGGCCGAGCAACTCTTGAACGCGCGCCCGCTGGTGCTCCTTGAGGTGGTCGAGCATATAGTTGGCTGAATAGAAGATGCCGATGGAACCGACGGCGAAGACTGCGATGAGGCAGTAACGGTAGATATGGGAGGTGAAGCCCAGCCAAAGCAAGCGCAAGCTGATAAGTACGCATATCGCCAGGAAGAGGGGACCGATATTAATGGGCTGGATATAATGGGCGAAGAGTACGAGGAGAAGCATAGTGCCAAGGCCGAGACCAGCGGTGTCGAGTAAAGCACGGCGATAGGTCTGCGAGGCATTGCGTATTTCTCCGACGGCACTGCCTTGGAGCGCGGAAGGGCGTGTGTAAGAGATAATCATGGCGATGACGAAGATGACTATCAATGCCATGACAAGGAGTAGCCCGAGGCTAGTGGTCTCGCCAAAGACCATCTCATCAGCGAAGCGCAGTCCCACGACAACGTAGGCGATGGCAGATAGTCCAAGGGCGAGGATGCTTCCAGGCATTCCCTCGCGGTAGAGCATAAGGAAGAAGCTGATATATACGAGCGCGGATCCTGTCTCTTTCTGCATGACGATGAGCGCCATGGGGAGTATGAGTAGTGTGATGCAAAGGCTGAGGTTTTTCCATGAACCCTGCAGCTTGAAGCCGTAGCTGCTCATGAACTTGGCGAGTGCGAGCGCTGTGGCAAACTTGGCGAACTCTGCGCTCTGAAAGCTGAAGGGACCTATTTTGATCCATGAAAGGGAACCCTTGATATCATGAGCGAGGAAGGGAGTTATAAAGAGAAGGATGATGAAGATGCCGTAGATGAGGTAGGCGAAGGTGTCATAGAGACGGTCGTCGAGAAGCAGTACGACTGTAGCAAGCAAGATAGACGATCCGATCCATACCAATTGCATACCCGTCCGCGTGTCAAAGGAGGCGAGGGCGAGTATATCGCGTGGTTGGCCGTATTCGTAGCATGCACCGCAGATGCTCATCCAACCGAGGGCGAGCAGGGCGAGGTAGATGAAGATGGTGACCCAGTCGATGCTGGCAAATATGCTTTTCTGTTTTTCCATAAGCCCTTACCTTGCATAGCCAGTGTAGTCGATGCGTCGATTGGCGAAGGCATCGGCCTTCTGTTGGCTGGCCTCAGAAAGATGGCCATTGATGAATTGTTCCATGATGAGTGCTCCAATGGGCACGCCGTAGGTTGCTCCCCATCCGCCGTTCTCTACATAGACTGCGACGGCAATCTGTGGTTTCTCCTTGGGTGCGAATCCCATGAAAACGGAGTGGTCGTGACCTCGGTTCTGTGCTGTCCCAGTCTTGCCGCAGGTGACGTATTGAGAAGTGTATGCTGACCTGCATGTGCCACCTAAGACGGCACGTTCCATACCATCGCAGACGGTTTCATAGTGGATGGGGGAGACTTTAGTGAAGAGGCGCTTATGGTAGATGGACGCGATGGTGTCATCCTGCACTTCCTTGACGATATGGGGCGTGATGTACCATCCTCTGTTGGCTATCGTGGCTCCGAGATTGGCAATCTGGAGTGGAGTCAGTGTGACCTCTCCCTGTCCGATGGCAATGGAGATAACCGATAGTCCGCTCCACGAATTGCTGAGGTGCTTGTTGTAGAACTCTGCGTTGGGAATCATGCCGCGTGCCTCGCTGGGTAAGTCAACCCCCAATCGGTAGCCGAAGCCCATGCTGACCATGTAGTCCTTCCACACGGTCATCGCCTCCTGCGTTGATTTATAGTTCTTGCGATTGTTGAACATGTGCAGGAGTCCCCAACAGAAATAGCCGTTGCATGAAGTGGCAATGGAGGGCACGAGAGGGAGGGGGGAGCCGTGGCCGTGACAGCCGACGGTGAGACGTCCATAGTGGAATCCGTGGGAGCAGGGGTAGGCTGTCTGGGGAGTGATGATGCCTTCTTGAAGGAAGGTCAGTGCCTGAGAGGTCTTGAAGGTGGAGCCTGGAGGGTATGTGCCCATGATGGCTCGGTTGAGGAGCGGTTTCATGGGGTCTCGTGCCAGTTCCTGATGTTTCTTGCCTCGCTGACGACCTACCATGGTGCGAGGGTCGAACGTTGGCGATGTGACCATACAGAGAATCTCGCCAGTCGAGGGCTCGATGGCGACGATGCTGCCGAGCTTGCCTTGCATGAGACGTTCTCCGAGTTTCTGAAGTTCGAAGTCGATGCTGAGCGTGAGATTCTTGCCCGGGATGGGTTTGATGTCATACTTCCCGTTCTGGTAGCGTCCCTTGATGCGCCCATGTACGTCGCGTAGTAGAATCTCGGAACCTTTGATGCCTCGCAGCTGCTGTTCGTAGCTTCGTTCAACACCTTGCTTGCCGATATAGTCGCCTGAGCGGTAGTAGTCATCCTTCTTGATGTCATCGAGGTTCACTTCGCCGACATCTCCAAGGATGTGTGCGGCGTATGGATAGGAATACTGTCGTATGCTGCGTTTCTGGATGTAGAAGCCTGGATAATGGAAGAGTTTCTCTTGGAACACGCTGAATTCCTCGACGGAGAGTTGGCTCATGAATAGCTGTTGGGTGTAAGGCGAATAGCCTGGATTGCGGCTGCGATCCTTAATCTCAACCATGCGACGACGGTACCAAGCGGTGTCGATGTTCAAACTGTTGCACAGATCCATGGTATCAACTCCAAGCTGCTCCTGCATGATGACCATGATATCGTAAGCGGGCTGGTTATAGACAAGCAATTTGCCGTTTCGGTCTGTAATGGCTCCACGGGCGGGGAACTGGATCCGACGCATGAGGGCATTGGAGTCGGCGCGTTGCTTGTAGTCATCGGACATCAATTGCAGGGTAAATAACCTGACAATGTACACGGCGATTATCAGTATCGCAGAGAACCCTAAGACGTATTTGCGGTTGGACAGCGTGTTATTTGCCATGTCTGAGTCCTTCGAAGAGTAGGCAGAAAAGGAATGTCATCAACCAACTGCTGGTGCAGGCTATGCTGAGATCGACAATATGGTTGAAGGAAAAGGATTGGAGGGCAAAATAGCTGAGAACGAAAAGCAATGTGAGGATGGCTGCATAGTTGAAGTAAGTCCAAAATCCCATGGATGAGAAGGAGGGTTGCAAATCTTCGGGAGCGTCTTTGGGAACCATCAACTGCAGCAGCACGGGCTGAACGAAGGCCACAAGTGTCATGGAAGCAGCACCGATGCCAAGGGTCAGGGATGTGATGTCACAGAGCAGACCGCATACGAAGCCCCAGAGGAGGATGCTCCATCGTGAAGTGCCCAGTGGAAACAGCATCACCAGGTAAACGAAGGGCAGCGGCGTAGCATAGCCCATGACGTGGATGTAGTTGAACACCACCATCTGTGCTGTGACGAGCACCACTAACCAGAGCAGTCGTTGCAGGAATTGTGTAATCATATCTATAATGCCCTGGGATATCTCTCAGGGAGGATCGCCTTAATGGTTGATAAGAGGGTCGGCGCGCTGTTCGAGGGTGCGGACTTCGGCCTGGAATTGCTGTGCGATAACGGCAACGTCATGGAGCCGTGCGAAATCGATGCTTAAATGAACGCGCAGTTTATAGCTGAGTCCATCATCGCTGTTCTCAATCTTTTCGACCTTACCGATGAAAAGGCCTGGCGGAAAGACGTTACTGAAGCCACTCGTCTCCACAATATCCCCGACTTTGAAGCGTGCATGGCGGGGGATATCGTCGAGCACAGTGTAGAGAGGATGCTGACCGTCCCATTTCAGATAGCCGAAGTATTCAGTTCCTCGCAAGCGACAGCTGATATTGGAATGGCTGTTAAGCAGAGGCATGACTATTGAATAGTGAGGGGATGTCATATAGACGATGCCCACGATGCCTGTTCCGCTAACAACCCCCATCTCCGGACGGACACCGTCGAGTTCTCCGACATTGATGGTGATGAGGTTGTCGCGACGCATCACGCTGTTGGTGGTGACGCGGGCTGGGATAAGCTTGATGTCCTCCAGACGCTCGGCTTGCAGCTTTTCAGAGCGTGTACTATCGTGTGTAAGCGCTGCAATGTGTTCTGCGAGCACCAGGTTGTTCTGTTCGAGCATGATGTTGCGTTGCGTCAGTGCTTGGTTGACATCTCCCAGCGTGATATAGCGCAGTGCCTGCTGTTCCCAGTCATTGATGCGCCCTACCACGGTGTTGGCCGTCGTCAGCCACACACTGTTCTGATAATGATTGAACTGGAAGAGCAGCACTATGCAGAACCCTTCCAGAACAAAGAATAACAGCCAATGATAGTACTTGGCTATGAAATCCAGCAACGCCCGCATTAATGCTAAATCAAGAACGAGAAGTTGTGGATGTTTTTCAACGCAACGCCAGTTCCCTTAGCCACACTGTGAAGTGGATCGTCGGCAATGTGGAACGGGATATTGATTTTGTTGGTGAGACGTTTATCCAGACCACGGAGAAGTGCGCCGCCGCCCGTGAGATAGATGCCATTCTTCACGATGTCGGCATAGAGCTCAGGCGGTGTTTCTTCGAGGGCAGCGAGCACTGCAGTCTCAATCTTGGCAATGGTCTTCTCGAGACAGTGAGCAATCTCCTGATAGCAGACAGGCACTTCCATGGGTAGTGCGGTGATACGGTTCGGGCCGTGGACGATGTAATCCTCGGGAGCCTGATCGCCCAGATCGGTGAGGGCTGAACCAACATTGATTTTGATGCGTTCTGCCATACGTTCGCTGACCTTCACGTTGTGCTGACGGCTCATGTAGTCCTGAATGTCGCGGGTTAACTCGTCACCTGCAATGCGAAGGCTTTGGTCAGCCACGATACCGCCGAGGTTGATCACAGCAATCTCAGTGGATCCGCCGCCGATATCGACAATCATGTTACCTTCGGAGGACAGCACGTCGAGGCCGATACCAATGGCAGCAGCCATTGGCTCGTAGATGAGATAGACCTCACGGCCGCCAGCATGCTCGGCAGAGTCGCGCACAGCGCGTAACTCCACTTCTGTACTTCCCGAAGGTACGCCGATGACCATGCGCAGGGAGGGCGTAAACAGGCGGCTCCCCGTGTGAACCATCTTGATGAGGCCGCGGATCATTTGTTCGCAGGCATTGAAGTCTGCGATGACACCATCGCGCAGGGGGCGGATGGTCTTGATGCCGGCATGTACCTTCTCGTGCATCAGCTTAGCCTTCTCGCCGACAGCAATCATTTTTTCGGTATGCCGGTCGAGGGCTACTACGGAGGGCTCGTCCACCACAATCTTGTCATCACTGATGATGATGGTGTTGGCAGTGCCGAGGTCCATAGCTATTTCTTTTGTAAAACTAAAAAATCTCATATAGAAAATAAGAGTGAAGAATGATTATTTTGAACCGAACCATTCATGTATGGCGGTGTCGTAGTGGCTACTGACGCCAAATGCGGCAGTGGCGAAGTGGCGGCGCTGCTCGAATGTGGTCTTGGCTCCTTGAGCATTGAGGATGTCCAAAAGGGGCTCGTATTGTTCCTTGGAGGGGATGATGACAACGTCGTTGAAATTCTTGGCACCTGCACGGATGAGGCTGATGCCGCCGATATCAATCTTCTCGATAATATCCTCATCCGATGCTCCGCTGGCCACTGTCTGTTCGAAGGGATAGAGATCCACAACGACGAGGTCTATCTCAGGGATTTCATATTGCGCCATCTGTTGCTGGTCGCCTTCGAGTTCGCGACGTCCGAGGATTCCGCCGAAGATTTTGGGGTGCAACGTCTTGACGCGACCGCCGAGGATGCTGGGGTAGGAGGTCACGTCCTCTACCTTCTGGCAGGGATAGCCGAGACTCTCGATGAATGCCTGTGTGCCACCGGTGGAGAGGAACTTCACGCCTTCGCCGTTGAGCTTCTGAAGCAAAGCTTCGAGGCCGTCTTTATGATAAACGGAGATGAGTGCGGTTTTAATCTGTTTCATAGGGCTTATGGAACTAAAGCTTATGATGCTAATGGGTTTAAGATTTATTTAGGGAAAAGTTCGAAGCTTAATCTGTCAGTCTTGCCAGCGTTTCTTTAATTCTGCGCATAGCTTCGATGATGTTCTCGTCGCTGGTGGCGTAACTCATACGGAAGCACTCGGGAGAACCGAAGGCATCGCCGCCGACGGTCGCTACATGACCTACTTCGAGAAGGTACATGGCAAAATCGGTGCTGTTGTTGATCAAACGGTCACCATCGCGCTTGCCAAAATAGCTACTGCACTTGGGGAAGAGGTAGAAGGCTCCTTGCGGGTCGTTGACTTCGAGACCAGGGATCTCCTTTGCCAATTTCACGATGAGGTTCTTGCGACGTTCAAAAGCCTGACGCATATCTTCGACGCATTGTTGTGAACCCGTGTAGGCTGCTTCAGCTGCCTTTTGGCTCACGGAGCATGGACCGCTGGTATATTGGCCTTGAAGTTTGTTGCAACCTTTGACCACCCATTCGGGTGCAGCGATGAATCCAATGCGCCAACCCGTCATAGCGTATGCCTTTGAGACACCGTTGATGATGACCACGCGGTCGCGGATATTCTCAAACTGGGCGATACTCTCGTGCTTGCCGACATAATTGATGTGCTCATAGATTTCATCGGCGAGCACGATGATGTGTTCGTGACGTGCAATGACTTCAGCCAGCCCTTGTAATTCCTCTTTGGAATAGACAGAACCGGTGGGGTTGGACGGGGAACAAAGGATGAAGGCGCGTGTCTTAGGTGTGATGGCGGCTTCGAGTTGCTCGGGCGTAATCTTGAAATCCTGCTCAATAGGAGCATCGATATAAACTGGGATGCCCTCAGCCAGTAGCACCATCTGCGGGTAGCTGACCCAGTAGGGAGCGGGAATGATGACCTCGTCGCCACTATTGATCAGTGCCATCACGGCATTACAAACGCTCTGCTTGGCACCATTGGAGCACAGGATCTGTGAGGGAGCATAGTCGAGACCGTTCTCCTTCTTCAGCTTCTCCACGATGGCTTGTTTCAGTGACGGGTAACCCGGGACGGGTGAGTAGCGGGAGTAGTTATCCTCCACAGCCTGAATGGCAGCGGCTTTGATATGGTCTGGGGTGTTAAAATCAGGTTCGCCGACGCTCATGTTGATGACATCGACCCCCTGTGCCTTCAGCTCACCGCTGCGCTGGCTCATAGCCAACGTGGCAGAGGGAGCGAGGCGGTTGAGGCGATCGGATAATGTATTCATGCGATAAGAGTGAAATAATTCGGGCGCAAAGGTAGTATAAAAACTTGAATCTTCCGCACAAAGCCCCACTATTTTTCATCATAGATGAAGATTTTTGATAAAGGGCAAGAATGTAAACACGCCTATGTGAGTTGGTGATTTCACATAGGCGTGTTGGAAAAAATACATAGCGATTTCGAAAAGGTTACTTATTGAAGTGAAGGATGTGCCCCATGCGCTGCTGTTTGGTGCGCAGATATCGCTCGTTGTAAGGGTTGGGTTGAACCTCAATGGGGACGTTTTCTACGATTTCCAATCCGTATGCTTCAAGTCCGACGCGCTTGACGGGATTATTGGTCAGAAGGCGTATCTTGTGGACTCCTAATTGACGGAGAATCTGTGCGCCTACGCCGTATTCGCGTTCGTCGGGACGGAAACCGAGGTGTACGTTAGCTTCCACCGTGTCATCGCCCTGCTCTTGAAGCTTATAGGCTTTCATTTTGTTAAAGAGACCGATCCCGCGACCCTCCTGATTCATGTAGAGAAGGATTCCTTTCCCTTCTGCGTCAATCATTTGCATGGCATGGTGAAGTTGTTCGCCACAGTCACAACGCTGGCTGCCAAAGATGTCACCGGTGGCACAGGAGCTATGCACGCGGACAAGAATAGGTTCTTCGGGTTCCCATGAACCTTTGATGAGTGCGACATGCTCCAGTCCATTGGATAGCTGACGGAAGGTGATGTCGCGGAAGTGTCCGTAGGCAGTAGGCAGATCCACCTCGGGAGCAGCTTCCACCATCTGTTCGCGCAGCAAACGGTAGGCGATGAGGTCACGGATGGTGATGATGCGAATGTCATGTCGTTCGGCAACGGCTTTCAGCTCTGGCATACGTGCCATCGTGCCATCGGGATTAAGGATCTCGATGAGTGCGGCAGCGGGTTGCAAGCCGGCAAGACGGGCAAGGTCGATGGCGGCCTCGGTGTGTCCGGCACGACGCAGCACGCCTCGATCTTGGGCATACAAGGGATTGATATGTCCGGGACGGCCAAAGTCGGCGGCTTTGGCTTCAGGGTTGGCCAAGTGGAGAATCGTGGCGGCACGATCGGCAGCACTGACCCCCGTGGTGCATCCCTCGAGCTTATCAACCGTCACCGTGAAAGGAGTGCCCAACATCGAAGTGTTGTCCTGTACCTGATGGGGTAATTCGAGTTGTTCGGCACGGCTGATGGTGATGGGGGCGCAGAGCACGCCGCGTCCTTCACGTAGCATGAAGTTGACTTTTTCAGGCGTGATTTTCTCGGCGGCGATGATGAAATCGCCTTCGTTCTCGCGGTCTTCGTCGTCAACGACAATGACAAACTTACCTTCTCGGAAGTCTTGAATGGCGTCTTGTATGGATGAGAGTTCTATCATAGATGTTGTATGTTTTAATCTTCAAATATCCAGCTTTCTAAGTACTAATCATCTTCAGTCAATTGCCATCTGCCAGTCTCTCCTTGTATCCTAACCCTTCCTTAATGATACGTTGGGAGATAAAGATGAACTGTTTCTGAATCTGCTCCATATCACGCCACAAACGTAGGCGATAACGCCAAATGCGGAACCATAGGATAAGACCGATGGGGAAGAGAATTCCAATGATGATGTTTCTGCGGGCGTTACGGAAGGGACGCGTGTGGGCATCGGGGGCAACGACGGGTATCGCGTTCAGTGCTGAGATGATGCGATTGTCACGGGCATTGGAGAGTTCTGAGATGATAACCTCTAAACGTTCACAGAGATTGATGACTACGGTGTCGGGCTCGTAGCGGAAGAAGGCACGGAAATAGTTAGGCATCTTCCATAGTTTATGGCTTTGGACGTAATCGGCACAATCCGTGTTGAACTGTTGAAGTTCAGGGAGCAAACGAGCATAGTCGGGGTCTTCCATAATGACTTCCTTCATGCTGATGTTGCGGTGCAGACGCAGGCCAAACAGGACGCGGAAGAAACGCTGATAGCCCTCCCAGTTGAAGACGGCGGAGTCTTGGTTGGATTTCCAGGTCAGCCAGCCGCCGATAGGTGCCAACACCAGTGAGCTAAGCCATGAGCCGAATGTGGGATCCCATGTGCCGCTCTTGACCATCATCTCACCGAAATGGTTGACGATGTAATAAAGGATAAAGATAATGACGGACACCACGACGGGCATACCCAGACCACCCTTGCGAATAATCGCGCCCAACGGTGCTCCAATGAAGAAGAAAATAATGCAGGCAAGGGAGAGCGTGAACTTCTTATGGCGCTCCATTTGGTGCTCGCGAAATATACGGAAATTATAGGAGCTATATTCTTGTAGCATAGATGTCTGCATCTCCCCGCTGATGGATTTGTCAAGTGCCGCCTTAGTAATCTGCCCGCGTGTGGCCTCAGAGAGATGAGCATAGACGGTGTCGAGGTTCAGTGGCTGGCGTTCAACACGTTCCACAAGCTTGGCTGAGTCTGATCGTCCCGTCAAATGGGTGTGAACAAGGAAACCGTAGCTGTATTGTCTGTATTGCTCACGTCCCATAGAGTCCAGCGCAGCTCGCAACGAGTCAACACCATGAGTAAGCTGTTTTAGGTTTTTTGAACGGGCTTGATTGCCGAAAAGAGATGCATCTTGCTGTTCAAACGAAGGATCAAAGGGTATCAAATCCACTTCCTTCTTGAAGGTTTCCCGCATATAAGGCACTGTTGTCTTGTCCATCGCGTTGCCTGTATTTTCCATATTGCGGAAACGTTGACCATCATAAAGCGTGAGCTGGAGATGCATTCGGTCGGCGGTACTTTGCAAGCGCCCTGAGTCAGCCAAGACGACTTGCGTGTCATCGAAGCTTCGGCCTTGATTGTAAATCATGATGCCATAAAGCATTCCCTTCTCTGCGTCCTTGCGTTCGACAAAGAGATTATAGTTCTGAATCTCGTTGTAGAAAACACCCTCTGGGATTTCCATCTCAGGCGACTTCTGACGAATGGAATAGATGAGGGCATACAGCTGTTTGGTCGATTCGGGTGCAACGACATTCTGGAAATAAAAGGAACCGGCAGTGACAAAGAGCGAGAATACAAAGACGGGGCGGAGAATACGAATCAACGGGATGCCTGCAGACTTCATCGCCAGCAATTCCAAGCGTTCGCCCATATTGCCAAAACTGATTAAGGAAGCCAACAACAAGGCCAGCGGAAAGGAACCGGGTACAAGTGTCAGGCCAGCATAGAAAAAGAAATGGGCAAGAACACCAATACTCAAGCCCTTGCCGATGAGTTCATCAACCCACTTCCACAAGAACTGCATCATAAATATGAAGAGGCAGATGAAGAAGGTGCCGGCGAACAACAGAGAGAACTGCTTGAGGATAAATATGTCAAGTTTCTTGATGATTTTCATCGTTGAGGCCATAAAAGCGGCGCAAAGGTACGGAAAAAATAGGGTAATATAAGAATAAAGTGACAAAAAAGAAGGGAAACTTCAAACTTTTCCGTATCTTTGCGCACAAATTAACATAAATGACCTCATAATTATGCGTCGGTACCTGTCTCTTTTTGCCTTTCTGGTTTGTGTCTTAACCTCTCAGCCTCTGTTCTCTCAACGCTCTGAATCCCTCCTGCGTGATGGTTGGCGTTTCCATCGTGGCGATATTGCTGGTGCCGAACAGCCCACATTTGATGACAGTCGCTGGCAAGCTGTTTCCATTCCCCATGATTGGGCCATCACAGGGCCTTTCGGCAGTGATCATGACCTTCAGAATGTGGCTGTGACTCAAAATGGTGAGAAGGAAGCGAGCCTCAAGACTGGTCGAACGGGTGGGCTGCCTTACATCGGTGTCGGATGGTATCGCACTACCTTCTCCGCACCCGCAGAAGGTCGAACCACTCTCGTCTTTGATGGAGCCATGAGCGAGGCTCGGATTTATGTCAATGGTCAAGAAGCTACTTTCTGGCCCTATGGCTACAACTCTTTCTATGTAGATGTGACTTCTCTCGTCCGTACTGATGGCCAACTCAACACGCTTGCAGTGCGCCTTGAAAACAGAGATCAGAGCAGCCGTTGGTACTGCGGTGCTGGCCTATATCGCAATGTCCGCGTTGTCATGACTTCCGACATTCACGTAGCTGTTTGGGGTACGCAAGTTTCCACGCAACTCCTTCCAGTCCCTGTTTCTGCTCCCGCGTTTCCCGCTGCTGCCGTGTCTGACGTTCCTACGTCAGTTCCCGCCGCCTCCGTCACCCTGAAGACTTCTCTCAATAATGCAGAAGGTAAGACCCTCAGCCTTTGGACGGTCATCCTCGGTCCCGATGGTCGTCCAGTCAGCGAAAAGGAGAATATCCAGACCGTTGCTCACGACCAGCCCCTTACCCAGAACCTTCTCGTCGAACGTCCCCTCCTCTGGTCGCCTGAGACACCTTATTTATATAAAGCTGTTACACGCGTCTTTGAGACAAAGGGAAAGAATGGCAAGGATGGACGTGGAGCGTTGTTAGATACTTACTCCACTGTGTTTGGCATCCGTACCATTGATCTCATCCCCGACCGCGGTTTCTTCCTCAATGGTCAGCCTCGTAAGTTCCAGGGGGTATGTAACCATCATGACCTTGGGCCGCTCGGTGCTGCTGTCAATCGTGCCGCTCTTCGCCGCCAGCTTATATTGCTGAAGGATATGGGCTGTGATGCCATTCGCACCAGCCATAATATGCCTGCTCCGGAACTCGTTGAACTCTGTGATTCCATGGGCTTCATGATGATGTTAGAACCTTTTGACGAATGGGACAAAGCCAAATGCAAGAACGGCTACCATCGCTACTTCGCTGAGTGGGCTGAAAAGGATATGGTGAATATGCTACGTCACTACCGCAACAATGCCAGCGTAGTCATGTGGAGCATAGGCAACGAAGTGCCGACGCAGTGCTCTGCTGATGGCTATAAGGTGGCTCGCTTTTTGCAGGATATCTGTCACCGCGAAGATCCCTCGCGCCCAGTCACTTGCGGTATGGATCAGGTGGATTGTGTGCTCGACAACGGATTTGCCGCTCAGATAGACATTCCAGGCTTCAATTATCGAGCCCATCGCTATGAGGAGGCTTACGCCCGTCTGCCTCAGAATATTGTCCTCGGTTCAGAAACCAGCAGCACCGTCAGTAGCCGCGGCATCTATAAGCTTCCTGCACGCCTTCGTGCTAATGCCATGTATGATGACCATCAGTGTAGTGGCTACGATCTGGAGTACTGCTGGTGGTCGAATACCCCCGACCACGATTTTGCCAATGCCGATGACCACGAATGGGAGATTGGACAGTTCGTGTGGACAGGCTTTGACTACCTCGGTGAGCCTTCGCCCTACGACACCAATGCCTGGCCTTCCCACTCCAGTGTCTTTGGCATCATCGATTTGGCTTCCATTCCCAAGGATCGCTATTACCTCTATCGCAGCCTCTGGAATCGTCGCGAGCACACGCTTCACGTCCTGCCTCACTGGACATGGCCCGGTCATGAGGGACAGATCGTTCCTGTCTTCGTCTATACTGATGCTCCTGAAGCAGAACTCTTCGTCAATGGTAAGAGCCAAGGCGTTCAACGCAAATACACTCGCGAGGAAGCGCTTGCCGCCCGCGATGCTGGCGACAGCCTCTGGCTTCAGCACCGCTATCGTCTCATGTGGACCGATGTTCGCTATGAACCTGGTGAAATCAAGGTCGTTGCTCATTATCCCTCCACTTCCCCTGCTGAGGTCAGCGTCCGCACAGCGGGTCGTCCCCATCACATTGAACTCATCCCCGACCGTTCTGTTCTCTCTGCTGACGGCGACGACCTCTGCTATGTCACCGTGCGTGTTGTGGATAAGGATGGCACACTTATCCCTGATGCTGCCCATCTCATCTCCTTCAGGGTCAAGGGGGCTGGATGCTTCCGTGCCGCTGCCAATGGCGATGCCACTAACCTCGATCTTTTCCACCTGCCACAGCATCACGCCTTTGCTGGACAGCTCACCGCTATCGTGCAGGCATCAAAGCAGAAGGGCGCTATCCTCCTCGAAGCTTCAGCAAAAGGCTTGAAGAAAGCGACACTGAAGCTCAACGCTGAGTGAGCCCCAATGGTTTCGGAGTTGATCACAGAATGAATTACAAAATGGCTATACGATGAAACGGATTCCACTTTTTTATACTCTATGTCTGTCCGCTGTCTTGCTTTTGACAGCTTGCACGACAACACCTTATGCTCTCCAATCCGTTACCCCAAAGCGCATTGAAGTGACAAAGGTTCTTGATGCTGACCCTGTGCCGCAGGTCACGGCTTTCATGACCCCTTTCCGGGCTGGTGTCGATAGTCTGGAAGCACCATATATTGGACAGAGCGAGCAATATATGGCATCGCGACGCCCGGAGAGTCTGCTCAGCAACTGGGTAGCTGATGCTTTGGTTGCCACAGCCGAACGTGAGGGCTGCCAGGCAGACTTCGGCCTCTGTAATATTGGTGGCCTGCGTGCCGCTATGCCTCAAGGCACTATTCGTCGTGGTGACATCATTGCCATCTCACCCTTCGAGAATTTCTTTACCGTTGTCAAACTGAAAGGATCTGACGTCCAGGAGTTGATGAAAAACATCGCCGTCGTTCATGGAGAAGGCCTCAGCAGCGCAGTACGCCTGGTGGTCACTCTCAGCGGCGAAGTCCGAAGCGCTACCATTGCCGGTCAGCCCATTGACCCCGAACGCATCTACACGATAGCTACCTTGGATTATCTCGCTGAAGGCAACGACAAACTCTTCGCCTTAAAGAAAGCAATCGAGCGCAATGACACTAAGTTGGCTATCCGTGAGTTGTTGATGAACCACTTGCGCCTGTTGGATCAGCAGGGCAAGAAAGCACACGCCGAGATAGAAGGGCGCGTAGTCATTGAGGACGGGACTTTACCTTCGAAAGAAGGAAAGACGCTCGTTGCGGCTATCCCCACGTCAAGGCAGATTAAGACAAACACCGGCAAGAAACAAAAGGAACTGCTCATCGTTCATACCAATGATACACATTCCTGCATCGAGCCGCTTAATCCTAACCTGGCTGATACGACGCAGGCTGACAAGGGCGGTTACTTGCGTCGCGCCACGCTTATCCGCCAGTTGCGCGAGAAAGATCCGAATCTGCTACTGCTCGATGCAGGCGATTTCTCACAAGGCTCTGCTTACTACAGCCTCTACCACGGCGACGTGGAGGTGGGCCTGATGAACCTGATGGGCTACGATGCCGTCACCATCGGCAACCATGAGTTCGACTTTGGAGTGGAGAATATGGCCCGTCTCTTTCGCAAGGCACAGTTCCCGATCGTCTGTTGCAACTATGTTTTTACGGGAACAGTAGTTGAAGGTCTCGTGAAACCTTACACCATCATTAAGCGCAACGGCCTGAAGGTAGGTGTCTTTGGAGTTTCTCCGCAGCTCGAAGGTCTTGTGGCTGCCCACACCTGCAAGGGCGTCCGCTACATCGACCCCATCAAGGCGGCTCAGCCCGTCGCCGACTACTTGAAGAACAAGGAGAAATGTGACCTCGTCATCTGTCTTTCGCATCTTGGATGGAATGTGGCTGGCATCAGCGATGAAGAACTGATACCTGCAACCCGCAACATCGACATTGTCATCGGTGGCCATTCCCACACGTATTTCTCCAACCCCGAATGGCTTACGAACCTCGACGGTACGATTGTCCCCAACAATCAGATGGGCAAGAATGCACGCTTTGTGGGCACGCTTCAGCTGACGTTAGGCAAATAAGAAAACTGCTGGAACTATTCGAAATAGAACACAAGGGTAATCATCTTGGCGTTGCCCTTGTCCAGTGACTTGGTGTACTTCAACAAAGAGGTATCAATCAAGTCAGAGCGGTCATGTACGATAATGTCACGCAAGCCGAAACAGAACTTCAGCTCGGGAATCAGCTTGAAATAGGGCAGGTAGATATCACAACCCATACCTATTTCTATGTAACAGTCGAAACGCTCGGTGAGCAGCGTCCCATGCTTACGAACCGTCAGGTCGATGGCTGGCGATACGCCCAAAACGGCGTAAGGACGGAAATTATTGTAGCGTGGCGCAGCAATTTTCAGATTCAAGGGAAGCGCGAAATAGGTTGATTTCAGGTTCTGTGTCGTGTCGCGCCCCGATACTTGTTCGTGGAAATAAGCGTGCTTCTGTCCGAAGTGGATGCAAGGCTGGAGGCGAAGGCCAAGGGTCTTGTTGATCCTCAACTCGCCCAGCACACCTACGGTGAAGCCTGGCTGATAGTTGTCTATCTCGGTGTACCATTGTTCCCCCGTCTCAGGATCGACATATCCATTGTTCTGCACCTCCATATCCATCATGTTCAGTCCGATGAAGAAACCATAGTGCAGGAACCGCTGATCCAGGTAGGGGCGGTTCTGTATGCGAGGTTCCTGTGCCTGAACGACCGAGACAGACAGGATGCAGATCAGTATGAAAAGTACACGCTTCATCATAATATCAACGTTGAAGCGTGTACTTTTATTGTTTTTAGGCATAAACTAATTATACTTGAAGGTGCCGGACACCGTACCGCCTTCGCTGGAGTAGGTGTTGTCAAGCTTGATGCCCTGACTCTTCGAACCTGTGTTCTTGACGGTCAGCGAGCCGCCGGTTGCCCGCAGTGTAGCTGCGCGCACGCCACGACTCTTCTTGCCTGAGGCCGTCACAGTGGTGGCACCTCCTGCGATGAGCAACGTCTGTTCGGCCTTGATACCAGTGGCTCGGTTCTCTTCTTCGACACCATCAATTTTTTCCGTGAAGACTCCTGCGGCTACAGTCACATTAATCTTTGGCTCAGTCGTACTGCTGCCGATGGTGAGGTTGCCGTCACTGACTATCGCTTTGGCACCGAGAGCCGTGGAGGTGAGGTTCACCGTGATCGTGCCGTCAAGAATCTTCATCTCTGGCACGAATTGATTCAGCGTATCGATGTCCAGGCGGATGCCCTTCGTATCCTGTGTGGTCATCGTCAGGTCTATACTTCCCCCGTTCATGATGAACTGTCCGTTGAGCAGTTCTTCAGAACCCGGATCGGTCTCTACCTGGATACCGTCGCCGCCCATTCCGCTTATCGTAAGTGTGCCGCCGTTCATCTGGAAGAACTCGCCGCAGTGGATTGCATCTGCAGCGGCTGTCGCGATGGTGATGGCACCCGTCGTTTCCTTTAGCTCAAGGTATTCCTTGGTGCGGAAGGCATGTCTGGCGTTACCTGCCACACTAAGGCTTCCGCTTCCGCTCACTTCCAAGTGTCCTTGACAGTTAAAGGCAGCTTTCTGTTCGCCTTCTGCGGCATCAGCGAGCGTGTTGGTCGTACCATCCTTCAGGTCGAGCTTGATACGCTTACCGCACTGGATGTCAATGGCTCCGCCTTGGGTGGAGGTGAGCTGGAGACCATCGAACTGGAACGAGGTCTTGAAAGCGCCGTTGTAGGTGAACGAGCCATCCTCGCAAGTGCCGCTGAGCACAAAGAGGAATTCGTCAGTCACGTTGGGATTGGTCAGCACCACATGACCACCATTGATTTCGGTGGTGAACAGGTCGGCGAGCTTTTCATCTACCTCGATGGATGCAGATGCGCCATTCCATTTAATGAATACAGTGCTATCGACCGGGATGACAACGGTATCGGTATCCACTGGAGTGACGATAGTGTCGGTATCGACGGGTGTCGGTGTCGGTGTAGGAGTGGGTTCGGGGTCATCTTTTCCACAACCTACGGAGATACTCATGACCATCATTGCTGCAATGACGATGAAAGGGAGATGTTTGCGATTCATAATGATGTTGTAATGTGCCTTTATTAAAACTTGTTCCTTAGAATTTGAATTTATAGCCGATACTGATAGCATGGATGTTTTCGTTGCCATCATCATCGTTCTCATGAGTGAAGATATAGGCAGCAGAAATCTTATGCTGCTTACCGGCGGCGTATTCCGTGCCAGCTGCAGCACGAATCTTATCGAGATGCCAGCGGGCTCCCATATCGTTATGTGCTTCCACACTCACGAAAGGCTCCCAATCCCATCCTTTTCTGTCGATGGAGAACTTCAGGCGTGACCGCAGGAGGTGGCGGTTCCATGCGTCTTTCTCCTTCACCGTCTGAGTCGCCGTCATGTCCTCCGCGTCGTAGCTCTCGCTCTCTTCGACATCATCGTTTAAGCGGTATTTCGTGCGATTGACAGAACGTGCAGACTGATGTGTGAACTGGTAGCGTTCGCGCAGACCGATGCGCAGCGTCTTCCAAAAACGTTTGTCGGCACTGACATCGAAGCTCACACGGTGGCGGGGAGCCCAGTGGGCTGCATCGACATTATAGCCTTCGTAGGCGTAAGTGAGACCGTCTGGAGCGGTATAGCCAGGGCCTTGATACGACGAGAAATCGTAGTCGCCGCTGTACTTATACTCGCTCTTCTCAAGGTAGTGCTTGGCGATGAACGTGTAGCTCAAACCGAACTTCACGTATTTGCCCAACTTGTAGCCCACACCGATGCTGGCATCGAAGCGGTTCGCATCGTTGAACCAGTCGAACGTGCGGAAACCCACCCCGGCATCTAAAGTGAAGTCGTAGGGAAGCACTTTTGTCACGCCTACCTCAGTCCATACCGCGCCGTAGTTCTCCGTATCCTGAGCAGATACTATCATCGGCAAGACCATCAGCAGGCATAGCAGAATCCGTTTCTTCATTTTTCACTTTTTATTCTTTCAATTTTTCATTTTCCTAAATCTCCTTGGGCATACGTCCGAAGCGAGCGATGCTATTGCCCACGTCTTCGGGATCCTCGTAGAAGATACGTATCATAGCACTATCCTTCAAATAGTCGAGCAAGCCTATTTCGAGGCGTTTGATCTTCAACCCCGTGCGCTTTTCGAGATCAGCTTTCAGTTCCTCGCGTTTGTCGGGAGCAATGAGGTTGACGTTGTCGTAGAGGATAATCTTGGAGCACTCCTGACTCATCACCTTGGAATTCTCGAAGATCCAAGCCATAATCACGAACACGATGTTCACGAAGAGGATGGTGACGATGCCAACGCCGTCCCAGTACAAAGCCTTTGGGTGGTAGTCGGCGTGTGCCAGAGCGTTGATGACACTCAAGGCAATGAGCATGAACAGATATGTCATCTCACGGATGGGCACGGCTTCTGTGCGGAAACGCATGATGCCGAAGATGGCAAACAGACCCATGGCAGCGCCTAATTGCATACCGCCGCCCTCCATCAGGCTCACGAGCAGGAAGATGCTCATTGCCATCAGAATGAAGATGAATGTATAGTCGCGACGGCGGCTGTGGGGGAAGTAGAACTTGCGGGCAATGACACTCACCACGATCAGATTGATGATGAAGCGAATCACCAGTGAGATGAACTGCTGGGGGTCGAACAAGGTGACGCCAAATAAGTTACCAAGTTCATTGTTAATCTGTGTAAAATCCATTTTGTTAAAGTATTATTTAATTTTTCACTTTTTCATTCTTCACTTTTCACGCTTTGCTTTGAAACGGCAGTTGATGTCCGACATACTTCCGTATTCGAATCATCTTTTTCTTAAAGATGTTATGCTTGAGCGCGTTGTTGGTGATGACGGAGCCGATACAGTACTTCGAGAAGCCCGAAGGCTTGATGCGCAATGTGCGTAGCTTGTCCAAAATCGGTGAGAATACATTTCCGTCGCGTTTCAACTCGATGATGACAAGATTGCCCGTCTCGGCATCGGAGTCTGTCTCGTAGTTATGGAATGCTACGTTGAAGTCGATGGTCAGACGCTCTGTCTTGCCTTTGTTCACAAGGGTGATACGCTGGAATTGGTTCTGAACCGTGGGGATGATGTCAGCAGTCGTAATACCAGTCAGTTTGCATACGAACTCATCGCCACCAGCTTCCACCAGACTCTGTAACTCCTGCGAAGCCACGGTGATGCGTTTTTTCTTTGTGCGACCGTGGTTGTTCTTGGTCTTTACCTCCAAGAAGGTGAGATCAGAGTCGAGATAGGTGCGCACACGTATCTTCTGACGGGGTGCACGACCGTTATGATGTTCCAGAAAGAAGCGGTGCCAAGGCGTGTCCCAATAAACCGTACGGTAGTTGGCGATGCGAGAGCCCTCAATTTGCTGGACATAATACTCGCCTTGTGCCAACTCCAGCAGTTCGACCAACTTCTGCTTGTTGGTCACGAACTTTGTGTCTGTGCGGTTCATCAGCTTGATGCCGCTCATTTCGTCGAGAGAGATTGGCGGCAACTGTGCGAGCCAATGGTTGATGCTCTGATCGGATTTAGTCATTGCATAAAGTAATGATTTCGGGTGCAAATATAAGGAAAAGTTTAAAGTTTAGCGTTTAAAGTTGGAAGTTTTTATGCATTTAACATACTTTTTTCAATAAAAACGCTTCTTGTATCGACGAAAACCTTTATCTTTGTCGCCGAATAAAGGAGAAAACCTACAATTTTCTACATTTCAACATTCTACTCTTCAACTTTCAACATAAAAAGATATGGCAGACTACAAAGAAATCCTCAGCGCAGCCGACGAACGCATGGAAGAGGCTGTGATGTACCTCGAAGATGCGCTCTCGCACATCCGTGCCGGCAAGGCGAACGTCAAGCTGCTTGACGGCATACGTGTCGATAACTATGGTTCAATGGTTCCCATCAACCAGTGCGCCGCTGTCACCACGCCCGACGCTCGCACGATCAGCATTAAGCCCTGGGACAAGTCGATGTTCAAGGTCATCGAGAAAGCCATCATCAACAGCGACCTCGGCATAATGCCCGAAAACAACGGCGAGATCATCCGCATCGGCATTCCACCCCTCACCGAGGAGCGTCGTAAGCAACTCAACAAGCAGTGCGGCAAGGAAGGGGAGCAGGCTAAGGTCAGCGTGCGCAACGCACGTCGCGACGGCAACGAGCAGCTCAAGAAGGCCGTCAAGGATGGGCTCAGCGAAGACTTCCAAAAAGACGGCGAGACCGAACTCCAGAAGATGCACGACAAGTTCATCAAGAAGATTGACGAATTGCTCGCCGCCAAAGAGAAGGAGATCATGACGGTTTAAATGAATAATGAAAAAGTGAAAAGTGAAGAATCCTTTTTTCATTCTTTCATTTTTCACTTTTCTTTCCTTCATGAAGGGTCTTGTTGTCCGCAATACTGGAAGCTGGTACGACGTCCGCACGGACGACGGCCAGCTTTTCGCATGTAAGGTGAAGGGCAACTTCCGCCTCCGTGGCATCCGCTCCACCAATCCCGTCGCCGTCGGCGACTGGGTGGAAATCGCCCCTTCGGCCACAGTGCCCGACCAGTCACCGTCGGTTGCCTACGCCCTCATCACTGACATCCTCGATCGTCGTAACTACATCATCCGCCGCGCATCCAATCTCTCCAAGCAGAGTCACATCATCGCTGCCAACGTCGATCTTGCGGGCCTCGTTGTCACCATTGCTCATCCTGAGACCTCCACCACCTTCATCGACCGCTTCCTTGCCTCTGCCGAAGCCTATCGCGTGCCCGCAATTCTTATATTTAATAAGGTGGATCTCTACGATGAAGATGACCTTCGCTACCTTGATGGCATCATCGCGCTCTACCGCCTCCTTGGCTACACTTGTCTCGCCGTCTCTGCAGCCACCGGTGAAGGTCTCGACGAACTCCTTGCCGAACTTCGTGGCAAGACAACCCTCTTCAGCGGCAATAGCGGAGTTGGCAAGAGCACACTCCTCAACCGCCTCATCCCCGAAGCCTGTGCCAAGACTGCCGAGCTGAGTACCGCACATGACCAGGGACAGCACACCACCACCTTCTCCGAAATGTATGACCTGCCTGCTGTGTGCGGCGATTCCATCGCCGTGAATCCAGGTCACATCATCGACACACCCGGCATACGCGGCTTCGGCACCTTCGACTTCCAACGTCAGGAAGTCAGCCATTACTTCCGCGAGATCTTCGCCATCGGCCACGACTGTCGATTTGGCAACTGCACCCACACCCACGAACCTGGATGTGCCGTGCTTACAGCCCTCTCGGCCCACGAGATCGCCGAGAGCCGCTACCGTTCCTACCTCTCGATGCTCGATGACGAGGACGAACGCAAATACCGATAAGCCCCTACAGTTGTGGCGTATCTCGGTGGGATATTCCTAAAGGATGACCCTTCCGGAACTTGAGGCATTGGCCAATCGCACGGATGACTGTAATCCTATGTTTGTCAGCATCGGAAATACGGAACTGCGTAATGGTCACGTCCACCGTCCGATGATCAGCTACTCCCAGCACTTCGACAAGGCGCATGCCTCTGCATCGTTGCGGGCGTACTGGTAGTTCATCCAGAACGCCGTCAAGCAGATGTTCTACTACAATGCCGCATCGAGCGGGGAAGCAGGTCTTAGAAATCAAATGTCAACTGTTCCTCGGGTAGCAGACGGAAGGTCATGCGGTGATGAGGCGTAGGACCATACTTTCGTATAGCGTCACGGTGCGCTTTTGAGGGATAGCCTACATTCCTGTCCCAGCCGTACTCTGGATAGTCCAAAGCCAGCGTCCGCATACGGTCGTCACGATAGGTCTTAGCCAAAATGCTGGCGGCAGCAATACTCATATAGGTGGCATCGCCTTTGACAATCGTGTCAGCTGGGATGGGATAACTGTACCAGCGATTGCCGTCGATGATCAGGTGCTGGGGCTGCACGCGGAGCTGTTCCACCGCGCGTTGCATAGCGAGAATAGAACACCGCAGGATGTTCAACCGGTCAATCTCCTCGGGCGAACACTCTGCCACAGCCCAAGCGACCGCTTCGCGTTCTATGACCTCACGTAGCGCGTAACGCTGTCGTTCTGTCAGCTGCTTCGAGTCGTTGAGCACATCGTTGTTGAAGTCGGGAGGCAGGATGACGGCGGCAGCCATCACAGGTCCTGCCAGACAGCCACGGCCAGCCTCGTCGCAGCCAGCCTCGATAACACCTTCTGTATGAAAACGCTTTAACATGATGAACTTTTCTCTTCTTTTTCCCCTTTTTGGGGGCAAAGGTAATAAAAAGTTGAGAGTTGATGGATGAAAGTAGAAAGTTTTTACTAACTTTGCACCCAAAAGTTCAACTCTTCACTTTTCACTCTTTCTAATGACTCTCTACCCACAACTCATCATCGATGCCCTCAAGACCGTGCGCTATCCAGGCACGGGCAAGAATATTGTGGAGATGGGTATGGTGGAGGACGACATGCGCATCAGTGGCTTGCACGTCTCCTTCTCCCTCATCTTTGACAAACCTACAAATCCTTTCTCCAAATCATTGGTCAAGGCTTCCGAAGCGGCCATTCATGCTTTCGTGTCAAAGGATGTGGAGGTGGATATTAAAGTGAAAGCTGTCGAAGCTCGGAGCACTCCCTCAAGTGCTCCGAGCTTCGAGGGTTTCGGCAACATCATCGCAGTCTCTTCGGGCAAAGGTGGTGTTGGCAAGAGTACTGTAGCAGCCAATCTGGCCATCGGTCTTGCACGCCTCGGCCACCGCGTGGGACTGCTCGACTGCGACATCTTTGGCCCCTCGATGCCAAAGATGTTCAACGTTGAGCGTGAGCAACCCTACAGCGAGGAGATTGATGGCAAGGCGATGATCGTTCCCATTGAGAAATATGGCGTCAAGATGCTGTCCATCGGTTTCTTTGTCAATCCTGACGTTCCGATGCTTTGGCGTGGCGGTATGGCTTCCAACGCGCTGAAGCAACTCATCGGCGAAGCCTTGTGGGGCGAGCTCGACTATTTCATCCTTGACACGCCTCCCGGCACAAGCGACATCCATCTGACCCTTGTCCAGACGCTGCCCATCACGGGAGCCCTCATCGTCTCGACACCCCAGCAGGTAGCCCTCGCTGATGCACGCAAGGGATTGAATATGTACACCAACGAGAAGGTGAATGTCCCCATCCTCGGACTCGTCGAGAACATGAGTTGGTTCACGCCTGCTGAGTTACCCAACAACCGCTACTTCATCTTTGGGCGCGAGGGTGTGAAACAATTGGCTGAAGAGACTGGCTATCCCCTTTTGGCGCAGATCCCTCTCGTGCAGAGCGTGTGTGAGAGCGGTGATGCCGGCGAGCCTGCCGTCCTCCATCCCGAGACACCCACTGGCAACGCTTTCCTCATGCTCGCAGCGCGCGTCATCACACAAATTGACCGTCGCAACGCTGAGCAGGAACGGACAAAGATTGTCGAAACTCACTAATAACCTATCTCCCCCCCTAACAGGGTTGGGAGATCGTTTTTTTCTTGAGGTAGTCGGCAAAGATGCGGGCGGCACTTTCCACCTTAGCAGCGCAGGGGCGTGTCTTGTAGTATTCCGCTGTTCGCGGCGAGGCCTCGTAGGTACAAAGTGCCTTCTCTTGTCCTTTGATACCTAATATCTCTGCGCATATCAGGCTGCCATTTTCCTGCTTCGAGCGTTCGAGCAACTGTTGTACCACCTTGTAGCAGGCCGACTTGCCTTCGCGGTCATCGCCTTCGGTCTGCCCGCAGTCCAGGCCCACGAGCATCACGATGCCCGACACCGCGCCGCACATCATGCGCATCCGTCCTACGCCACCGCCGAAGCCTGCAGCGATACGCTTGGCCATCGTCTCGTCCAAACCATACAGGTCAGCAAAGGCCGCCACAACACTCTGGGCACAACCAAAGCCCGCCATGAAGTAATCTACGGCACGCTCCACCCGCGCATCCAATTCTTCTTGATTCATTTTTCTTATCGTTTTCTTAATTCGTCCGCAAAGATAGGTTACTCTCATGGAATAGCAAACGCACTTTTGTTAATAGTTCTTAAATAATGAAAGAAGCCTTTGGAGGATTCGGAATATCGCGGTAATTTTGTGACGTAATGACATCATTTTACACCTTTTTTTAATCCATAACTTATGATTTACTCAACAGAAGTCAAAAACATGTGCAGCGTCTGCAAGGGCGCTTACCATGGACCTGCACCCATTCCCGAAGAGGGCAAGTGGATTCAGGCAAAAGAAATCAAGGACATTTCCGGTTACACTCACGGTATCGGTTGGTGCGCCCCTCAGCAGGGTGCTTGCAAGCTGAGCCTCAACGTCAAGGACGGCGTCATCGAGGAAGCACTCGTTGAGACCATCGGTTGCACGGGTATGACCCACTCCGCAGCTATGGCCAGCGAGATTCTCCCCGGCAAGACCATCCTCGAAGCACTCAACACCGACCTCGTCTGCGATGCGATCAACACCGCCATGCGCGAGCTCTTCCTGCAGATTGTCTATGGCCGCACACAGAGTGCCTTCTCCGAGGGCGGTCTCGCTATCGGTGCTGGTCTCGAGGACCTCGGCAAGGGTCTCCGTTCTCAGACGGGTACGCTCTACGGCACCAAGGCTAAGGGCACACGCTATCTGGAGCTCACCGAGGGTTACATCACCAAGCAGTTCCTTGATGAGAACAACGAGGTTTGTGGCTACGAGTACGTTCACCTCGGCAAGATGATGGAAGCCATCAAGGGCGGCATGGATGCCAACGAGGCTATGAAGAAGTTCACCGGTTCCTATGGTCGCACAACCGAGGAGCAGGGTGCAGTGAAGGCTATTGATCCACGCAAAGAATAAAGGAGGATACGACTATGATTAGAAAAGTTTATTTTGAGAGCCAGGAACGCCGTATCAACCAGGTGCTGGCTGCTCTGAAAGAGAATGGCATCAACAGCATTGAAGAGGCCAACGAAATTTGTGAAAAGGCTGGCGTGGATCCCTACCAGATGTGTGAGGAGACACAGCGTATCTGCTTCGAGAATGCCAAGTGGGCATACGTCTGCGGTGCTGCTATCGCCATCAAGAAGGGCGTGAAGACAGCTGCCGACGCAGCCGAGGCTATCGGCATCGGCCTGCAGAGCTTCTGCATCCCCGGCTCCGTAGCTGACGACCGCAAGGTGGGTATCGGACACGGTAACCTCGCCGCCCGTCTGCTCCGCGAGGAGACCGAGTGCTTCGCCTTCCTGGCTGGCCACGAGAGCTTTGCTGCCGCTGAAGGTGCTATCAAGATTGCTGAGATGGCCAATAAGGTTCGTCAGAAACCCCTCCGCGTCATCCTCAACGGTCTCGGCAAGGACGCTGCTCAGATCATCAGCCGCATCAACGGCTTCACTTATGTGCAGACGCAGTTCGACTACTACACCTCCGAGCTGAAGATTGTGAAGGAAGTGCCCTACGGCAACAACCCCAGCCGCCTGAAGGTGCGCTGCTACGGTGCCGACGACGTCCGTGAGGGCGTGGCTATCCTGTGGAACGAGAACGTCGATGTCTCCATCACGGGTAACTCCACCAACCCCACCCGCTTCCAGCACCCCGTGGC
>CAJORF010000093.1 GCA_905236985.1 uncultured Bacteroidaceae bacterium | reverse complement strand
TCCACGGTGTAGCCCTGTTCCAGGGCTTCGGCGATGGCGAATATGCGCAGGTCGGTGGGATTCTCGAGAGCATCGTCGAGGTTGTCGAAGTGGGTATGTTCGTTGCCTACGAAGCCGTGCATCCCTTGTCCGATCATACGCAGACCCTTCTGCAGCATCTCCTCGAAGGAGCGGCCAATGGACATAATCTCGCCCACAGACTTCATCGAAGAGCCAATCTGGCGGCTGACACCGGCGAACTTGGTGAGGTCCCAGCGCGGAATCTTGCAAATCATGTAGTCGAGCGAAGGAGCTACATAGGCGCTGTTCGTGGTGCCCATCTCGCCAATCTGGTCGAGGGTGTAGCCCAGGGCTATCTTGGCGGCGACGAAGGCGAGAGGGTAGCCGGTGGCCTTCGAAGCCAAGGCGCTGGAGCGCGAGAGGCGCGCGTTGATTTCGATGATGCGGTAGTCATTGGTCACGGCGTTGAAGGCAAACTGGATGTTGCACTCGCCGACGATGCCGAGGTGCTTCACACACTTGATGGTGATGTCCTGCAGCATCTTCACCTGATTCTCAGTCAGCGAGCAGGTGGGTGCTACGACAATTGATTCACCCGTGTGGATGCCGAGGGGATCGAAATTCTCCATCGAGGCTACGGTGAAGCAGCGGTCGTTGGCGTCGCGGATGCACTCGAACTCGATTTCCTTCCAACCCTTTAAGCTCTCTTCAACGAGGATCTGGGGCGCGAAGGTGAAGGCACTCTCGGCGATCTCTATGAACTTCTCCTCGTCGGGACAGATACCTGAGCCGAGGCCGCCAAGGGCGTATGCCGAACGAATCATGATGGGGAAGCCAATCGCGTGGGCAGCCTTCAGGGCATCGTCCATATTCTCTACGGCATGGCTCACGGGCACTTTCAGATCGACCTCAGCCAGCTTCTTCACGAAGCGGTCGCGATCCTCCGTGTCCATGATCGCTTCGACGCTGGTGCCCAGCACCTCGACGCCGTATTCCTTGAGCGTGCCGTTGAGGTAGAGTTCCGTGCCGCAGTTGAGGGCGGTCTGTCCACCAAAAGCAAGAAGGATGCCGTCAGGGCGCTCCTTCTTGATGATTTCAGTAACAAAATAAGGGGTAACGGGCTGGAAATAAACCTTATCGGCGATACCCTCGGATGTCTGGATCGTGGCGATATTGGGGTTGACGAGGACGCTGGAGATTCCTTCTTCGCGCAACGCTTTCAACGCCTGCGAACCCGAGTAGTCAAACTCTCCTGCCTGTCCAATCTTCAAGGCGCCGCTGCCTAACACGAGCACCTTCTTCATTTCTTTTTTCATAAGAATATCGTTATTTTGTTAACTGAAAATGATGGTTTTATTCTTATAAGTGAGCAACTTACGCTCGATATGCTTGGTGACGGCACGCGAGAGCACGATCTTCTCCAAGTCCTTGCCCTTGAGCACCAAGCTCTCAGGTGTATCCTTGTGGGTGATGCGCGCCACGTCCTGCTCGATGATGGGGCCTGCGTCCAGATCCGCCGTGACGTAGTGAGAGGTGGCACCGATGATCTTCACGCCACGCTCCCATGCCTGATGGTAAGGCTTAGCACCTACGAAAGCAGGCAGGAACGAATGGTGGATGTTGATGATGTGGTGTGGATAGCGGGCTATCATCTCGTCGCTGATGATCTGCATGTAACGTGCCAGCACAATGAAGGTGATGCGCTCGCGTTGCAGCAGCTCCATCTCAGCAGCTTCGACCTCCGCCTTGTTCGAGTGGTCCTTATTGATCGACCATACATAATAAGGTATGTTGAACTGCTCGGCCACGAATCGCAAGTCCTCGTGGTTGCTGATGATGCAGGGGATATCTACGTTCCACTCGCCCGCCTTGTAGCGCGCCAGGAGGTCGTAGAGGCAATGGCTCATCTTGCTGACGAAGATGGCCATGCGCGGACGCTCGTCGGAGAAGTAGAGGTTGAAGGTCATCTGATAACGCGGGGCGTAGAGCGTATTCAGGTATTCCTTGATCTTATCCTTGGGAATCAGGAAACGCTCCAATTGCCATTCGATGCGCATGAAGAACATCCCGTCTTCACGATCGACATATTGGTCGAGATAGATGATGTTACCCTGATTATCGGTGATGAATTTAGTTACCTCGGAAATGATTCCTGGTTGGTCTGGACAGTGTAGCAGTAGGATGGCACTTGCTTCCATTTGCAATCTTCTTTAGTGCTTTTTCGGTGCAAAGGTACAGATAATATACGATTTCTCTATGCGAAAAAGCATTTTTCTTTTCTAACGGCTTACTTTTTGATTTATTTTGGCTACCTTTGTGCCACAAATAGCCAAAAAAGATATGATTTATCCACAGACTTTCGAAGAGAAGATAGGGATGAAGGACGTGAGAGCCATGTTGCGCTCACATTGTCTGAGCCCATTGGGACAACAGCGCGTCGAGGAGATGACATTCACGTCCGATGCCAAGCTACTCTGTGAACTCCATCAGCAAGTGGGCGAGTTCGTGCGCCTCACCGAAGAGCACGATGACTTCCCCGACCAAGGTTTCTACGACCTGCGTCCGACACTCCAACACATCCGCATCGAGGGAACATACATGGAGGTGGACGAGATGTTTGCGCTGAAGAGGGCGATGGAAACGATAAGAGGGATAACCAAACTAATAGCAGACTCTCCCACCGAACCAGACTCTCCCACCGAACCAGTCCAGATAGAACACTCAGTTCTGTCTTCCTGGCACCCTGTTAGGGAGGGAGCAATTACCATACAAGATAGGACATCGTTTACAGAGTCACTCCCTTACCCTGCTCTTTCGCGTCTCATTTACTCCCGATTTTCAAATGATACTGCTCCCTCCCTGATAGGGTGCCAGGAAGACAGAACTGAGTGTTCTATCTGGACTGGTTCGGGGGGAGAGTCTTTGATCCGCCGCATCGATACCATCCTTGATAAGTTCGGTCACATCAAGGACTCTGCCTCCACGGAGCTGGCGCGCATCCGTCGCGAGTTGGCCAATGCGGAGGGCAGCGTCAGCCGCGTATTGAATCATATATTAAGGAACGCGCAGGCGGAAGGCACGGTGGCACAGGATATAACCCCGACCATGCGTGACGGACGTCTCGTGATTCCCGTTGCTCCTGCCCTGAAACGTAAGATCAAGGGTATTGTACATGACGAGAGTGCAACGGGTAAGACGGTGTTCATAGAGCCGCAGGAGGTTGTCGAAGCCAACAACCGCATCCGCGAGCTCGAAGGCGAGGAACGACGCGAGATCCTGCGCATCCTGCGTGAGTTTGCAGATAAGGTCAGACCGATGGTGCCACAGCTGCTGAAGAGCTTCGAGATGTTGGCAGATGTAGAACTTGTGCGCGCCAAGGCACGCTTCGCCCAAGAGACTGGAGCCTTCACGACCACACAACCACAGATTGCCGCCCATCCGCTCATCGACTGGACATTGGCCATACATCCGCTGCTGGCTCGCTCGCTGGCCAAGCACGGCAAGAAGGTCGTTCCATTGGAAATCGAGCTCACACGTCGGCAGCGCATCCTGCTCATCTCTGGTCCTAATGCAGGCGGCAAGAGCGTCTGTCTGAAGACCGTGGGACTGCTGCAATATATGCTCCAATGCGGCATACCTATTACTGTAGGCGAACGCTCGCAATTGGGTGTTTTCGATAGTATTATGATTGATATTGGCGACGAGCAGAGTCTGGAGGACGAGCTCTCGACCTACAGTTCACATCTGCTCAACATGAAGCAGATGATGCGGAGTGCCAATCCTGCCTCGCTGCTACTCATCGATGAGTTCGGCGGCGGCACCGAGCCCCAGATAGGCGGTGCCATTGCTGAAGCCGTCTTGAAGCGTTTTGTGCAGAAAGGAGCCTTTGGCATCATCACGACGCACTACCAGAACCTCAAGCATTTCGCCGAGGAGACTGCCGGTGTGGTCAATGGTGCGATGCTCTATGACCGCCATCAGATGCAACCCCTCTTCCAGCTACAGATCGGACAGCCTGGCAGCAGCTTCGCCGTGGAGATTGCACGAAAGATAGGAATCCCCGAGGAGGTCATCAGCGATGCCTCGGACATCGTGGGACGCGACTACATCAACGCCGACCGCTGGCTGCAGGACATCGTGCGCGACCGTCGCTACTGGCAACAGAAACGCGAAACCATCCACAGCCGCGAGAAGCAGATGGAGCAGACCATAGCGAAATACGAGGAGGAGATTGCCGAACTTCAGCAGAAGCGCAAGGAGATCATCCGCAAGGCCAAGGACGAAGCCGAACAGCTCCTACTCGACTCCAACGCCCGCATCGAACGCACAATCCGCGAGATCCGCGAGGCTCAGGCGGAGAAGGAAGAGACACGGCGCGCCCGCCAGCAACTCGAAAGTTTCCGCATCAAAGAAGTTGAAAGTCAAGAAGGACTCGGCGACGAGGAGATCGAGCGCAAGATGGAGAAGATCAGGAGGAGGCAAGAGCGTAAAATGAAGAAAACAGACTCTCCCCCCGCCCTTCCTGTTAGGGAGGGAGCAGTCACCTTCGATAACAAAAATCCATTATCTGCAAAACATTCTGCTCCCTCCCTAACAGGAACAGCGGGGGGAGATTCTTCCTATGTTCGCCTCAAAGGTCAGACTTCCGTGGGACAGCTCCTCTCCATCGACGGTAAGAATGCGGTGGTGCTCTTCGGGCAGATGCGGACGGTGGTGAAGGTCGATCGTCTCGTACCGGCACAAGCGCCCAAGAAGGAGGAGTCGCCAACGGGAGCCACCTTTGTCAGCCGCGAGACACAGAACCTCATGCGCGAGAAATCGCTCCACTTCAAACAGGAGATTGACGTGCGAGGGATGAGAGGCGACGAAGCACTCAACGCCGTTCAGCTCTTCATCGACGATGCCATCCAGGTGGGCGTAGCGCGCGTCCGCATCCTGCATGGCACAGGCACAGGTGCGCTCCGACAGCTCATCCGTCAATACCTCCGTACAGTACCTGCCGTGCGCGATGCTCGCGATGAGCATGTGCAGTTCGGTGGGGCGGGAATAACGGTGGTGGAACTGATGTAAAGCCCACGCCTGAGTCGGTAGAAGAACGGACGTGAAGAGTTAAAGAATCTAAAAGTTGGGGTTGGAGTGTAATGTTTCAATCCCAACACGTGTATATAGAGGTAGAAAGGCATATCAGAGCGCGTCATGACGAACGAAGACATTATAGCCCTCAAGCGTGGAGAGCGGTCGGCACAGCGGGAGTTCCTGTCCCGACATGCCGACGGTGTCTTTGCCTTCATCGCGCGCATGGTCAGCAATCCGCAGGATGTCGAGGAGCTGACGCAGGACACGCTGCTCAAAGCGCTCCGACACATCAACAGTTATGATGCCACCCGCAGCAGCTTACAGACTTGGCTACGACGCATCGCCTACCGCACGGCACTCAACCACTTGCGACGCCCCGCTGTTGATACGATTACTTTCAACGAGCTGACGACAAGCGCTCCAAGCACGCCTAACGCCCTCTACGACCTGAACATCGATGCCGCAGACACGCCCGACGAAGCCCTGCAACAAGCCTTTCAGACGCCCGACGACACGATGACGGACTACCTGCGCCAAGCCCTCGACTACCTGCCGCCCGACGAACAGACGCTGGTCAACCTCTTCTACTACGACGACCTGCCGCTGCGAGAGATAGCCGAAATCGTGGACGCGCCACCCGGCACCATCGCCACCCGCCTCCACCGCACACGCAAGAAACTTTTTTCCATCATACTCAAACTTCAAAAACGATGAAACCCTCCAAGCACAACAACCCCGACAGCTGGCGTCGCGACGACGTCAACCTCAGGCGTGCCTTGCAGCAGCGGAACAGCAACCTTCCGCTGCTCCCCGAGGGTTTCGCCGACAGGTTGATGGAAAGATTTGAAGCTGAGGAAGCCACTACAAGCTCAATGACAGCAAGTGCCCCGCCAGCCGCAAAGACGAAGCGCCGCCACCTGTGGCCCATCGTCGCCACCGCCCTCTCCACCGCTGCCCTCCTCGCATTGGTATTCATCCTCAACCGCCAGTCCTCCGACTCACAGCAGGCGCTGGCAAGAGATGTGGAAGAGGTGAACGAGGCTGTTGTGAATCATGGGGCCTATGAGGCTTATAAGGCCAATGAGACTAATGAGGCCAATGGGGCTCATGAGACCAATGAGCCTGCTATCGAGCCTGCCCAGCCCACAGACACCGCTACCACTACATCCCCAGAAGCGCTCCCCCTCTCCCCAGTAGACCTCGACCGCCTCGACCACCTCCTTGCTGAAGCCACGAAGCCCACCCCCAATAATAATAATGTACGCAACGCGCGCGAGACTGAATCGAAGCGGCAGCCCATGAAACTCGCACTGGCCGTGAATATCGGCACCGACGGAGGAATAAACTCCACTCACGATGAAGCCACCACAAGCTCTGAGCCTCCAATCTACGTCAGCAGCAAGCCTGCCAATTACTATTTTCCTGCTGGCAATGGCTACACATACGCCTATAGTTCCTTCTCGACTTGGGATAAAGATGGAACAGACGGAAAAGATGGAACAGACGGAATAGATGCCACGCAAGGAACCTCCAACATCGACCTCACCAATTACTGGGAGGCTGCCGTGCAGTACGCCAACAGCTTGCAACCCGTCGACGACAGCCACCACCACCTGCCCGTGACCTTCGGCCTGAGCATAGGCATACCGCTCAGCCACCGCTTCACGCTGGAGAGCGGCCTCACCTACACACGCCTCGTGTCAACCTTCGACCATGGCACTCTGGCCTCCTACGAGCATAGCCACCAGCAGGTACATTACTTAGGCATCCCCCTGCGCGCACAGGTGCTCATCTTCGACCGCCGCCACTGGAACATCTACGCCAGCCTCGGCGGCAGCATCGAACTGCCCGTGAGCACGCTCGTCACGCACCGCACCATCACCTCCAAGAGCAGCGAGAGCCTTCCCGACACGCATCCCACAGCACCCACGCAGTTCGCCATAGGTGGAGGTCTCGGCGTACAGTACAGCATCACACGCCACCTCGGCATCTACGCCGAGCCTCAACTCCAGTGGTTCATACCCACCGACAGCGAAATCACCACCTACCGCACAGAACATCCACT
>CAJORF010000092.1 GCA_905236985.1 uncultured Bacteroidaceae bacterium | reverse complement strand
GGCGACCATGAGAATGGCAATATCGGTAATCATAGCGCCGCGGGCGCGCATGGACGTGAAGGCCTCGTGACCGGGGGTGTCGAGGAAGGTGATGTGGCGACCGTCGTCCAGCTTCACGTTGTAGGCACCGATGTGCTGTGTGATGCCGCCCGCCTCACCGGCGATGACGTTTGTCTTGCGGATATAGTCGAGCAGCGATGTCTTACCGTGGTCAACATGACCCATGACGGTGACAATCGGTGCGCGGGGAACGAGATCTGCCTCATCGTCGGCTTCCTCATTGATGGCTTCGCTCACGTCGGCGCTGACGAACTCTGTCTGGAAACCGAACTCGTCGGCTACGAGGTCGATGGTCTCTTTGTCCATGCGCTGGTTGATGCTGACCATGACGCCGAGGCTCATACATGTGCCGATGACCTGTGTGACGGGCACGTTCATCATCGATGCCAGCTCGTTGGCGGTGACGAACTCCGTCAGCTTCAGGATCTTTGACTCCTGTTCCTGCTGTTCCAGTTCGGCTTCAATGCCGGCGCGGATGTTCTCGCGCTTCTCACGGCGGTACTTGGCACCCTTGCCGAGCGCCTTGTTCTTACCAGCTGTCAGGCGTGCCAGTGTCTCGCGAACCTGCTTGGCCACTTCCTCTTCGCTCTGTTCGGGCGTGATGATGACCTCCTTGGGCTGGTTCTTCTTGCGACGTTTGCCTTCGCCCTTGTTCTGCTGGTTCTGTTGCTGCTGGTTGTTGCCGCCTTTGTTCTTCTTTGGCTGGTTGTTGCCGCCCTGATTCTGTTGCTTGGCAGCTTCGGCGTTGATATCTACGCGTTCCTTCTTCTTGCCGCGACGGTTCTCACCGCCTCCGTTGGCCTGAGTTCCATTGGCACCGTTGCCGCCTTTTTTGCGCTTCTTTGAACGCGGGGGACGGGTACTCTGGTTGAGAGAATCGAGGTCGATGTGGCCCTTGATGTTCAGGGTAAGAGGCGGCTCTGTGGGGCCTTTTACGCGGAAGACGCCGTCAATCTCCTCCAGTTCTACGCCCTTCTTCTTCTTGGGCGTTGCTGGTGCTTTTTCCTGCTGAGGCTGCTGTTCTGCGGCAGTATTCTCCCCCTGTGCCGAGGGCGTTGAGGGTGTTGAGGGTTGTTCGACAGCGGGCTCCTTGAAGCTCTCTTTGGGAGCTTCCTGATTATCCTGCTTTTCAGGTGTCTCCGGTTTTTCCTGTACTACCGGCACTTCTTGCTTTTCAGGATGAGCGGCACTTTCTGGCTTCTTCGGCGTTTCGGGCTGTTCCGGTGCTTTCGCAGCAGGCGTCTCCACCTTCTTCTCCTCTTTCGGTACTACGGGTTTGACAGGAGAAGTGGTGATGGGGTTGCCCTTGCTGTCCAGGTTGATGTGTCCTACGAACTTGGGCTTCTTGACTTCCGTCAGTGGCAGTGCCTCATCGTCCTCGGTGAGCACGATGGTCTCCTTCTTCTCCTTGGCCTTACGGGCAGTGGAGATCTTCTGCGCCTGAGCTAACAGACCTTTATCCTTATTAAATTCAGCCTGCACGAGTGCATACTGCTCGTCGGTAATTGTAGCATTGGGGTTGGCCTCGACATCGTGGAAGCCTTTCTTGTTGAGAAAGTCAACGAGGGTCTGCAATCCGATACTACATTCTTTGGTGACTTTATTGATTCTTATGGGCATATACTTTTATTTAGTGAAAGATGAAAAGTGAATGAGTGAAAAATATAAATAACTATTGAATGTTGTAGAGTGAATTAGAAGGTGAGAGTGACGTTAATTTTTCACTTTTCACTCTTTCATTTTTCACTTTCATTCTCTTCCTCCTCGGGGAACTCCTGACGCAGGATGCTGAGCACCTCGTCAACGGTCTCCTCTTCGAGGTCAGCGTTCTTGATGAGCATCTCACGGGGAGCTTCGAGCACGGAACGTGCTGTCGTCCAACCGTTCTTCTTGAGCTCTTCGATGACCCACTCGTCGATCTCATCCTTGAAGTCATCGAGGTGGATGTCGTCCTCCAGATCTTCCTCCTCGCCTTCGGGCAGTTCACGATAGACGTCGATGACGGTGTCCGTTAGCATTGAGGCCAGACGGATGTTCAGACCGCCCTTACCGATGGCCAGGCTGACTTGATCGGGATCGAGATAGACCTCGCAGTGTTTGGATTCCTGATCGAGGTTGATGCTGTTGATCTCAGCGGGACCTAAGGCGCGTGCGATGAGCAGCTGCGGGTTGTTGGTCCACTGGATGACATCGAGGTTCTCACCCTTCAGCTCACGCACGATGCCATGAACACGGCTACCGCGCACACCGACGCAAGCGCCTACGGGATCCACACGGTCGTCGAAGCTCTCGACGGCAATCTTGGCACGTTCGCCAGGTACACGGGCAATCTTGCGGATGGTGATGATGCCCTCGGCGATCTCAGGAACCTCGGCCTCCAACAGACGCTGCAGGAATACGGGGCTGGTGCGCGAGAGGATAATCTTCGGGTTGCCAGTGCTGTTATCCACGCGTGCCACAACGGCGCGTGCGGGCTCGCCCTTGCGGAAGAAGTCGCCGGGAATCTGCTCGTTCTTCGGCAGTAGCAGTTCGTTGCCTTCCTCGTCGAGCAGCAGCACTTCCTTGTGCCACACCTGATAGACTTCCGCCGAGATGATGTCGCCCACCATATCCTTATATTTGTTGTAGAGGGCATCGTGCTCTAGCTCCAGGATGCGGGAGGCGAGCGTCTGACGCAGCGTCAGGATGGCGCGACGGCCAAACTTTGAGAAATCTACAGGCTCTGACACGTCCTCGCCAATCTCATAGTCGTCGGCAATCTGGCGTGCTTCGCTCAAACCAATCTGCATATTGGGATCGGTGACCTCGTCATCGGGCACCACGGTGCGGTTCTGATAGATCTCGAAGTCGCCCTTGTCGGGGTTCACGATCACGTCGTAGTTCTCATCCGTTCCTTTCATCTTGGCGATGACGTTGCGGAAGCTCTCCTCGAGCACGCTCACCAGGGTGGCGCGGTCGATGTTCTTGGTCTCCTTGAACTCTTGGAAAGTGTCAATGAGTGCGTTGTTTTGTTTCTTTGCCATAATGTAAGACCCACCCCCAACCCCTCCCGTTATGGAGGGGAGCGGCTGGCGCTCTGTTATTATTTGAGGGCTATTAGGGTCATTCTTTTATTTTTTTTGTTTATTATTTTTCTAAATATGATGAATGGATTACAACCCGCATGGTCTCCCCTCCATTACGGGAGGGGTCGGGGGTGGGTCATTACTTGAAATCTATGAGGTATCGCCCGCTCTTGACTTCGCTCATAGGTAGTGTGACGTCAAGGTCCTGCATGACGGGGCGTTTCTTGCCTTCCACGTGCACCTTCTGTCGCACGCTGAGCACGATGTGTTCTGCATCAGCTTCTTGGAGCGTTCCTTTGAGCTTGCGACTGTCGGCGGTGATGATTTCTACGGGTTTACCGACATGGTTCTGCCATTGGCGCAATACCTTGAATGGCTGTCCCAGACCTGCGCTGCCCACTTCGAGTTCATAGTCCTCCTCGTCGCGAGAGAGGTGCTCCTCGATATAGCGCGAGAGCTGCACGCAGTCCTCAATCCATACGCCGTCAGCCTGGTCAATTTCCACGGTGATGCAGTCGTCGGGTGTCACCGTTAGGTCAGTCAGAAAATACTCTTTACCGTCGAGCCATTGCTCAACCAATGCTTTCACTTTGCTTGCGTCAATCATTGTCTTTGATTGTCTTTTTTCTATATGTTTTTATGGTTACGCTGTTGTCTTTAAGAGTGAAGCGAAGAACCCTGCGGCCCCTCGCTTCATCGCTTTTGCGCGGCAAAAGTACTACAAAAATATCACATCTCCAAACAAATAACCACTTTTTTTACTATTCCCCGAACTTTTGGGGACATTTTAGCTGTGTTTGGTCTATTGGCGATGTATAAACTTCTTGCCGTTTTGGATACAGATACCTTTTTTCTTTGTTTTATTTGACGATTTACCATTGATGAGTTTCCGTCCGGAGAGATCATAGAAACAGCCGTCAGAAGGTGTCGCCTGCTTCACTTCATTGACACCCACGGGATAGTTGATGCTGATGTCGCTCATGGTGCACCCCCAGAAGACACTGGGATCGCTCGGCACCTTCTCTCCGTTTTGTTTCACCAACCAGATGCTCTTTACCCTCGTGCTGCCGCTCGACTGCGTACACTGGAGGGTGACACGAGTGATACTCCCCATGGAGGCGGTGAAAGGAACGGTGGAGGTGGCAGCTGTGATATTGGTGCTCTTGTTGGATGATCCATATATCTTGACAGCCAGTAATCCCGTAGCCGGCTTTTCTTCCAGCTCTATGATCATCTGCTTATAGTTGTTCGAAGTAAAGGGACCGACAGCCAGATTAAACTCTGACCACTGCTGGGTGAAATGAACGGTTGTGGAGATGCAGCACGTGTTGTAGTCGCTGCGTTCGGGCAATATGGGGTTAAAGCTGTCTCCATGATAGGCCTGCAGCAGCCATTTGGCGAGTTCTGCCTGGCTGAATGCCGGGAAGAGTCGTGCAGCGCCGTCGGAGAGTCCCATCCAGAAGAAGGTGCCTATGCCGTTGGCTTTGCACTGCTGCACGAAGTACTGGCAGAACTGCTTCATGAGCGCCGGGCGTTTGACGTAGTCGTTTTCGGCGGCATCAACGTTAGAGGTTCCCCATTCTCCGAAGATTACGGGTGCGCCCATGGCGACGAGTTTTGTCTTGAGGAGGTTGATCATGCCGTCCACTTCCTGCTTGATGTCGGCTATGGGGCGATCCGTGTTGTTGCTGTTGGCAATAGCGGGGTATGCATGAACCTCGAACGCAATGTGGTTGGTTTCGCCTTCGGGCTTGACGAGGGTGGTCAAGGGTTCGGCGAGGTGCGTGTTCCAATTGCCGTAGCCGTTGGCGGCAGCATAGGTGTTGACGATGAGGTTGCGCTGTGCGTTGTTACCGCCTGTGGCTCTGACTGTTGTCACGAAGCTTGAGGCGTAGCTGTTGATGGCGTTGTAGGCAGAAGTGGCTACAGCGGTATTATATCTCCCAGTAGCGGCGTAGGAGGCGTAGCACCAGGAGTTGAGGGGGTCGAGCATCTCGTTGTAGCTCTCAAAGAGCAGTTGCTGTCCGTAATCCTTGAACTCCTCGGCAATCTGTTTCCATAACTTTTCAAAGCGGGCGCGGTTCTGCGTGTAGTTGGCTTCATCGGCTTTGATCCATGATTTGAAGCTGCTGCCGTCGGCGCCTGTGTCATGGTGAACGTTGATGATGCAGTACATACCTTGCTTGATGACATCATCTACCACTGTATGCACGCGTGCCATCCACTCTGGGTTGACATTGCCCTCAGCGTCCATGTGGTTATACCAGGTGACAGGTACGCGGATGGCTCCGAAGCCGGCGTTCTTCATCATGCGCATCAGTTCGGGCTTGGTGGCATACTGCCCCCAACAAGTCTCCGAAGACAGATCCTGCTGTCCCCAATAGGCGGCGCTGTTGACGTCTGTTACGGATTGGCTGTTGGCATCGAGCGTGTTGCCGAGGTTCCATCCGAGTCCCATGTGCCGGACGGCATCGGTAGCGGTCTCAAAGTCGGCGGCCGCCGCGTGGGCAGCCGCCATAAGAAGAACGCAGGTGAAAAGCGTTAGGTGTTTCATCTTCTATTATTAGTAATACTATTATTAGTAATAGTAGAGTTTCAGTGGGGTGTACCTGTCGCCAGTGAAGAGCAGGTGCTCAACGTCTATGGCATCAAGGATCGGGTCGCCGGAGAGGTTGATCGTGAGGGTCCAAGTGCCGTCGCCGTTGTCCTTGAGCAGATCGCTGGTGCCAGGCTGGAAGTCAGCGCCCGTCCATGTGGTGCTCCACCATCCTGTGGTGACACGGATCTGCGGGTCTTCGGCCTGCAGGTCGAGGTAGAATGTGCCGGACTTGATGATTTCCCACTGGTCCATTGGAATGGCGTAGATCTCTTCTCCAGTGGTGCTCTCGGCATTGGAGAAACGGTATTGTCCGCTCCAGCTGACAGCACCGGCAGAGCCGTCACCCTGCCAGATGATGACCGGCTCTTTGGCAGCTCCGCCACCGTGAATGATGTCGATGAAATAGATTTCCTCAACGGTGTAGCCGCCGCCAGTGAAGAGCAGGTGCTGTGCATCAAGCAAGTCTAAGAGCGGATCGCCTGCGAAGTTCACGGTGAGCTTGTAGGTGCCATCACCGAGGTCTTCAAGGCGTTCGTTGCCCGGGAAGATGTCTTCGCCCGTCCAGGTGGCGCTCCACCATCCTGAGGTGACGCGGATCTGCGGGCTGGCACCCTTAATGGTGACATAGAAGGTTTCAGCCTTCATCCGCTCCCACACATCTTGTGGCACGGTGTAACATTCCTCGCCCGTGGAGTTGCTTTCGGGAGCGAAACGATAGTCGCTGCTCCAGTTGATCTCACCGAGTGTTCCGCCGTTGGTCCAGACGGGTACCTTCACTTCTTGGTCGCCACCGCCACCGACCCATTCTTCTGTCTCAAAGAAGATTTCGTCAACGGTGTAGCCGCCACCTGTGAAGAGCAGATGCTGTGCATCCACGATGTCGAGCAACGGGTCGCCAGCGAGGGTGATAGCGAGTTTGTATGTGCCATCGCCAAGGTCTTCGAGGTGCTCATTGCCTGGGAAGATGTCATCGCCCGTCCAGGTGGCGCTCCACCATCCTGAGGTGACGCGGATCTGCGGGCTGGCACCCTTAATGGTGACATAGAAGGTCTCAGCCTTCATCCGATCCCACACATCTTGTGGCACAGTGTAGCACTCCTCACCTGTGGAATTGCTCTCAGGTGCAAAACGATAGTCACTGCTCCAGTTAATCTCGCCGAGAGAACCGTCGTTCTTCCAGATAATGGTCTTCACAATCTCCATGTGTCCTTCGTCGGCAGCAGGTTCGTAAGCCAGTTCGGGCAGTGCAATCTTCTGTCCGTCGTAAGTATGCAGATATCCCACGAATGAACCTTTGTAGATGTTCTTCTGCGGCACGCGGAAAATGAGATTGTTGGTGCCTTTGCGATAGAAGTCCTTGTGGTCGATCAGCTGCATGACCGAGTCAGCGTCGAGCAGTTCAAGGCCGTTGATGAACTCGAGGTCAGTGCCAAACACCGTGATGAGCTCACCTCCTGTGGCACCCTCGCCTGGCTGTTTTGAGAAGCCCGTCACTTTGGTGTGTCCGAGCGTCAGCGACTGTCGCGATTCTGCCTGGTCGTCGGCGCTACGCACGATGATCTTGCCACCCTCGGCAGCTATACCCGAAGGTGCATTGATGCGGATCATATCGTTGCTGACCACCTCGAAGTCGGTCACTTTCGTACCGCCTGGAAATTCCACTTCTTGGGCGAAGAGGAACCCTGAACCATTGATGGTTATCGGCTGATTGGTGACTACCTTCGTCGGGAAGAACGTCTTGATGCCCAGTCCGACATCGGCGGAACCGATGCCGTCGTCATCAGAACATGCTGTGAACGTGGTGCCGATGAGAACCACCGCCAGCAGTGCGCCTAAATAATTGATTATATTTTTCATAACTTATTCTTTTTTCAATTATTCAATGTACATTGTCCTTTTCTTTACCATCCGGGATTCTGGGTAAGGTTAGGATTCTTTTTCAGCTCCGTCTGTGGAATGGGATAGAAATTGTACTTCTCATCCCATTGGCGCGTGATGGTCGAACGTGTAAGGGTCAGGGCGCTGTTGATGTTGGCCACCTGAATGGTTTTGAAATACTTAGCGCCCTTCTTCCAGCGGCGTACGTCCCAGAAGCGCTGGTTCTCGAAGGCGAGCTCCACGAGTCGTTCGCGCTCATAGCGTGCCACCCATGCGTCGCCGTCCTCCGTGAATTTCGGCATCTGAATGTCAGCGCGTGTGCGTAGCACGTTGATGGCATCGTTGGCCGTCATGCCGTATGTGGCGTCGTTGGCGCTGCCAGTGGCATTGAACACAGCCTCTGCATAGTTGAGATAGAACTCTCCCAGACGGAAGAGGATCCATGTGTGGCGGCGATAGGTCTGATTGTCAGCTGTGGTGACGCACGAGCCATCGACGTACTTGCGCAGGTAGTAGCCCGTGGACGTGGCGCCATACTTAGGCGCAGCATTGAAACCGCCCGTGAAGGTCTCGATGGCCTTCTTCTGCGCACCGTTGCTGGGCCATTCGTCGCCGTTCTTCACCACGGTGAGTGCGAAGCGGGGGTCAAGACCTTCGTAAGGATCAACGCTGTTGAGATCAATGCTACCGGGGTAACGCTCGCCGAAGGTCTCGCCGTTGTCCTGATACTCATACTGGTCTATCAGGCTCTGTGTCGGGCAATTGCCTGAGCTGCCGTTCTCCACGCCGATGGGATAGTTGGCCATCTCGAAGGTGTTGCTTTCACCACGTCCGAGACCGAAGATCAGTTCCTGATTGAAGAATGCATCGTGTCCCCACAGCTTGCCATATTCACTGAGCTTCAAGCCCCAGGTGGAGGCGTTGTCGAGGATGTACTTGCAAGCCTCGGCAGCCTTGGCCCACTTGGCTTGGTTTCCGTTGGGATTGTGGAGCGGCGAGGCGGCATAGAGCAGCGTGCGGGCCTTGAGTGCGAAGGCAGCGACGCGCGTGGCGCGGCCGATCTCGGCGTTGACTTCTGTGCCGTAGGACACAGGCAGATAGGGTGCTATGGCATCGCACTCATCCACGATGAACTTCACAATCTGGTCAGCCGGGGTACGCTCGATGTTATTGGCCTGGCCATTGGTGAGCGTGGTGGTCACCAGAGGTACGTCGCCGTATGCCTTGAACAGCTCGAAATAGAAGTAGGCCCTGAGGAAGCGCAGTTCGTAGGGGAAGAGTTCCATCTGAGCCATCCAGTTCTTGTAGTCGCTGTTGTACTGCCAGTCGGAGATGTCTGTCTCGTCAAGTTTCTCGAGATACATGTTGACATCGGCAATGGCGGTGTACGACTTGTTCCACGTGTTGGCGTATGGGTTGGCCGGACTCCAGCCGCCGTTGACATAGTTGTTAACGGCTCCCGTCTCGAGTGCATACTGTGCTTCGTCGGTAGCACCGGCAAGGAAGTAGGCACTGTTGGCTTCAAACTCATTATTATATATTTGTGCATAGACATCGAACACCAGGTTCTTGATGCCATCGGCGAAATAGGTGTAGGTCCATTCCTCGTCGCGTGTCGTCTCCTCCGTGTAGTCCAAGTCGGCGCAGGAGAGGCAGAGCGTACACGCCAGACAGAGAATGCTGAGCCTATTGCAATATTTCTTTAAACTGATTGTCTTCATAATCGTCTATATTGGGATTAGAATTGTACGGAAAGGCCAACATTTACACTCTTCATGACGGGATAGCCAGTGCCCAGATTCTCAGCATCCATGGCGTTGATATTGTCGAAGGAGAGGAGATTCTGACCCTGGACGAAGACCCTGGCACAAGTGACCTTGATCGGCTTGATGACTTTTGCCGGCAACTTGTAATACACTTCGCAGTCGCGCAGCTTCAGCCAGCTCACGTTACGATACCAGATCGTGGAGTTCTGGGCATTGTTGGCCACATTCTCTGTAGAAAGACGAGGATAGAGCGCATCGGCTCCTGCCACGTCGTAGCAGTTGTTGTAGTACTCCTGAGAGAGGTTGCGGTTGTCGGAGAGGGCTCCCCAGACACCATCGACATAGCGCAGGTTCTTCACCTGGTGGGCAGCGCCTTGGAATGTGGCATTGATTCCGATGCCCTTGTACTCTGCACCGATGTTGAACGCATAGTTCAATGCGGGGAAGGCGTTGCCGTAGTCCTGTGTCACGAAGTCATTCTCGTTGATGACACCGTCGTTGTTGACATCCTTATATTTGATGTCGCCCACCTTCACCTGTCCGAACTGCTGTACGGGGCTGTTGTCGATGTCGGCCTGATCTTGGAAAAATCCCAGGGCGATGAGTCCGCGCTCTGCATCGGCAGGGCCGCCAATCACAGAGAGGTTGGGATAGGCGGGAGCCTCGATCCATTCCAAGATCTCGCTCTTGACTGCAGACACCGAAGCACCGGCATTCAGGTTCAGACCGTTACGGAAGGTCTTGGCATAGCGCAGTCCCAGCTCAAAGCCGTAACTGGCCACACGTCCCTTGTCGTCGTACGACGACTGTATGCCGACCACAGCCGAGTTCAGATCAGCGGCGCTGACCAGGATGTTGCGGCGTTGCTGATAGAAGATGTCGGCAGTGACATCCAGCGAGTTGGCTATACGCAGGTCTGTACCGATGTTGGCTTTATACGCCGTCTCCTGTGCGAAATCATCGGTGGGGAACTGCGTGAGGAAGGCACCCCATGAGTTCTGGAAATTGTTGCCATACCAGAACTGTCCGTGAGAACTGTTCCAGGAAGCGAGCCACAGACCGGCCTGAGGCACATAGTCGGTGTGCTGGATACCACCTGAGAGGCGAAGCTTACCATAGTTGAGGAAGCCACATTCAGGGTTGTTGGCATATATCCAACCCAGACCTATTGTCGGCGAGAAAGCCCATTTGGCCGGATAGCTGCGGTTTGAGCCGTTGGCTGCCAGCACGACATCTGCCATCAGACGGTTGGCATGGTCGTAGTGCAGAGCCAGCTGCCAGTTGGCGCGGTACCATGTATTGCTGCGGTTGTCGCGGATCTCGCTCTTCATGTTGTAGCCTGCGTTGGCAGCGAGGTTATCGCCATTCTTGAACTGAATGCCATATTTCAGACCTGCATTGAAAGTGGCGATGCGCCATTGCGAATCTACCCAGCTGTTGAACACCAGCTTGTCTTCGACGGTACCCATCACCGTCTCCTGCATCGCGCCGCTGGCATCATAGTAGTTCCAACCGTACTGATAACCCTTGGAACGTGTCTCAATCATGTTGGAAGCGTTATCGTAGCTGCCGCCAACGTAGAGCTTCAGCCCCTTCGTGATGACGTCCAGGTCTTGCTCCAAGGTGATGTTGGCCCAGATCTGGCGCTGGTGTGTCTTCATGAAGCCTGCACCCTGTGACTTGGCCAGGAGGTTGTAGTCGCCGTATGTCTGGCTGCCGCCCCATACGCCGCCAGCTGTCTGGACGGGGAAAGCCAGGGCAGGCACCTTGTATAGATGCCACCAGGCATCGTTGGAGCTCACGTTAGGTACACCATTGGTCTCCATCAGTATGCCGAGGATGTTTGTGCTTACCCTGGTGGTCTTGCTGACCTCGAAATCCAGGTTGGCACGGATATTGGCTTTCGAATATTTCAGCTGCGATGTCCAGTCGTCCTGCACGGGATTCGCATAGAGGCCGCGGGCATCCGTAAAGTCGAGCTGGGTGTAGTACTGCACCTTGTCCGTGCCACCGTAGAAGGAGAGGAAGGCATTGGTCTCATGTGCTGTGTTCTTGAACACTTCCTTCTTCCAGTTGATGTTAGGATAGACCAGCGGGTCACTGCCATCCACGAACTTCTGCAGCTCAGCCTCGCTGTAGGCCGGTGATGCGCCGTCGTTGGCGCGGGCCTGGTTCAGGGCCTTGGCATAGCCGTAGGCATCCACCATGTCGGCGGTCTGGGGGTCAAACTGCCACTTATGGGAATATCCGGCCTTAAAGTGGAATTTGCTTTCTTTGTTGCCGCGTTTGGTCTTCACCAACAACACGCCGTTGATCGCCTCATGTCCATAGAGTGCTACGGCGGCGGCATCTTTCAGCACGGTGACGCTTTCCACCTCCTCCACGGTCAGTCGGTCGATAGGCCGCTCCACGCCATCGACAAGAATCAGGATGTCTTTCTCGCCAGTGGTCTGGACACCACGGATGTTAAACGTCGCGCCGCGGCCTTCCTCGCCCTTGAAACCCGTGTTTTGGAAGGCGTTCAGGCCAAGGAGCTTGCCATAGAGGGCATCCGCCAGGCTGATGGCTGAGGTGCGGCGCAGCTCTTCGGCCGTGATGGTCGTCGCTGCCGCTGTGGTGAGGAACTCCGACTGCTCGACACCATAGCCTAAATCTACCTTCTGCGACTCTTTGTCGCTCAGCGTCACTTGGGCATTCGCCGCCATGGGGAACCCGCAGAGCATCGCAAAGGTATATTTTAATATATTTCTGATATTCATAATCTTAACTTTTACAATCTTTAATTCTTTAATTCTTTAATTTTTCAAAGAATTACCATCCGGGATTCTGTGTCAGACCGTAGTTCTTCTGAATCTCAATACGTGAGACGGGGTCGAGATACCACTTGTTGGTCCAGTAGCCGGGTTCCCACCAGCGGCGGGCACCGTTGACGATCTGCGGCTTCTCGTACTCAAACTTTGGCCACGGCGTGCTGGGATCCCAGTTCGTGTCGCCTTCCGTCATGCGGTTGCCGCTTGCGTCCAAACGGTAGATTACGATTTCATGCAGGGGCTTCGTGAAGAGGTCCTGACGCTTGCGGCGTACCATGTCATAGAGGCGGTCGCCACACTCGGCACCAATCTCGCAGTTGCGTTCGCGGAGGATCTCTTCGATCAGGTTCTCCTTGTTGGAAGTCAGGTTCAAGGTCGGATTCATCGTCTCCAGACGTCCCAGACCCACGCGGCTGCGGACCACATGCAGGTCATCGAGGGCTCCGCGGAGGTCTCCCGTTTCAGCACGGGCTTCGGCACGTATCAGGTACATCTCCGCCAGGCGGATGTATGAGATGCCGATATACTCGTCGTTCATCTTGTCGTTTGAGTAGTCTAGGATCCATTTGAACTTCCTGTAGCCTGAAGCCACGTCGTCGCTGCCCTCGCTGCCAAACTGGTCGGGCGCGGTGCGCATGGCGCCGTGGTACCATGTATCTATATAGGTGAAGCCGTTATAGTCGCCCACCACAGCCGTCGGGAAGGACTGACGGGGCACCACCATGGTCTCGTACAGACGCGGGTCGCGGTCGGCAAAGATGTCTATGCCGTCGGGGTTCTTGCCCGCACCGTAGATGTCGGCGTAGGGGAAGTCACGTCCGTCCTGCATACCGAAGCATTCCATCAGCTCGTTCGTAGGAACGGCACCGCCCTGACGATAGCAGTCGAGGGCAAATCCGGGCCATCCCCAGCCCCAGGAGTTCTGAACCTGACCGTTCACCACGGCGTCGCTCATGTACTGCGTGGGGTGCATGTCGAAGATCTTCTCATGGCGTGTCTCGTTGTTACGATAGCGGTAGGCGCGGCGGAATGCCATGCGGTAGCCGCCCTCGTCCTGTGTCTCAGGCTGTATCAGCTGATAGTAGTTGCCGTTGGCGGCATTGTCGTCGAAGAAGTCATTGCAGTATTGCAAGCAGCGGTTCCACAGCGACGGATCTTGCTTGCCGAACCATATATGCGCTTCATCCTCAAGTCCTGTCGGCCTCTTGCTGTATGTCAAGTAGGGCTCGGCGTTGTTGAACAGCGGCGATGCGGCGAACATCCACACCTTGGCACGCAAGGCGCGGGCTGAGGCACGTGTCAGACGTCCGGACCACTGTCCGATGTCCTCGTTGGGGATGTTCCAGATGAAGCCGGGTTCGTTGATGGCGCACTGGATCAGCGAGTCAATGAACTCGACAGTCTGCCAGGCCGTGGAACGGCCATCAGTGAAGCCTTCGCCCACAGCATAAGCCTTCTTCACGAGGCACAGACCGCCGAAGTTGCGGAAGGCATCGTAGTAGCGGCTGGCCATGATCGTGTAGGCTTCGCCGCGCAGACGGCTCTTCTCGTTGTCGGTCATGTCGGGCACGCGGTCGATGTTCTCGATGATCTGCCAGCATTTGCGCACTGTCTCATAGATGGACACGCGTCCGCCGGCATCGCTGTCGAGGCCGCTTTTCGTAGAATAGGAGAATTTGCCCTGATAGTTACCGTCCTCGGTGTCCTGAGCATCTTCTGTCAGTCCGCCGGGGTAGTAGCTCTGCTTGGGGCCGCCCCAGCTGACGTAGCAGTGGTAGGAGTCGGAGAGTACGTCGATGGGTGCACCGTTCATCATGTTACCAGAGGTATAGGTGCAATAGATCTGTCCGTAGGCGCTCCATAGGAAGTTGCGGGTGTATTCGGCGTTGGAGAACACCGTGTCGATGTTCACGTCCACGCCCGGTGCTTTCTCAAGGAAGGCATTGCCCACGCGGATATCATCGACACACGATGTCAGGATGCCGGTGGTCATCCCCAGAGCCAATATGTATTTAAATATCTTTTTCATAATCTTCTATTTTTATGTTTTCAACTTGTCAACTCGTTAGAAATTCACTTGTACGCCAAAGTTATACACACGGGTCATAGGATAGCGCATACCGTAGTCAAGTCCTGAACCGGGAGCTTCGGGGTCGTTGCCCTTGAAGTCTGAGAAGGTCAGCAGGTTCTGTCCGGAGGCGTAGATTCTTATGTAGTTGAGCTGTGGCAGTCTTCTGAACTTCTTGAAGCTGTAGCCAACTTCCATATTCTTCAGACGCACATACTTGGAATCGACAATCCACGCCTGCGAGTCATGGTTGTTGTGAACGCGGTTGGTGAATGAGATGCGCGGCAGGATGGCATCGGGGTTATCCTCCGTCCATGAGTTGTCGGCCACCCATTGTGTCAATGCCGATGTGTTGGTGGAGCCGAACTGGTCGCGGAAGTATCCGTTGAGCAGACGGCTGGTGTTGTTAGCTCCAACCCAGAGCATCGAGAAGTCAAGTCCTTTCCAGTTGAAGTTGCCGTTCACGGACCAGGTGATCTCGGGATTGTCGGTGTAGCCGAGCGGCTTCTGGTCGTTTTGGTCGATGAGACCGTCGCCGTTCAAATCGACATACACGGCATCACCATATTTAATATCGTACTGCTGATCTGGCATTGCTACACCATATTTCTCCATATAACGCTCTTCGGTACCGGGCTGGTAGAGCTCGAAGAGGTCGTAGCCGAAGCGCTGGCCTACAGGCAGTCCCGTACGGCTCAGGTAGTCGTACATGGGCGGCACTTCGAGCATCTCGATGATCTTGTTCCGTGCAAAGGCGATGCTGGGGCTGATGCTGTAACGGAAATCGCCGATCCTGTCGGCCCATCTCAGCGTCAGCTCAAAACCGTGGTTCTTTACGCGGCCCTCGTTGACGTAGCTGCCCGGCAGGCTGGTGACAGCCGGCAGCAGCGAGGCGTTTGACACGAGGATGTCCTTGCGGTCTTCCCAGAAGAAGTCCAGGTTCAGCATCAAGCGATCCCTGAAGAAGGCAGCGTCCAGACCGACGTTGAATTTGGAGGCGGTCTCCCACGTCACGTTGGGGTTACCGGCGGTGAGCTCTTTCACGGCTTGCAGCCAGTCGCCGCTGGTGCCGAAGTTGGCACCGCGGTTCTGCGGGTTACCTGTCATGCGTCCCTGATAGAACTGCCAGGAACCGGGCAGGTAGAGGAAGCGGGCGCCATTGGTGTTGTCGTTACCGACCTTACCCCATGAGCCACGCACCTTCAGGTAGCCGATAGCGTTGGAGATAGGTTCCCAGAACTTTTCGTTCGACGGTATCCAACCTGCCGAGAACGAGGGGAACACACCATAGCGCTGACCCTCGGCAAAGTTCTCCGAGCCGTTGTAACCGATGTTGAAGTCAAACAGATAGCGCGTAGCGTAGTCGTAGGTGACGCGACCCACAAGACCGACATAACCCTTAGGAATGGAACGGTACAGGCTGTTGTCGGAGTCCCAGGGATAATATGTCTTGCTTTGGTTGTAGAGGAGCAACGCACCCACGTTGTGCAGTCCGAACTTGCGGGCGTAGTTGAAGCTTGCTTCGGCATACCAGTTGCGGTTGCCCCAGCGGCTCTCCTCGTAGGGAATCGGCCAGGTGATGTTCTCCTTGCGCAGCACCTCCTGTCCATCCACGAGCGTTGCCACGTAGGTCACACCCGTACCGAAGCCGTTCTGGCGGTTCTTGCGCGCTGTATAGTCGGTGTTGTAGGAGCCCTTGATCTTGAAGTCGAGGCCGGGTGTCAGGAAACTCATGTCGAGCTTGTATTGCAAGTCGAGATTGAGCACGTTGCCACTTTGGTTGACATAACCTAATTCATAGTAGTTGGAGAGGGCATCGCGGTCGTAGGGGCCTACGATGTTTTCGTCGGCTACGATATGGCGGCCTTCGTCATCTACACCGATACCGGCGTAGGGCGTGGCACCCTGCAGGTAGCGGAAGAGGAAGCCCTCGCCGCCGCCCATGGTGGTGCGGTTCTGTACGCGTCCACCCAAAGTGAGTGACAGCTGGCTTCGCTTCGACACGTCGATGTCCAGGTTGGCGCGGTAGTTGAAGCGGTTGTAGCGGAAGGTCTCGTCTTGATTGTCTGAGAAGACTTTGAAGAGTGAGTTTTGGTTCATGAAGCCTGCCGAGACGAAATAGCGTACGCGCTCGGTGCCGCCTTTCACGTTGACGTTGGCGCGCTCCTGCCAGGCGGCATTGTTCATCATGTATTTGATCCAGTCCGTGTTGGGGAAGGTTACAGGCATGTCGCCGGTGCGGAAGTGCTCCATGACGTCCTGACTGAAGCGGATACCGGTGTCGGCGTAAGGCGTGTAGTCCGCGATGTTGGCTGTGCCGGGCCACTGATCCATGGGCAGCGCGTCAGTGATGGCCGTGTAGTTCCACATCTTGCCGTAGGTGTAGGAGTCGGCAAAATCGACGAACTTGGAGGTTCTTCTGCAATTTAGTTGAAAAGTACGATTGAATTACAGTACTTCAACATCAATAGAGGCCATTCTTTATACAATGTTTTTG
>CAJORF010000091.1 GCA_905236985.1 uncultured Bacteroidaceae bacterium | reverse complement strand
GTCTGATTCAAGACGATTAATCAAAGGTTGAAAAGCGGAAGCAAATTTTTCACTATTCACTATTCCTTTTTCACTTCCCAAAAGGGTGTCGTTGTTGATGAAAAAGAGATATTTGCCGTGGGCGGCTTGGATGCCGAGGTTGTTGCCGCCAGCAAAACCGAGGTTTTCTTTTGAACGGATGACTTTGACTTGAGGATAGCGTTGCTCAATTTGTGTGGCTTCATCTTCTTTTGAGGCATTATCTACCACAATTACCTCTAAGAATTCGTCCTCTAAAGGTAATGTGTCTATCAATTCACAAGTGTCTTTCAATCCATTGTAATTGATTGTTATTATCGATAATATCTTCTCAATGTTCATTGCAACGCCACACTTTATACCTTTAGGTTAAAGAATTTTCAATTTTCAACTATCAATTTTCAATTCGTTAAACTCTTGATTGACGTTTTTTCTCTAACTTGAGTTGTTTCTTTTCTTCTTGTATAGCGAGTTCTTTAGATTCCCATTCTATCCATTCTTTTTCAATCCAGGGGAGTACATAGACAATGGAAAGTCCTCCATAGAATACTAAACAATTCGGAAACTGCATCAAAACCTGATTACCATAGCCCCCTAATTGTTGGGAAACAAAAGCACAACAGAACCCTGCTCCAATACCTCGTAAAGAAGGACTCTTTAGCGTAAAGAATACAATCCAACATGCCCCGAAAAGCATGATAGCAGTAGTAATAAGGAATACAATGAGACCAATTTTGCCTGTTCTCAACCAGATAAATACATATTCTGAGTCAGGGGCGATAACAGACATCAGTCGGAATTTATTATTGGCTGGAACATTGTCGCCACCCATACCGAGTCCAATACCCCATGGGGCTTCCTTCATATATTTGCGCATGGTTGCTTGGTTGATATCACGAACATTCGCTGAAGCATCTTTTTTGTCAAAGGCACTTCGCATGCGACGAATCTGCTGGTTGCCATTGCCAATATCTGTAAAAACTAATATGAATGCAAAAAATGTAAAGAGAATGGTAAAAGGAACGGCTATTTTGAATGATTTTGACAGAAAAATATAGGCTATAAAGCCAACCATTAAGCAGGCTGTGGCAGTACGTGTTCCTGAGGGAAACGTTCCCCATATACACAATCCCCCCACAATCAAAAAGAAATATTTCAGTTTTTTGATTTTTGCGGTAATACCAAAAATGACAAAAGCGACTCCAGAAGATGCAATACCTATTCCAAAATTAGCAGCATCACTATAAATTGACCAATATCGAATGAGCGTTCCTGCTTGTAGAAGATGCGTGACAGCCCCGGGACCATAATAGAGCCAGCCAAATTCATTTTGGGTAAGGCCAATATATTGTTGTTTCCAAACCCAAAATACAGCAAATAGTGCCAATGCTCCCCACACATATAGATATCGCATTAGGATCTTGGGTGATGAAATGTAAAGTGTAAATACCAAGAATGCATACATGAGTTGGAAGGCCATCATTCGGGCGCCAGAAAACCAAGAACCGACATTGATGCCAAGGCCGCAGGTATCGTTAAAAACTTCAAGTGTACAATAAGCACACCAAGCCGCAAGGGCAAAAAACATGACATTTCCTATTCGTTCAAAACGACTTTTCTCCACATCAATGATGGCAATCGCTAATAGTGCTAATTCTAGCATCTCGTTAGGAAGAGACATGGGACCAGGCAATTTGGGAAAATCTTGCATTTGGACAAAATAGTTGTAAAAGACTAATGCCCAAAAGAGCAACAATCGATATCTAAAGGTCCCAATAAGAGCGAGAGTTAGAAGTGGTATGACGCAGACAACTGCAAATGCGGGAAAACCAGCAGAAATGAATTCGTAGATAGCGATGAAAAAGAGGAGGAGGAGTAATGATACTCTTCCTCCGTTGTCTTTTGCGTATGTCCTTAACGCATTATTCATGTTTACTTCGCGTGTTCGTTCTCAGTAGCCGTCAAACCAAGTTGCGATAAGCGATATACGAAATTGTTAAACTTCGTATAGGGCGGCAACTGGCCGACAAATTCTTCTACGGCATAGCGGCTGGCCTCGGTGAGATACATAAAGAGAGAATCTTTATGGCTCTCGTCCAACATCGCCTGAACTTCCTTAAGCGCCTTTTGGTCTACATCCTTCCATGTGCGGTTGGCACGAGTCACCATCAGGTTGACTGTTCCCATATTTAGAAGGGCAGGAGAGATGGAGTTCTCATTTAAGTTCGGGAATTCAATGATAGCAATTTCATCAGGCAGGATATCAGGGCAAAGGTCTTTAATGCCTTTAGCCAAAATGAAACGGCTGTCTTCGGCCAAGAAGTCTTCGTCGTAGGTGAGACGACGAACCTGTAAACCAATGGAAATCCAATAGTTTTCCAGTTCCTGAGCCAAATAGCTCTTACCGTTACCCGAATCGGTGGAAATCAGATTTAGTACATTTTGCTGGCCTTCCTGGAAATGGGGGAGGAGGGCTTTACTGAGCTGTTTCATCGCCATGTCACCGATGGTCTTGTTGAAGCGGCGATAGCGCAAATTGCTTTCCTTGGGGTAGCAGCCCATGACGGGAACCTTGGTGATACGCTCGGAACGCATGCGGTCACGAAGGGTACGATCCAACAGTTCGATGATGAAGAACCATAAAGCAGTCAACATAAAGGTCAACAGAAAAGCGCCTAAGAGAATCATCATACGATTGGTAGGTTGGGCATTCAGCGGGAACATCGGTGGATTCAGCACACGCAGAGCTGCGGTAGACATTTGTAAATTACGTTGACGAAGTCGAGCTGAATTGAGCGCTTTTAACATCTCTATGTAATTAGCTTCTATAAAACCGATATGGCGGGCTTTTCGATCCAAAGTAGCACCAATGGGAGCATAGAATAGATACTGACGATCCAAATTGTTTTTCATGATGTCTGTTGCTGTCATTTCTGCTTTGGTCTTTTCTAACAGCAACAATTGTTCCAACCAGCGACTTAGCATATCATTGGCCCTTACACCAGTTTCTGTACTATAGGTTGATGCTTCGATGTCTTTAGTTAATTCAGTTACTCGACCCGTGGCTGCTTGTAAATCGCGTTGGGCCTTTGCTAATTCTTCCTGTGACTCATTATCGCGCCCACCACCTTCACTGCTCATCAAACGAAGGTTGGAAATGCGAGATTGTATACGAGAGATGTCTTTTATTTGATTGGTAAATTCTTGATTGGCACGAATCACCTGAGCACGGTTACCTAACTGACGCTCTAAGTAATCCAACAAGGCTTTTGCCGTCGTATAATTCATTAACTGGTCATTACGGAAATTCTGTTGTTGCATTTCCAGTACAGTTAATTGTTTGGTCTGTTCTCCATAGTTGATAATTTTTTTAGAAATATTGTATCGAATTAAATCATCTTCTGCATTTGAAAGAACGCGATATAAACGAGCTACTTCTTTTTCGAAGAATTTGATGACATTGCTGGTTTCGCCAAAACGTATCTGTTGGTATTGACGGGCAAAAACCTCGTTGAGGATATCCAACGTGTTATAGGCAATGCCTGCATCATTTGCAGAATAGCCAATGTCAATAATGTCACTTTTTTGAAGCCGTAATACTTTTAAACGGGCTGTAATGTTGTTGATTCCAAAGTAGGGATGGTAATTCAGAATACCAAAGAGATAATTGTCTTGTCTGGGTTTTTCGTATGCTTTAAGATTGGCATAGGTTTGGGATTCGCTGTTGTGATTAATCAGTGCTTTGACATCTGCTGGTACAGTAGCATTCAGCTGGCGGAAATGCTCAGCAGATATGTAGTTGTTGTCTTTGTTGGGATTACCATACATCATACAACGACCAAATAAGCGAAGAGCTACCTCATGGATGGTATTGTCAGTGGTGACAATCAACATCAAGTTTGTTATATTCGTCTCTGTCTGTCCACCTGCAATACCTGTTCCTCCTTCCAAATTGTATCCTGTAATCATACCGGTATAGATGGTGGTGTTTGTATCGTAAACACGCTCCATGTGACGAGTTAAGAACCATGCCACAATGAGAGCAATCATGGGTAAAATGACTAAATACCAACGTATTTTATAAAGGAAACGGACGATGTATCTAAATAAATCCATAATATACAATTTAGTAAGTTATTTCTTGTTCTTTTTTTCAGCTTTCTTGGCTAACTTAGCTGCCTTTTCCTGAGCTTTTTGTTCCGCCTTTTCCATTTCGGCATATCGTTTTTCTTCTGCTGCAGCTGTTTTGCGAATCTGCTTATCGATGGCTTTGTTCTCCTTGCGGATTTGTTTTTCTGTCTTTTGTTCTCCGCTATCCAAGGTGATTTCAGTTGTAGTATTGGTCAAAATAGGGGTGTGAGAGAGCAATTCTAAGGTAATAATATCAGTCGTAATAGCGGTTTGCATGGCTTGATAACTATTAACTTCTTGCAGTTCATGCTTCTTGGTCCAAGCATAGTCTTCAATGCTCATATTGCCTTGGTGAAAATCTTCCAAATTCAGAGCGCCAGCTCCTTGATAGGCCGCAGCTGCCTCACCTGCAGTCTTTAAGGTAACTAAATCATTCGTAATTTTAATAAAGAGTGTGGCTATTTCCTGTTTCAAATTCTCATAAGCTAAGTCTTTGTTATACATAGCCATGTCTGCTTCTAATCTTTTACGTTTTACAGCAGCCGTTAGGTCCAAAATATCTTCCAAGGGAACAGCGAGGTTGACACCCACATTCCAATAGCTTTGCTCGCTGCCTTGGAATTGTTGGAGCACCAAATTGTAGGAACTGGAACTCTGGCCCCACATATCGGTCTTACCATAGCTGTAGCTAGCATGACCAGTGACATAGGAAAAAATATGGCGCTTTTGTTTAGCCACTTCCGCTTTGGCTAATTCATGGGCTTTTTCCAAAGTCAGAATTCTTGGACTCTGTTTGGCATTCTCAAACAGTACCGCCAACGGTGGCAAGTGGAAATTCGAGAAATTAATGGTGCTATTCTCGCTGGAGTCGAAGAAGCCGGCGCTGATACCACTATTGTTATATTGGGCAGAAGCCGATAAAGGTAAAAAAGTAAATAGGTAAAAAGGTAAAAACCTCTTTGCACACTTGATTACCATGTTGTTACGAATGATGTTCATATTTTACTTTCTATCTTTTTCTTATACGTTTTCTTTTTGGACAAATGCAGTGAGCGTGCGGAAGATAATCTTCATGTCGAGGGCGAAGTTGTAGGTCTGGCCATAACGGATGTCCAACTGCTTGCGCTCCTCAGCACTCATGTTGCCGCCCTTGCCGCGCTCCTCGACCTGCCAGAGGCCGGTGAGTCCAGCGGGAGCCATAAAGCGGTCGATATTGGCATCAGCAGTGAGCTTCTCGGCCTCGTAGAGTGGGAGAGGACGGTTGCCGACAATCGACATATCGCCTTTGAGGATGTTGAAGAGCTGAGGAAGCTCGTCGATGCTGTATTTGCGGATGAACTGGCCCACCTTCGTGATGCGTGGGTCGTTCTCGATCTTGACAAAGGCATTGTTGATGTCTTCCTCTTTCTTCTTGGTATAGTCGCTTTCTGCCATCACGAAGTCGTCACCGACAAGCATAATCTCGTCATCGTCGATCATCATGATAGACTCCATGCCCATGTCAATCATGTCTTGCTCGGCTTGTTCGCCCAATGGTGCCGTCACCGTAGTCTTGTGCTCCTCTTCTTCTTCCTCGTGTTCAGCATACTGGTTATGCTCCTTGCTGAGTTCCTTCAGACGGTCCTCAGCATCGATATACATGCTGCGGAACTTCAGGAAGTCGAAGATGGTGTAGTTAGTACCTACACGCTTGGATTTGAACAGTACGGGGCCCGGACTTTCCAGGCGGATAGCAATAGCCGTGATAATGAAGACGGGCGAGAGCAAGATGATAGCCAAACCGGAGAAGACGATGTCGAACAGGCGCTTCCAAACGGGAATCTTGAATTTCAAGATATGGTACTTGGGAGCCTGGTCGTCGAAAAGGACGTTCTCGCGGTCGGAGATAAACTGAATCTTCTTGTTCAGCTCCGTGACAGATGCCTCGGCTACAATGGTGTCGTTAATGCCACATTGCATATAAATCTTGCGTTCCTCTTCCGACATGTTGTTGGTGATGAGGATGATGTAGACATTATGACACTTCTTGCGCAGATAGGTGATGGCTGTGATGTCCTCGCTACGCACATTCCGTTCGAAGAAGACGATGAAATGCTCGTTAGAGACGTGCGGGGTACATATCTGAGCGGCATCCTTGTAGGTCGTGGTCATTCGGACCAGCTGACCTGGGATGTACCGCAGACGTTCTTGGGTCTTCGGATTGTTGCCTAAATATACAACACCTATCATATAATATAATAATGTATAATACTATATATTAATTAGGAAGGATTTTCTTGACGCGAATCTTCAGCTCCATCGGATTGAAGGGCTTGACAATGTAGTCCTCGGCACCGATTTCCAACAAACGGATGCGCTCGCTGGTGGAGTCTTCGCTGGACAGCATGATTACGGGAATGTGGCGGAACAGCTCGTTCTGCTTGATCCACTCCAGAAAATCGTCACCACGCATGCCCGGCATACGAATATCGGAAATGATGAGGTCAGGAGTGTTGCCGGCCTGAAGCCACTTGACGCCTTGCAGTCCGTCAGGAAGCCACTGAACGTCATAATCACTCATCAAATAAATCGAGAGCACCTTGGCGATGGTCTCTTTGTCATCAAGTATTAGTATCTTCTTTTTCATATATGAAATAATTCTTTAGCCAATAGAATTGTCACACTTTTCGTTGCAAAGGTAAAAAAATATTTTTAATTGTAGTCAATAAATGATAAAAAAATGATGAAAAAGTGCAAAAAACTTGGTTTTTAAAAGTATTTTAGGGAATTTTGTAGAGTAAAACGTATTATTATTAGTTATAACTATTCAAATTATGGCAAACAGATATCTATTAGGATTCGATGTCGGTAGCTCTTCAGTGAAGGCATCATTGGTTAATGCCGATAGTGGCAAGTGTGTGGCAACAGCGTTCTTCCCCGAGAAGGAGGCGCCGATTACAGCCGTAAAGGCCGGATGGGCTGAACAGGACCCACAGATGTGGTGGGACAATGCGAAGCTGAGTCTTCAGAAAATCATGAAAGAGGCCGGAGCCACCGGTGAGGAAATCAAGGCCATCGGTATCTCGTATCAGATGCATGGTCTGGTGTGTGTAGATAAAAACCTGAAGGCGCTGCGCCCGTCGATTATCTGGTGTGACTCGCGTGCCGTACCCTATGGCGAGAAGGCCTTTAAGGAGCTGGGCGGTGACCTGTGTCTGAGTCATCTGCTGAACTCACCGGGTAACTTCACGGCAGCCAAACTGGCCTGGGTGAAGGAGAATGAACCGGAACTGTACAGCAAAATATATAAGATTATGTTGCCGGGCGACTATATCGCCATGCGACTGAGCGGAGTGGCCAACACCACCGTCAGCGGTCTGTCGGAGGGTATGTTCTGGGATTTCAAGAACAACCAAGTGGCAGACTTCCTGATGAAGTACTATGGCTTTGACGCTTCGCTAATCGCTGATATCGTTCCCACCTTCGCCGAACAGAGTGTGGTGAGTGCCGAGGCTGCTGCTGAATTGGGACTGAAGGCAGGAACGCCGATTACCTATCGTGGCGGTGACCAGCCGAACAATGCCCTGTCGCTGAACGTGCTGAATCCCGGTGAAATTGCCGCTACAGCCGGTACATCGGGTGTCGTCTATGGTGTGCTGGGTGATGTGAACTACGATCCGAAGAGTCGTGTGAACACCTTTGCCCACGTGAACCATACTGCCGACCAGACCCGTCTGGGTGTGCTGCTGTGTATCAATGGTACGGGAATTCTGAATGCATGGACGCATCGTAACATCACTCCGGAGATAGGCTATGCCGAGATGAACGACTTGGCAGCTACGGCTCCCATCGGCAGCGAGGGTGTGACGGTGATTCCGTTTGGTAACGGTGCTGAGCGTGTGCTGGAGAACCGCGAGATTGGTTGTTCGATCAATGGCGTGAACTTCAACAAGCACTCGAAGGCTTATCTGGTGCGTGCAGCCCAGGAGGGTATCGTATTCTCGTTCTGCTATGGTATGGAAATCATGCAGCAGATGGGTATGGACATCCAGAAGATCCATGCCGGTAAGGCGAACATGTTCCTGAGTCCGCTGTTCCGCGACACACTGGCTGGCGTGAGCGGTGCTACCATCGAACTGTATGATACCGACGGCTCCGTAGGTGCTGCCAAGGGTGCCGGTATCGGTGCTGGCATCTACAAGAATGCCGACGAGGCCTTCGCATCGCTGGAGAAGTTGCAGGTGATAGAACCTAAGGCTGCCGACCGTGCGGCTTATGCTGAAGCATATGCCCGTTGGAAGGAAGTACTGCTGAAGAAATAAGTAGTTAAAGGAGTTAGAGAAGTTAAAGTAGTTAAAGAAGATAGGAAATCGGGGCGGATTGCAAATCTGCCCCGATTATCATGTTTAGTCGTAGACTTTAGCTTCGCGGCGCCCGGTCAATACGGCCAGGGCGTTGAGTGCCAGGGCTTCCATTTCGTCTTCACCGGCGAAAGTGTAGACGGGAGCCAGGAAACCGACTCGTCGACGCAGTTCACTGATGATATACTCTGAATGGGCCATGCCGCCCGTAAAGAGAATGGCGTCGATGTTGCCGCAGAGTACGGCAGCCTCGGCAGCGACATTCTTGGCGACATGATAAATCATAGCATCGATAATGAGTTTGGCATGTTCATCACCATTTTTGATGCGTTTCTGAATCTCGCGCAAGTCGTTGGTGCCCAGGTGGGCATTCAGTCCAGCCTTACCGGCAATGCGCTTCAACAGCTGTTTCTCGTTGTATTTACCGCTGAAACAGAGACGAATCAGGTCGGCGGCAGGCAGCGATCCGGCACGTTCGGGCGAGAAGGGACCTTCGCCGTCCAACGCATTATTGGCGTCGATGGCCTTGCCGTGTTCGTGGGCTGCCACACTGATGCCACCGCCCAGGTGACAGATAATCAGGTTCAAGTCTTCGTACTCCTTACCGATGCCTCGGGCAAAGCGACGGGCAATGGCGCGCTGGTTCAGGGCATGCCAGATGCAGATACGGGGCATGAGCGGTGAACCGCTGATGCGAGCCAGGGGAGACAGTTCGTCGACGACGCCGGGGTCGGCAATGAACGAGCGGCATCGTGGCGTTTCGCCATTGGCGTTGGGCTGCTGACGATTGATTTCCTCGGCTATCTCATAGGCTATCAGACAACCCAGGTTGCAGGCGTGGTTATGCATCACACAGCCATGTAGGGTGTCGTCGAGCATGCGTCGGTTAATTTCATAAACACCACCGCTGATGGGCTTGACCAGGCCACCGCGTCCGATGACAGCATCAAAATCGAGAGGAATATCGGCAGCACGCAACTCGTCGATGACTAACTGGCGGCGCAGGTCCTGCTGTTCGATGACGTCACTGAAACCAGCCAGCTCTTCCGGCGTATGGGTGATGTTACGAAGCAAAATGGGCGTCTCGTCTTCGTAGACGGCCATTTTGGTAGAGGTGGAACCGGGATTGATGACAAGAATTTTCATATAGCTGCCAAAGCAAGTGAGTAATACTTCGAGTCGGGGCTGTCGGCACGCGACGGAAGCACGCAACAGCACTGGGTTCCCTGTAGCACACCGGCAGTCTTGGCATAGCCGAAGAGCGTAATGGTCTTATAAAACACGTTGCCAGCCACGATGTCGGGGAAGATGAGGGCGTCGGCCTGACCGTCGATGACGCTCTTGATGCCTTTCTCTCGTAGGGAGACGCTGTCGAGCGATGTCTTCAGGTCGAGGGGACCATCGATGATGCAGCGTCCGAATTTACCTGTCTGTGCCTCGGCAATGATGTCGAGGTAGTCGGCGGTATAGGGGAATGCCTTGGCACTGACCTTCTCAGCACAGTGGATGAGCGAGATGCGAGGCTCCTCGATGCCAAGGGCGTGGCACACATAGTTCATGTAGTGAATCTGCTGGCGCCGTTGGGCGGACGTTGGTACGGGAATGACAGCGGCATCGGTGAAAAACAGCAGTTTCTCGTACTTGGGAATTTCAGCCATAGCCACATGGGTCAGCACATGGCCGGGACGGAGAATGCCCTTCTCCTTGTCCAGAATGGCACGCAGGATGACATCAGTATTGATGAGACCCTTCATCAGGATGTCTGCCTCGCCATTCTTACACAGCGCTACTGCCCGGCGGGCGCATTCATCCTTGTCGTCGCCATCGACGTAGATGGGTTCGATGAATCCCATCTCCTTGCCTTTTTCTACTGCATAGCGGGTACTGGCATCGTTGGCACATACCACAGCTACACGTTTACGGTCGCCCCGCTCTTGCAGGAAGACAATCATGTCGTTTAAAGTTCTAATGGATTGCATAGTAGAAGTTTAAAAGTTTCAAGTTTTCAAGTTTAAAGTCAGCGCTCGGCACGCATGGGATTGTGGAGGAAGTCCTCATAGGCCAGTCGGATGCCGTCCTCGAGTTCGGTCTTGTACGTCCAGCCTAACTTGGTTGCTTTGCTGACATCGAGCAGCTTGCGAGGGGTGCCATTAGGACGGGTGGTGTCCCACTCAATGCGCCCCTGATAGCCTACTACCTTGGCGACCAACTCGGTCAATGCCTTGATGGTCAGCTCCTTGCCCGTTCCGGCATTTACTGTTTCGTTACCGCTGTAGTTGTTCATCAGGAACACACAGAGGTTAGCAAGGTCGTCGACATACAGGAACTCTCGTAACGGTGAACCGTCGCCCCAACAAGTGACAGACTGCAGGCCTGCCACCTTGGCCTCGTGGAAACGTCGGATCAGCGCCGGCAGCACGTGGCTGTGCTCTGGGTGGTAGTTGTCGTTAGGACCATACAGGTTTGTCGGCATCACGGAGATATAATCCGTGCCGTACTGGCGGTTCAGAAACTCGCAGTATTTCAAACCGCTGATCTTCGCCAAGGCATACGCCTCGTTGGTCTTTTCCAACTCTGACGTCAACAGACAACTCTCCGGCATCGGCTGAGGTGCCATGCGGGGGTAGATGCAACTACTGCCCAAGAACTCCAGTTTCTTGCAACCATTCTTCCAGGCAGCATGGATGACGTTCATTTCGAGTATCATGTTGTCATACATGAAGTCAGCCAGCGCACTCTGGTTGGCCACGATGCCTCCCACCTTGGCGGCAGCGAGGAATACATACTCGGGCTGCTCCTCCTTAAAGAAGGCATCCACTGCGGCTTGACACGTGAGGTCAAGTTCTGCATGAGTTCGCGTGATGATATTGGTGTAGCCTTGCCGTTGTAACTCACGGACAATGGCAGAACCCACCATGCCCCGGTGGCCTGCAACATATATCTTACTATTACTCTGCATCTTCTTTGTCCATCTGTGCTTTTAAGAAAAGCTTCTTAACGAACTTCATATCGTGACGGACCATAATCTTGACGAGGTCTTCGAAAGAGGTCTTCTGCGGATTCCATCCCAACTTGCTCTTGGCCTTTGAAGGATCGCCCAACAGCTGGTCGACCTCAGCAGGACGGAAATACTTAGGATCAACCTCGACGAGGGCCTTGCCCGTTGCCTTGTCATAACCCTTCTCGTCGACACCGTCACCGCGCCATTCGAGTTCGATACCCACCTCCTTGAAAGCGAGGGTAGCAAACTCGCGAACGGTATGGTATTCGCCTGTGGCAATCACAAAGTCGTCGGGTTCAGGCTGCTGGAGGATGAGCCACATGCACTCGATATAGTCCTTGGCATAGCCCCAGTCGCGCAGCGAGTTCAGGTTACCCAGATAGAGCTTGTCCTGATAACCCTGTGCAATACGAGCGGCAGCCAGTGTAATCTTACGGGTCACGAAGGTCTCACCGCGGCGCTCACTCTCATGGTTGAAGAGAATGCCGTTGCAGCAGAACATGTTGTATGACTCGCGGTAGTTCTTCATAATCCAGAAGCCATAGAGCTTGGCTACAGCATACGGACTGCGGGGGTAGAAGGGGGTAGTCTCACTCTGAGGAACCTCCTGCACCTTACCATATAGTTCGGAGGTCGAGGCCTGATAGATGCGGCAGGTCTTCTCCAGTCCACAGATGCGAACGGCCTCCAACAGGCGCAACACGCCATTGGCATCGGTGTCAGCAGTATATTCCGGTACGTCGAACGATACCTTCACGTGACTCTGCGCAGCGAGGTTATAGATTTCATCGGGACGAATCTTGGAAATGATGCGAATGAGCGACGAGGAGTCGGTCATATCAGCCCAATGCAGATTCACCAGACGTTTTTTCTTCATGTCGCGTACCCACTCGTCGAGGTACAGGTGTTCGATACGACCGGTGTTGAAACTGGACGAGCGGCGCATGAGGCCGTGAACCTCGTAGCCTTTTTCGATGAGGAATTCTGCCAGATAACTGCCGTCCTGACCGGTGATACCAGTAATAAGAGCAACTTTACTCATACTCTTGTCGATATTTTGTCCGTTATTTGTCCTGACCGGAGAACTGCTTGATACGCTGTTCTTCAGAGAGTTTGCATATTAATAAGGTGTCGTCGTTTTCTGCGACAATATAGCCGTTAAGGCCCTGGATAACCACCTTCTTCTCCTGCGTGGTGTGAATGATGCAGTCGTTGGACTCAAAAAGCGTGATGTCGGGACCGATGCTGGCATTGCCGTACAGGTCTTTCTTGCTTTGTTGCAATAGTGAACCCCACGTGCCCAGGTCGCTCCAACCGAAGTCGGCAGGACAGACGAAAATCTCCTCGGCCTTCTCCATGATGGCATAGTCGACAGAGATATTCTCGCATTCGGGGAACAAACGGTCAATTTCCTGCTGTTCCTGCTCGGTACCATAGATTGGAAGCATGGACTCAAAGATCTTAGCCATAGCGGGCTGGTAGATGCGGAAAGCATTGACAATGGTCGACACGTTCCAAATGAAGATGCCGGCATTCCAATAGTAGTTCTTTTCGCTGATGTACTGCTTGGCGGTCTCCAAGTCGGGTTTCTCGCGGAAACTGTCGACACGGAAAATCTCCTTATTACGCAACGACTTGCTCGACAGGTCGGCCTGGATGTAGCCATAGCCGGTCTCAGGGCGCGTCGGTTTCATGCCCAGCGTCACAATGGCATCTGTGTCGGAGGTGAATTTCAGGCTCTCGGTGATGACCCGGCGGAACTCCGTCGTGTCCATCACGACATGGTCGCTGGGAGATACCACAATGTTGGCTTTCGGGTCAGACGACTTGATACGCCACGAGACGTAGGCAATGCAGGGTGCCGTATTCCTGCGACAGGGCTCGCAGAGGATATGGTCAGCGGGCATGTCGGGCAACTGGCTGCTGACAGTCGCGGCATATTTCTGGTTAGTGACGACCCATACATTCTCTGCGGGGACGATGCCACTGAAGCGTTCAACAGTTAACTGGAGCAGAGACTTTCCAATACCTAAGACATCGATAAACTGCTTGGGCTTGTCGGCTGTGCTCATGGGCCAGAAACGGCTTCCTACGCCGCCGGCCATAATGACGAGATGGTTGTTTATTCTTGCCATAACATTCCTT
>CAJORF010000090.1 GCA_905236985.1 uncultured Bacteroidaceae bacterium | reverse complement strand
CTGGTCAAACTGCGAATACTATCAGACAGAGTTTGATATTTATCAAACTGTGACTGGCCTGCCTACGGGTAGCTATAGCCTTAATGTTCAGGCTTATCAGCGCCCGGGTGAAGCTGGTGCAGTATATAACGACTATATTGGTGGCACGGATAACGCATCCAGTGTCCTTTACATCAATAGCATCACATCAAGAGTTAAAAATATAGCTGCTGATGCTCAAACTACATATAAGTTGAGTGACGGCTCTAATTTTGACTGGCCGAATGATAGTCGCGTAGGCACAGAGGGAAGCTACAGGTATCTGCCGAACTCTCAACAAGGTGCCAAACTTTACTTTGATGCTGGGCTCTATGATGCTACTTGTGCTGCGGTTGTTGAAGAAGGTGATGGTGGAAGCTTGACATTAGGCTTCAAGAGCACACAGGATCATGTGGCATTAGACTGGACAATCTTCGACAACTTCCGTTTGCGCTATTATGGAAGCAGCCTGTTAATTTATTACAAGCAATATTTACCACAGTTGAAGGATGAGGCTCAAGCTGATCTGGACAATGCCACATATAGCATCGTTCAGGGAAAGGAACGTCCAGACTTAACAACTGCTATAGCAGCAACCCCTGCTGCAGAAACAGAGATAGCATACAAGGCTGTTATTGATGATATTTTAGAGAAACAAGCTGCATTCCAGAGCGCTAAATCTTCCTATGAAGCTTTAGATGAAGCCAAGGAATACGCTGCTTTGACTGAAATTACGACGAACATTGGTGACGGTGTGTTCAAGTATCCCTCTAATACTCCCACATTATGGAGCACGTATTCCTCTGCGAAGAGTGCTGTTGATGATTATACAGTATCTAACGTAAGTACCGCTGCAGAGGTGCAAAATATGGTTGATGCACTTGATGATGCTATAGAGGCTTATGAGAATATAACATGGACAACTCCCTCTTCTACTACTCGTTATAAACTGACACTGGCTGGTAAAGGAACTTTGACATATCAGACTGCCGCTACCGATGGTGGTTATGGTATGCCCTTCACTCCAGCCGCTGATTATAAAGCGCAGACGTTCTTCCTCACACCGACCAGCGGCGAAAGCAACTATATTATGAGCTTTGTCGACTTTGATGGCAACACACGTTATATTTGTGACGGACTTGCTTCTGGCTATACTGCTGGAACAGGACATTATGGAATCCGTACAACAACGATTGCGGAAGATGCTCTTTCTATCCACATAGAATTATCCACAACAGACGACGTATTATACATGTTTAATACTAACGTCATTGTTGATGAAAATTGGAAGAAGTTAGGCTCGAACGGAGGTGATTTCTACACCGATGACACATATAGTAATTGGAGCATCACCGAAGCTTCTCAAGCTTCTGTTGAACTCTCCATTGGTGCTGGCAAGCTTGCTACCCGTATCTTCCCCTTCACACCAACTTTACCCGAAGGCGTAGAGACATACGCTTGTGATAGTAAAAAAAGCGATACATATTTGTCCTTGGTAAAAGTGGACGTTCCTGTAGCTAACACTCCTTATATACTTTATTCTGAGGAAACCGTGGCTAGTACCGATATCACTGGCTGGGGAACAGCTACAGAAGATAGTTATACATCAGGTTATCTGACAGGTGTTTTTGCACGCACGGAAGTACCACAAGGCTGCTACGTCCTTCAAACTCAGAATAATAAACAGGCTTTCTATAAGGTGGATCAAACAGGCGCATACTCTTCTCCATATCGTGTGTATGTGACAGTACCTTCAAGTGTGAAGATGTTCAATTTCACCTTCGAAGATATTGAAACAGCTATTGAAGCAGCACGTTCAGAAGGAGAGAACGCTGTTACGCTCCACTATAATGTATCCGGTCAGCAGATTCAAAATGCTCAAAAGGGCTTGAATATTATTAAGATGTCTGACGGTTCAGTTCGCAAAATCCTTGTTAAGTAATCATGTAAAAAATATAAGACGATGAAAAAGAGTTATATTCAACCAGAGCTAATAAGCGTCACTATTGTAACTGCAACAATCCTCAACAAATCAGCTGAGTTTACACAAGAGAGTGCTAGTGTAGATGGAAGTGGCAACCTCAATAATGCTGTCAAGCGTCAAGACTCCTACAACGTCTGGGACGACGACTGGTCCAAGTAAGTTCGCGTTCCATCAGTAGTAACAAGATTGTATCTCTAAATATAGGGAGTCCCGCTTTGTCTCACCGCCTATGCGGTGCGTGCGGGACTCTATATGAGGCTGCCGTGGGCAGTGATGTTCGCGTCAGCAGTTTGTTTTTTAATTATTGTTTATGCGTGGTCGAACTGTGAAGTCCGGCCTCGCTGCTTATCTAAGAGTACGTTGAAAGATTACGGAAAAAGCCTCCCCGAGGGTTGGGGAGGCTGATGTCTGCGTCTTGCGGACGCTGTCCATGTGCATTGAGCTTTATTTCTCACACTTATCGCAGTCGCAACCGATGAGCGCCCAGATGCCGGCAGCGCAGATGGCACCGACGAAGGGACCGACGATGAAGATCCAGAGGTTGGTGAGGGCTGTGCCTCCCTGGAAGACGGCGGGGGCGATAGAGCGGGCGGGGTTTACGCTGGTACCAGTGTAGCGGATGCAGACTAGGTGAACGAGCACGAGGGAGAGACCAATGGCGAGGCCGGCAAAGTTACCAGCACCCTTCTTGGCATCCGTGGTGCCGAGGACAACGAGCACGAAGACGCAGGTAAAGATGATTTCAGCCAACAGGCCGCCAATCATCGTGACACCCTCCTGCAGGTCGTTGGCACCCGTGCCTTCAACAGCGGTGTTGGAGGTGAGAAGGTAAAGCAATGCGGAGCCGATAAAAGCGCCGATGACCTGGAAGATCATGTACATGCAAGCGTCCTTGGCGGAAATGCGCTTCGTCAAGAGACAGCCTAATGTGATGGCGGGGTTGATGTGGCAACCGCTGATGCCGCCGATGGTGTAAGCCATAGCCACGACGGCGAGACCGAAGGCCAGGGCGGTGGCTGCTACGCCTGCGGGTTCTGCACATCCGATGCTGGTTGCTACGCCGCAACCCATGAGTACGAGAACCATCGTACCCACCATTTCTGCTAAATACTTTTTCATGTTTTGAAGATGTTTTAAGGGGTTAATAATTAAGGGTTAATTGATGATTTACGATTGATTTACGATTTTTCCCTTGAGGAAGTGTCCCGTGTAACTCTCGGCACAAGCTGCCACTTCCTCGGGCGTTCCAGCGCATACTACATTACCTCCGGCGTCGCCGCCCTCGGGACCAAGGTCGATGATGTAGTCCGCCATCTTGATGACATCGAGGTTGTGCTCGATGACTACAATGGTGTGGCCGCGCTCAATGAGGGCATCGAATGAGGTGAGCAGGCGACGGATGTCGTGGAAATGGAGACCTGTGGTGGGTTCGTCGAAGATGAAGAGCGTTGGAACCTGCTTCTCCATACCGATGTAATAGGCGAGCTTCACGCGCTGGTTCTCTCCGCCGGAGAGTGTCGATGAGGACTGTCCGAGCTTGATATATCCGAGTCCCACATCCTGCAGGGGCTTGAGGCGGCGTACAACCTTCTTCTCGCCATGTTCGGCAAAGAACTCCATGGCCTGGTTGACAGTCATGTTAAGTACGTCGTTGATGTTCTGCCCATGGAAGCGCACGTCGAGAATATCGTTCTTGAAGCGTTGTCCGTGGCACGACTCGCATTCGAGGACGAGGTCTGCCATGAACTGCATCTCGATGGTCACGGTGCCTTCGCCCTTACACTCCTCGCAGCGACCGCCTTCGGTGTTGAACGAGAAGTAGCTGGCGGTGAAACCCATCTGCTTGGCCAGCGGTTGCTCGGCGAAGAGACGGCGTATCTCATCGTATGCCTTGACGTAGATGACAGGGTTGGAGCGCGAACTCTTACCGATGGGGTTCTGATCGATGAACTCCACGGCGCGCACAGCATCTACATCACCTTCGAGGGCGATGAACTCACCCGGACGGTCTGCTACCTCGTCCAACTGACGCTTCATGGCGCGATAGAAGACATCGCGCACCAGCGAGCTCTTACCTGAGCCCGAGACGCCTGTGACACAGGTCATGACGTTCAAGGGGAAGCGGACGTCGATGCCGCGCAGGTTGTTGGCGCGGGCACCACGGACGGAGATGAAGCGGTTGAAGACTCTCCCCCCGAAGACTCTCCCCCCGCCCTCCCTTTTAGGGAGGGAGCGGTCACCTTCAAGGGTAGAAATCGTATCCAGCCCTAAGAGCCATTGAAGGGTATGCGAACGTTGAATGACATCATCGGGAATGTTGCTGGCAAAAGTACTTGCTCCGCTCCACACCACTTCTCCACCTAAGCGTCCGGCTTCGGGGCCGATATCGATGATGTAGTCGGCTGCACGGATGATGTCCTCGTCGTGCTCTACGACAATCACGGTGTTGCCCAGATCCACGAGCTGACGCAGGACGTGGATGAGGCGGGCTGTGTCGCGGCTATGAAGCCCTATGCTGGGTTCGTCGAGGATATACATCGAGCCTACGAGCGATGAACCGAGACTGGTGGCAAGATTAATACGCTGGCTCTCACCGCCGGAGAGGCTGTTGGAGCGACGTCCGAGGGTGAGATAGCCCAGTCCGACGTCCAAGAGGAACTGCAAGCGATTCTGTATCTCTGCAAGTAAGCGTTTGGCCACCTGACGTTCATGGTCGGTTAGTTGAAGTGCATTGAACCATTTGGCGAGCTCCGTGATGGGCATATCCACGAGCTCTGTGATGGCACGTCCACCGACCTTGACATACGTGGCTTCGGGTTTCAGACGGGTGCCGTGACAGGTGGGACATTCGGTCTTGCCTGTATAACGCGCCAACATGACACGGTTCTGAATCTTGTAGCGTCCTTCGCGCAGGTAATCGAAGAAGAGGTCGATGCACACGTCGCCACGCTGCCATCGCTGTTCGGGTGTCAGCTCCGGGTGGCGCCCGTGCCAGAGCAAGTCCTTCTCCTCGCGCGTGAGTTGATAATAAGGTGTAAAGATGGGGAAACGGACGCGCTCAGCCTGACGGATGAACTCGCTCTTCCATTCGTTCATCTTCTCGCCACGCCAGCAGACGACGCAGCCGTCATAGACGCTCAGCGTGGAGTTGGGGATGACCAGCTGCGGGTCAATGCCCGTGACGCTGCCCCAGCCCTCGCACGTCGGACAAGCTCCCATTGGCGAGTTGAAGGCAAAGAGCTGGTCGGACGGCTCCTCAAAAGTGATGCCGTCGGCTTCGAAACGTGTGGAGAAGGTGTGCTCGATGCCAGCTGGCAGAAAGCGCAGTGTCAGCTCACCGCCGCCCTCGTAGAAAGCAGTCTCTGCAGAATCGACGAGGCGGGAGATGACAGGTCCCCTCCCGGACTCTCCCCTCACGCTCCCAACAAGGGAGGAAGTGGTTTGTGTTTGAGAGGGTGTTATTTCAGGAACTGATAATCGGTCGATGAGAAGGCGAATAGCAGATGTATTTGCTCCCTCCCTTTTTAGAAAGTCTTCAATATGTACGATTTCGCCGTTGACATCCAAGCGAGTGTAGCCTTCCTGGAGGTAGGCTTTTAGCTGCTGCTCCAGAGTGCGTCCTTCCGTCATGCGAACGGGACAGAGCACGGTGAAGCGCGTGCCGGGAGAGTAGGAGAGCATACACTGCACGACATCCTCCGTCGTGTGTTTCTTCACCTCCTGCCCGCTGACGGGGCTGAAGGTTCGACCTATGCGGGCATAGAGCAGACGTAGGTATTCGTAGATCTCGGTGCTGGTGCCTACGGTGGAGCGCGGGTTACGCGAGATGACCTTCTGTTCGATGGCAATGGCTGGGGGGATGCCTGAGATGTAGTCGCATTCCGGTTTGCTCATGCGGCCAAGGAACTGGCGGGCGTAGGCATTGAGGCTCTCGACATAGCGACGCTGCCCTTCGGCATAGAGCGTGTCGAAAGCCAGCGAGCTCTTGCCGGAACCGCTGAGCCCCGTGATGACTATCAACTTGTTGCGCGGAATGTCGAGCGTGACATTCTTCAGGTTGTTGACACGGGCTTTTTCAATATGTATAACAGACTCTTCCACTTACAACTTGACTGTTTTCTTCACCGCCTTGCTCTCGTTGTGCAGACGGTCGAGGGCTGTGACGACGTATGTCCACTTTTGCTTGCCGTTCTCGTAGGGCAGCAGGATGAAGGTGTTCGGTGTGATAGCGATGATGTGCGAGGCGTCGTCGGTCTTGACTTTCTCACCCTTGGCGAAGCGATAGATAACGTACATCTTTGCCTCATCCTGCCATTTCTTAGCCTTGGGAGCCTGCCAGAAGAGGACGTAGCCGTCACTGGTCCAGATGGGTTTCACGTGCCGGGGCTTACTGGGAGCTTTCTTGTCGATCCAAGGCATCGAAGGCTGCAAAGCGGGGCGTTTGTGATAGACCGAGCGGAGCAAGGAACCATAGTTGCCCTTGTCATCGGCCACCGCACGGGCATACCACTGACAAGAGCCCTGAATGCTGGGCAGGCTGCGCTGCAGTGCCATCTTATCCGGCATCTGGTTCTGTCCAGGATGGCGAGGGCTGGTGAACTTGACCGTGCGCTCGACATCCTGACCGATGTAAAGCGGACGTCCTCCCGCATGCTTGCTCCACCAGCGGATGAGTGTCTCGTAGTCAGCACTCTGGTTGCCGATTTCCCAATAAATCTGAGGGATGTTGTAATCCACCCATCCCTCGTCAATCCACTTCAGCACGTCGGCATAGAGGTCATCATAGTTCTGTAGGCCATTGGTGGCTGAACCCAATGCCCATGAACGTTGGTTGCGGTAGATGCCGAAGGGCGAGACACCGAATTTCACCCACGGCTTCTCAGCGCGAACCGCATCGCGCAACTCGCGGATGAAGAGGTTGACGTTCTCACGTCGCCAGTCATTGCGGTTGAGTCCTCTGCCGTAGCGAGCGTAAGAAGCATCATCGGGGATGGGCACGCCTGCCACGGGATAAGGGTAGAAATAGTCATCAATGTGGAGACCATCAATATCATAGCGATGCACGATGTCAGCTGCCACCTGACAGATGAAGGCACGGTTCTCGGGAAGACCTGGGTCGAAGATCATCAGGTTGTCGTAGAAGAAACAGCGGTCGGGATGCTGTACGGCATAATGGGTGGTGGCGAGGGCTGTCGTGCCCTTCGTCTTGGCACGGTAAGGATTGATCCACGCATGAATCTCCATGCCGCGAGCATGGCACTGCTCCACCATCCATTCCAGTGGATCCCAATAGGGTGACGGGGGCGTGCCCTGCCGACCAGTGAGGTAACGGCTCCACGGCTCCAAATGACTGGCATAGAGTGCATCGCCTTCGACACGCACCTGAAAGAGGATGGCGTTGATGCCGTCGGCCTGCAGGATATTGAGCTCACGTCTCAGCTCGGCCTGCATCGCGTCGCGTCCTAAACCCTGCCACTGTCCGTTGACAGCCTGGATCCAGGCTCCGCGAAATTCACGCTTGGGGTTGACGGGTTGTTGTGCTATGCTCGTGACAGACAGCAGGAAAGCCAGCGCGACGAGAGAAAGAGTTTTGAAATGTTGCATAACGAAAAATCTGATTTATGGTTTGCCCACGAAGGCTTCGAGGATTTTCAGTTCCTCGCCATCGTCGGAGGTAATATCGAAATCGGCTTCCACTGCAGGAATAAGGCACGACATCCCACGCTGCAAGGCCAGCGCATACCCCGAAGCCGTCAGCAGCTGTCCGCTTCCAGCCACGCACGAGAGCGTGACGAAGCTGTCTTCCGCAAGCAATGCGCGGTGCAGCGTCGAATGTATCGTGAGGAGATTCACGGTGAAATACTTGCATTTCACCAGCTCCACGACACCCTCGGTGGGCATATATGACGTGCGGTAGTCGCCATAGAGATTGAAGTCGATGGCATCCAGAGCTTCCATGGTGTGCAACTGACGTGGCTGCCCGTCGAACCCGAGGCGGTGGTAGTCATAGAGACGGTAGGTGATGTCGCAACTCTGCTGAATCTCGCAGAGGAGGATGCCGCTGCAGATGGCATGAACACGTCCGGCGGGAATGAAGAACACATCGCCTGGATGCACCTCGTGACGCGCCAAGGCATCCACGATGGTGCCGTCCGCTACTCGGCGGCGGTATTCCTTGTGCGTGATCTTTTGTTTGAAACCGCTCAGCACCGAGGCTCCCGGTTCAGCATCCATGACATACCACATCTCCGTCTTGCCCAGTTTGCCATGACGCATTTGTGCCAATTCATCGTTGGGGTGAACCTGAATGGAGAGGTCATCTTGCGCATCAATGAACTTCACCAGCAACGGAAACTCACGCCCATCGGCTTCAAAGACATGATGTCCCATCAGCAGCGAGCCGTAGAGTGCCACCAGCTCGCGCAGTGTCTTGCCTGCCAACGCGCCTTCGGCCACCACGGACTCACTCGTGGACACGTCGCTAATCTCCCAACTCTCGCCCAGCCGGCGACCGTCCGTGGGGAGGCTTTTGAGCGTTTGCAGCTTGTGTCCGCCCCAAACCAACTCATGCAGATTGGGACGGAAGATCAAAGGATAAAGCGTTTCCATTGCTTGCCGTTTTTTTATTATCTGCCTGCAAAGATACTGTTTTTGGTACAAAAATGCGGGTTCATTTGATGCAAAATTTGTCAATATCCGCACAAACATGTAATTTTTCTGCTTTTTATCCACAAAAAAGCCTTTTTTTGCGCGAAAAGCGTTACCTTTGCACAAATTTATTAATGTTTCACATACGCATTCAATGAATAATATTGCATTAATTACAGGTGTTACGGGTCAGGATGGCTCGTTCCTCTCTGAATTCCTGCTTGACAAAGGATACGAAGTTCATGGCATCATCCGTCGCTCCAGCGTAGATTTCCGCGAACGTATCTCACATCTTGAGGGACAACCCCATTTCCATCTTCATTACGGTGACGTCACTGACTCGATGTCCGTGTTGCAGATTATTGGGTCCGTGCGTCCCACGGAGATCTACAATTTGGCCGCGCAGAGCCATGTTCAGGTGAGTTTCGACGCCCCCGAATACACCGCTAATGCTGACGCTACAGGCGTACTGCGCATCCTCGAAGCCGTTCGTCAGTGCGGTCTCAGCGATAGCTGTCGCATCTATCAGGCCTCCACTTCAGAACTCTATGGCAAAGTGGAACAGGTGCCTCAGAACGAGGAGACCCCTTTCCATCCCTACAGCCCTTACGCAGTAGCCAAGCTCTATGGCTACTGGATTATCCGCGAATACCGCGAGGCATACAATATGTTCTGCTGCTCGGGTATCCTCTTCAACCATGAGAGTGAACGCCGGGGCGAGACTTTCGTCACACGCAAAATCACGCTGGCTGCCACGCGCATCGCACAGGGCCGTCAGGAGTGCCTCTATTTAGGAAATCTTTCCTCACTGCGCGACTGGGGCTATGCCCGTGACTACGTGGAATGTATGTGGCTCATCCTGCAACAGGAGAAGCCTGAGGATTTTGTGGTGGCCACAGGTGAACAGCATAGCGTACGCGAGTTCTGTCAGCTGGCCTTCCACTACGCCGGTATCGAACTGCAGTTCCGTGGCGAGGGCGCTGATGAGAAAGGCATCTGCATAGCAGTGTCTGGGCAGGCCAACCCCGAGCTCGTCGGTAAGACCCTGGTCCAGGTCAGCCCAGACTTCTACCGTCCCACCGATGTGGTCAACCTCTGGGGAGACCCGACGAAGGCACGCAAGAAGCTCGGGTGGAATCCACAGAAGACCAGCTTCGAAGAACTCATTCGCATTATGGTTGACCACGATATGGCGAAGGTCGCTGCTGAAGATGCCGCCGCACGCGTCCGTACTAATCTGGCTGAATATCTGGAGAAAGGAATTGTGAAATAAGTAATAGTTGAAAGATGAAATTAGACATTAATGCAAAGATATATGTGGCAGGACATCGCGGACTCGTAGGCTCTGCTATCTGGAACAACCTTCAGCAACGTGGCTACAAGAATCTCGTCGGTCGCACTCACGCCGAACTGGATCTCATGGATGCCGTAGCCGTCCGCCGCTTCTTCGACGAGGAGCGTCCCGATGCTGTGGTGCTCGCCGCTGCCCACGTGGGTGGTATCATGGCGAATCTCCACGACCGCGCAGACTTTATCTTCCAGAACCTTCAGATCCAGCAGAACGTCATCGGCGAGGCATGGCGCCACGGCGTACAGCGTCTTCTCTTCCTTGGCAGCACCTGCATCTATCCCCGCGAGGCTCCTCAGCCGATGACCGAGGACAGCTTGCTCACCTCGCCGCTTGAATATACCAATGAGCCATACGCCATCGCCAAGATTGCGGGACTGAAGCTCTGCGAGAGCCTTAACTTGCAGTACGGCACCAACTATATCGCCGTGATGCCGACGAACCTCTATGGTCCCAACGACAATTTCGACTTGGTGTCGTCGCATGTGCTGCCTGCTATGATCCGTAAGTTCCATGATGCCAAGATGGCTGGAGCTGACCACGTCACGCTGTGGGGCACAGGCCGTCCCATGCGCGAATTTCTGTGGAGCGAGGATATGGCAGATGCCAGTGTCCACGTGCTGCTGAACGTTGACTTCCATGATACTTACGACGATGCCCCTGTCAACTCCGACGGCATTCGCGAGATACGCAACTGTCACATCAATGTAGGCACCGGCATCGAGCACACCATCAAGGAGGTGGCTGAGAAGGTGAAGGCAACGGTAGGCTTCCAGGGCGACATCATTTGGGACACTTCCAAGCCCGATGGCACTCCGCGCAAGCTCACCGATGTCAGCAAGTTGCACCGCCTGGGGTGGCACCACTCTGTGGACCTTGACGAAGGCATCCAGCGCCTCTATCAGTGGTATTTGGATCACGGAGCAGCACGCTAAGCCGTTAAATAAGTCTAAAATTGGCTCATTCCTTTGGCGAACCGCTACATTATGAGTAGCTTTGCAAGGAAATCTATTAACTCATCAACAAATACGACTATGTTTAAGAAAGTTCTTATGGGCTGTTTGATGGCCCTTTGCGCAGTCAGCGCCAACGCACAATTCGAAGCCGGAAAGACCTATGTGAATGCCTCCCTCTCAGGCTTCGGAACGAGCTTCAACAAGAATAATGGATTCCAGTTCGGAATTGATGGCACTGCGGGCCATTTAATTGTTGACAATGTCATGCTTCTGGGTCGTTTGGGCTATGACCATCCTGGAAACAGTCAGAATTTTCTAAATATAGGTGTCGGTGCCCGTTACTATTTCGTTAAGACCGGCATCTCGCTTGGTGCTGGCTTTAGCTATGAGTATGGTCGTGTGGATGGCTTTTCGACCAATAACTTCTTTTTCACTCCTGAAGTAGGCTACACTTTCTTCCTCGGAGAGCATGTGACCATAGAGCCTGCTGCATACGTGAAGATGTCCTTTAACGATTTCAAAGGCACTACAACTATTGGCCTGCGCCTTGGCTTCGGCTATTTCTTCTAGTCCTCATTACCTCGTCATCTCAAACCTCATAACCTTACTCCAATATGAAAACCAATTTAAGCTCACAAATCACCCTTGACCGTGTGTCGCCCCGCTACTACCGTCCGGGCGGCAATATCGAACGCTCTGTGCTCACCCGTTTTGAGAAGCTCCCTACTGACATCTATGCCTCGGCTGAAGAAGGTGCTACAGAAGTAGCTCTCAAGGTAGCTGCCACCATCCGCCAGCGTCAGCGCGAGATCCGTGCCTGCACGATGGCTATTTCTGGCGGAGCTACGCTTACAGAAGTTTTCAACCAACTCATCCGTATGCACGAACAGGAAGGCCTGAGCTTCCAGAATGTCGTCGTGTTCGTGACCCACGAGTACTATCCCCTGCCGTCCGACAGCGTGCAGTCCAACCTCAAGATTCTGCGTGAGCAGTTCTTTGACCATGTAGATATCCCCTCACAAAACATCTATCCCCTCGATGGCACCACGCCGCAGGAGCGTGTCAACGAGCACTGTCTGGCCTACGAGAAGATGATCGAGCAGATGGGCGGTATCGACATCGCACTGCTCGGCATCGGACGTATGGGTAACATCGCCCTCAATGTGACAGGCTCACAGCGCAACAGCCACACACGCCTTGTCCTTCTTGATGCGACCAGCCGTATCGAGGCTCTAAAGGTTTTCGGCACCGACCAGAACGTGCCTGTATGTGCCATCACCATGGGTATCTCCACCATCCGCCAGGCTCGCAAGATCTTCTTGCTGGCTTGGGGCGACGAGAAAGCCGAGGTCATCAAGAATGCTGTTGAAGGCGAGATGACGGATGCGCAGAGCGCCACCTTCCTGCAGATGCATAACAATGTGCAAGTCGTGCTCGACCTCAGCTCTGCTGCTAATCTCACACGCATCCGCCGTCCGTGGCTCGTCACCTCATGCGACTGGGATGACAAACTCATCCGTTCCGCCATCGTGTGGCTCTGTCAGAAGACTGGTAAACCTATCCTCAAACTCACCAACAAAGACTACAACGAGAACGGACTTGGCGAACTCCTCGCCCTATACGGCTCGGCCTATGATGTTAACATCAAGATCTTCAACGACCTGCAGCACACCATTACTGGCTGGCCGGGCGGCAAACCCAATGCTGATGACAGCAACCGTCCTGAACGCGCCAAACCCGCGCAGAAACGCATCATCATCTTCTCTCCGCACCCCGATGATGACGTCATCTCCATGGGTGGCACGCTCCAGCGTCTGGTCAAGCAGAAGCACGAAGTCCATGTGGCTTACGAGACCAGCGGCAATATCGCCGTGGGTGACGAGGAAGTCTTCCGCTTCATGCACTTTGTGCAGGGCTTCAACCAACTCTTTGATGACGGAAAGAACGAGGTCATCAATGCCCGTGACAAGGAATTCAGGGAATTCATCACCAACAAGAAGCCCGAGGATTTCGATACGCGTGAGATCTTGGAGGTGAAAGGCCTGATTCGTCGTGGCGAAGCACGTCTGGCATCGCTCTTCAGCGGCATACCTCTCGAGCGCGTACATTTCCTCAACCTGCCGTTCTACGAGACAGGCAAGATTCAGAAGAACCCCATCAGTGAGGCTGACGTTGAAATCGTGTTGAACTTGCTGCGTGAGGTGAAGCCTCATCAGATCTTCGTCGCCGGCGACCTCGCTGATCCCCACGGCACACACCGCGTCTGCACGGATGCCGTCCTCGCCGCCATCGACCTCGAGAAGGAGGCCGGTGCTGAGTGGCTAAAGAACTGCCGCATCTGGATGTATCGTGGTGCGTGGGCCGAGTGGGAGATTGAGCACATCGAGATGGCTGTGCCCATCAGCCCCGAGGAGCTGCGCGCCAAGCGTAACGCCATCCTCAAGCACCAAAGCCAGATGGAGTCCGCTCCCTTCCTAGGCAATGACGAGCGTCTGTTCTGGCAACGTGCCGAAGATCGCAACCACGCCACAGCAGACCTCTACAACCGCCTTGGCCTCGCCGCCTACGAAGCCATGGAAGCCTTCGTACAATACCATCCGTTGTAATGCGGATAAAGATAAGAGGTGCACTTGCAAGTGCACCTCTTATCTTTTAGTTTTCTTATCAAAACTCCAAGAGCATATTTTCAATGTTCGAGCCTGGAGGCGTCATGGGCAGTACATCGTCTTCTTCGCGGATGGCACATTCGAGGATGAACGGCCCCTTCGTAGCGAGCATCCTATTCACGGCTGCCACGAGTGTGCTGCGGTCGGTGACGGCCTCGTAAGGAATGCCGTAACCTTGTGCGATAGCTTCGTAGCAGGGATTCATCATGCGCGTGAACGATTTGCGGCGGTTCCAAAACATATCCTGCCATTGGCGCACATTGCCCAAATAGTTGTTGTTCATGAGGATCATCTTCACGGGTGCCTGCTGTTCCATGATGGTGCCCAGTTCTTCAATGCACATCTGAAAGCCGCCGTCGCCCATAAAGCAGCATACCGTGCGGTCAGGAGAGCCAAAGGTGGCTCCGATGGCGGCGGGCATACCGTAGCCCATCGTGCCGAGACCGCCACTGGTGCAGAGGCTGCGCCGCTTGGGGTATTTGAAATAACGGGTGGCGAAGAGCTGGTTCTGCCCCACGTCTGTCACCAGAATGGCATCGCCCTGTGTAGCTTCTGCCACGACATTCACCACCTCGCCCATGAGCAGCGGTCCCTCGGTGGGATGGATGGCTGGTTCGATGACCTTCACGCGTTCCTTCTCGTCTAGCGGCTTGAAGGACTCGCGCCATGCCGAATGGTCATTTTTGTTCAGTAGTGCGGTGATGGCGGGCAGCGACTCCTTGCAGTCGGCCACTACGGCCACGTCCGCCCGGACGTTCTTGTTGATCTCGCTCTTGTCGATGTCCAGATGGATCACCTTGGCCTGTTTGGCATAAGTCTTCAAGCTGCCTGTTACGCGGTCGCTGAAGCGCATACCGATGGCTATGAGTACGTCGCACTCCTGTTCCTTGAGGTTGACGGCGTAGTTGCCGTGCATCCCCAACATACCCACATTGAGCGGGTGCGTGCTTGGCAAGGCACTCAGTCCGAGCATCGTGCGTCCAGCGGGGATATCACCTTTTTCGATGAAGGCGATTAGCTCGTCTTGTGCGTTGCCTAACTCCACGCCCTGCCCCACGAGAGCCAAGGGGCGCTCGGCATGGTTGATAAGGTCGGCAGCGGCCTGCACAGCCTCGGCGTTGAGCTTGGGGTAGGGGATATATGAACGCACGAAATCGACTTTTTCGAGATGGAAATCTACTAACTCCGTCTGTGCGTTCTTGGGGAAGTCCAGCACCACAGGCCCTGGTCTGCCGTTACGGGCTATGAAGAAAGCACGGCTGACCGCCCAGGCGATGTCCTTGGCGTGACGGATCTGGTAGCTCCATTTCGAGATAGGCTGAGCTAGGCCCACAAGATCGACTTCCTGAAAGAAATCTGTTCCAAGGGCTGAGATAGGCACCTGTCCAGCGATAACCACGATAGGCGTGGAATCAATCATGGCATCAGCCACGCCTGTGATGGTGTTGGTGGCGCCTGGTCCACTGGTGACGATGCACACGCCCACTTCACCTGACACGCGGGCAAAACCTTCAGCGGCATGCGTAGCGCCCTGTTCGTGGCGCACGAGAATATGATCGAACGCTTTCTTCTCGCCGCGTGTGTAGTCGTAGAGCGCGTCATAGACGGGCATGATTGAGCCACCCGGATAGCCGAAGATGGTCTTTACGCCTTCTGCCTTCAGCGCCAGCATCAATGCCTCACTGCCTGTTATTTTTTGTTCCATGTGATCTGTATGCTAACGAATTGCGGCGCAAAGATACGATAATTTTATGATTTTACGATTTACAATTTGCAATTAATTCATTTTTACACCTTATTTTATGAGGCAGAACAAACATACATAGGTGTAAACGAAAACTCACCTATGAATGTTTTTTTGTTAAAAAGTTTGGTAGGTTCAATGATAAACGCTATCTTTGCAATGCATAACCGATCAAATAACAGATTTGACCTGCGCTGCAGTCTTCATTTTGAACGTATAAAAGCTCCAATTCCAATGGCTAAGATGATAAAGGATATATAGACAAAAGTGTCCGTATAGATTCTTACTCTTCTGTAAAATAAAGGAGTGCATGAGAATAAAGCTTGTGTAACCTAACCATATACAATAATCTTACTATCTCATCTAACAAAAATAACCAAACTTATAAATCTTAATGCGTATGAAAAGACTATTATTTTCATTTGTTATGATGCTCACCGCCACGATGGCGGCGTGGGCAGACGTAGTCGAAGTCAATGGACTGAGATACAACGTATCGACTGGTACTGTTCCTTTGACCGCGTCAGTGATAGCACCTGCAGAGGGCGTCTATACTGGCGAGATCACCATCCCGTCGT
>CAJORF010000089.1 GCA_905236985.1 uncultured Bacteroidaceae bacterium | reverse complement strand
GCATCGACGTTGCAGAGCAGCAGCATGAGAGCTGCTACGGGCACGAAGACGGCATACTTTACCATCCCCGTGCGACGGGTTCTACGTGAGTTCATCATAATGATTCTTCGTTTTAAGGGTAAGACATTGAAGTTATTTGAAATCGTAGCTACGTTCATTTGAGTGGAGAAACCGAGTAGGTGGTATTGGTAAGCCTTGAGGGTGGAGTCATGAGAGGCTGTAGAAGATGTTAAATAGTCCGAAACAGCCTTGTCTGCCATGAATTCCAGGTTCATACGCACTTCGCGACGCATCACCCATGCGGCAGGATTCCACCAGAAGATTATGCATACCATCTCAGACAAAAGTATGTCCACCGTGTGCCATTGACGCACATGAGTCTGCTCATGCACAATCACTTCGCGAAGAGCCTGCTCGTCAATCTCATCAGTATGCATAAAGATCCAAGCGCCAAAGGAGAAGGGACTGCACTGGCGAGGGTAGCGATAGACACGCTGTCCGAAGATGTTCTCGCGTGCGCATGTGCACCTTAAATATAAAATGTATGCTATCTGCCACAGGAATCTCACAGTCAACACGACAACGGGGATGGCGTAGATGAGTGCCCACAGCAACATCGTCCCCACGAACCACATCCCACATCCAGGTTCCGACTGTTCAATGCCGAACGAGGCGACACGCGAGGCGGTGACATCCAATGTCGGCAGTACGTAGGTGGCATACGCCTCGGCCAGTCCGTTGGTCGTGGCATCGCCAGACAGCCATCCCTGCATGTTCCATAGCGGCAAGAGGAAAGCTGTCAGATAGATTCCCCACAGCATCAGACGCCGCACGCCGAAGAATGTGTCGCGATACATCAGCACCTGGAACAGCAGGCAGAGCAGCACCAGACAGAGATTGACTTTTATGAAATAGACAAGGAGCATTGTTGGATATGATAATTTTGATGAGTCAATATTTCGATATTTGGGATTTCGAGATCACGCTTTTTCAATCTCTGCGATAATCTCTTTGAGGTCATCAGGGCTGAGCTTTTGTTCGCGGGCGAAGAAGGTCACCAGTTCCTTGACAGAGCCGTCGAGGTAGCGGTCGATGAACGAGCCGAGCTTCGTGCGGCCATAATCGCTTTTTGCCACTACGGGGTCGTAGAGGTAGCCACGTCCCTGCTGACGATGCTTGAGATAGCCCTTGCGCTCCAACGACTGGAACGTGTTCTGTATGCCATTGAGCAGGGGACGAGGCTCGTCGTAGAGCATGAAAACCTCCTTGGGCGTACACTCTCCCAACTGCCAGATGAACTCCATTACCTCTTCTTCTTTTGCACTGAGCCGAATCATCATCTTGATCGTTTTATGGTTTGAAACAATGTTTGACGATGCAAAGGAAAGAAGAATATCTCAAACGCGCAAGAAACGTACCGCTATTTTAAACATTCTTAAATGTTGAATCCGTTTCTCGTTCTTTTCCTGACTTATGCAGATGATGGAAAAGACGGATGGAAGCATGTTGTTGGAGGGATGAAATTTGTTAAGTTTGGTGAATAGCGGCGAGTTTTTGCTGAAAAGATAGTGCTTGAACCGCGAAATGGCACTATCTTTGCTGCGAATTTCGGAAAGATTCAATGATCAACCAAGTCATCAGTTATTAACTTAGACACATTTTTATTTCAACAATGAACGATTACATGAACACACAAAGCAACTACGACCGCGGCAGCTATGCCTATTCGACCTCTTCTGCCAACGGTGCACTTTCTTTTTCCAACGTGATGACGCAAGTCTATCTGTGGATGACTGTCGCCCTGATGCTCACAGCGGGTACAGCCTTCCTCACTGTTTCCTCTCCAACAATGCTTAACTTCATCTACGGCAATATGCCTATCATCTGGGGACTCTTCATCGCGGAATTAGTGCTCGTGATAGCCCTCTCAGCGGGCATCAACCGCTTGTCGCCCACTACGGCTACGGTGATTTTCCTGTTGTACTCTCTCATTACCGGTATCACCATATCCAGCATCTTCTTCGCCTATTCCCTTGGCACCATCACTCAGGCGTTCGCAGCATCAGCACTGACCTTCGGTGCGATGACCATCTTCGGCTTCACCGTGAAGAAAGACCTGTCGGGCATTGGGCGCATCCTGATTATGTCGCTCTTCGGTCTCATCATCGGCAGTGTCATCAACTTTTTCTGGCAAAATTCTTTGTTCGATTCCCTCCTCACCTATGCTGGTATAGCCATCTTCATAGGTCTCACGGCTACCGACACGCAGAAAATCAAGATTTTAGCTGAGAAAGCTGAGGCATCGGGCGACCCTCTTGCTCCGCGTCGTGTGGCCATCTTGGGAGCCCTCACGCTCTACCTCGACTTCATCAACCTCTTCCTCGAGATCCTTCGAATGATGGGGCGCAAGAGGTAATTGAGGGTGCAAGAACCTGAAACACAAATACCCGTCAGCTGCTTGGCTGGCGGGTATTTGTCATTCAGGGAGTTGTCAGTGGTTTAAGCGCGTCGCTTGGCTGCCTCCAACGTATTCTGCATGAGCATACAGATGGTCATGGGACCTACGCCGCCTGGTACGGGTGTGATGAGGGAGCAGAGAGGTGCTACGGCATCGAAATCGACATCGCCCTGCAGTCGCCAGCCGCGTGCGCGTGAGGCATCAGGGACGCGGGTAGTGCCTACGTCGATGATGACGGCTCCGGGCTTGACCATATCAGCTTTCACGAAAGCGGGCTGGCCGATGGCGGCGATGATGATATCCGCCTGTTGACACTCTTCTTTCAAGGTCTTGCTGCGGCTGTGGCAGACGGTGACGGTGGCATCGACGCCTTTCTGCATCATGAGCTGGGACATCGGCTTGCCGACGATGTTGGAACGACCGAGGATGACGCATTTCTTGCCAGCTGTCTCCACATGATAGCGGCGCAGCAGCTCGAGGATACCCTTGGGCGTAGCACTGACGAAAGCGGGCAGACCGATGGCCATGCGTCCGACGTTGATGGGGTGGAAACCATCCACATCCTTGCGGTAGTCGATGGCCTCGATGACCTTCTGCTCATCGATGTGGCGGGGTAGGGGAAGCTGCACGATGAAGCCGTCGATGTTGTCATCGGCATTGAGTTTGGCAACTTCTGCCAACAATGCCTCCTCGCTGAGGTCGTCCTCGAAGCGTAGCAGTCTGCTCTCAAAGCCGCACTCCTCGCACGCGCGTACCTTATTACTTACGTATGTCTCTGAGCCGCCGTCGTGGCCGACGAGGATAGCTGCCAGATGAGGACGCTTGCCACCAGCGGCAACAATGCGCTCCACCTCCTGTTTGATCTCTGCCTTAATGGCAGCCGCAGTAGATTTGCCGTCGATTAAAGAGAAAGTCCCAGACTCTCCCGTCAGGGAGGGGAGAGGCTGGCGCGTTGTAGTGTTTGAATTTGTATTCGACATTTCGATATTACGACATTTCGATATTACGACATTTCGATATTACGAGATTACGATATTCGGGGGGGGAGAGTCTTTTTTTACCTCCTCGGCATCTTGGCCATCATCTGTGCCATCTTCGGGTCGGTCACCATCTTCATCATCTTGCGCGTCTGGTCGAACTGTTTGATGAGACGGTTGACGGCCTGGATGTCTGTGCCGGAACCTTTGGCGATGCGCTGGCGGCGGCTGGTGTTGAGACATTCGGGGTGAGTGCGCTCCTTGGGTGTCATAGAAAGGATGATGGCTTCGATACCTTTGAATGCATCATCATCGATGTCGATGTCCTTCAGGGCTTTGCCCACACCAGGAATCATTGATGCGAGATCCTTGATGTTACCCATCTTCTTGATCTGCTGGATCTGAGCGTAGAAGTCATTGAAGTCGAACTGGTTCTTGCGGATCTTACGCTCCAGTCGCTTGGCCTCTTCCTCGTCGTATTGTTCCTGTGCACGCTCCACGAGGCTGACGATGTCGCCCATGCCCAGGATGCGGTCTGCCATACGTGAGGGGTGGAAAGGGTCGATGGCTTCCATCTTCTCGCCTGTACCGACGAACTTGATGGGCTTATCCACCACGGTGCGTATGCTGAGGGCAGCACCGCCGCGTGTGTCGCCGTCGAGCTTGGTAAGCACGACACCCGTGTAGTCGAGCCGGTCGTTGAACTCCTTGGCGGTGTTGACAGCGTCCTGACCCGTCATGGCATCCACGACGAAGAGTGTCTCATCGGGGTTGATGGCTTCCTTGATGGCAGCTATCTCCTGCATAAGCTTCTCGTCGATGGCCAGACGACCGGCGGTATCGACGATGACGGTGTCAAAGCCTTTCGACTTGGCTTCGATGATGGCGTTGCGTGCAATCTGCACAGGGTCTTGGTTGTCCAGCTCCATATAGACCGGCACGCCAATCTGCTCGCCCAGCACGCGCAGCTGCTCAACAGCAGCGGGACGATAGACGTCGCAGGCTGCCAACAGGGGATGGCGGTTGCGTTTGGCTTTGAGCATATTAGCCAGCTTGCCGGCAAAGGTGGTCTTACCAGCACCGTTCAGACCAGCCATGAGGATGATGGAGGGACGGCTCTTCAGCTCCAGGTCAGCGGTCTCGCCGCCCATGAGCAGTGCCAGCTCGTCGTGGACGATCTTCACCATCATCTGCTGCGGCTTGACGGCTGTGAGCACGTTCTGTCCCAGTGCTTTCTGCTTGACGGTATCGGTGAACTGCTTGGCTACCTTATAGTTGACGTCGGCATCGAGGAGCGCGCGGCGCACGTCCTTGAGTGTCTCGGCAACATTGATCTCTGTGATTTTGCCTTCACCCTTCAGGATCTTGAAGGATCGTTCAAGGCGTTCGGATAGATTCTCAAACACGATATTTCAATTTACGATTTTACGATTTAATTCTCTTTGGGCGTGCTGACGTTCTTGCGCACGAATACTTCGTCAACGACGACGCCGTCATCCAGCGCCGTGAGGGTCAGCTGATGCTCGCCGTTGGACTTGGTGATGGGCAGACGCGCAATGACAACGGCATAGTTGCGCAGTACGTTCTGCTTCCATTGCTCGCTGCCTACTTCGGTGTCGTAGGTGAAGGTCTGTGGTGCGCTGCCGTCGAAGGACAGGGTGAAGCGCTGCTGAGCTTCAATGGCGTGTGTGGGCAGCATGTGAATCTCCACCTCGACTTCCTGGGCTTTGGCAAAGTTGTGTGCAAACTTATATGTCACGTTGAGCATCTTGGGCACAGGCATAGCGCGGATACTGGCACCTAAGCCCAACACGGGGTCGAGTACACCCTCTCCCGAGAAACTGGCTGCGTTGTAGCTGGCACCGTAGAAGACGGCAATGGTGGGATGATCGGTGATCATGGGCATGGAGGACTGCTTGTGGGGCACGGGCTGGAACACGGTCAGCGAACGCGGGTTGCTGCTGATGATGCCCTGCCATTTGCCTCCTCCGAGTGAGTTATAGTGCATGGTCAGCGACTGCACGCGGTTGTGTGCTTCATCGGACTGGCGCCAAGTAGATTGCACGTTGTCGTTTCCAGTGTATGCCTTGCCGTGTCGGGCGAGCTGTGCGAGCAGGTACTTGTTGTTCTGTGCGGCAGTCACGAGCATAGGATATTCCACCAACTGGAAGAAAGCGTTGTAGCGTGACGGATGAGTGCGGCGGACGGAATCGGCAATCCATTTCACCATGCGCTGCATCTGGTCGTAGCGTTTCAGACGGTGGCGGATGCGCTTCTCGCTCCAAGGCAAGTCGCGCACGGCATCCCAGTTGTTGAAGCCATCGGCAGGCTCGCCAACGCGCGTGCAGGCCAGATGCTCGGGCTTGCATTGGAAGGAAAGCTGGTAGTGTTCCTTGAGATAGATCGAGGAGAGGCGTGCGATGTCACGCGCTACGTTCTGCGCAATGAACTCCTCAATGTGTCGCGCCACGTGCGTTCCCTCGACAGCCTTGATGTCCCAAGCCATATCCGAGAACAGCGAGATCTGGTATTCGCAAGGCTTGATGTCGCCTACATCCACCATCCACAGGCGCAATGTGCCGTGGTAGTAGGCCTCGGACAACTGCTGGAACATGAGGAACGGGCTGGCCGTGGCGAGCCACAGGTAGTCGTGTGGTGAGCCGGAGTAGGAGAGGTGATAGAAGAGTCCGTTGCCTTCGTTGCGCTGGAATTCCTCTTCAGTGGGGAAATGACGGATGTAGCCGAAGCCATCGTCCTCGCTCATCAGCGGCTGAAGGAGCGGAGCGGGCAGGGGATGTGCGCTATCATGTCCCACTACCACACCATAGCTGTCTGCCAGCGAGCGGAATTCATCGGTGATGAAGAAGGCGTTGAGGGGTTCGGTAGCTGGTGGCCAAAAGAGGTTCAGGCGTAGGCGCAGCATGAGCTCCAGGATGCGTGTTGTGGTCTTGGGGCCTATATAATAAGGAGTTCCTGGTTCGTAGGTACTGTTTGCCCAGACCTTCAGTCCCCAGTCCATATCGCTGAGACAGATACCACGGTAGCGGATATCGGGACTTTGATATGAGCTGAAACCATTGGCCAGGCGCAGCTCATTCTTCACGGCAGGCACAACGTCAGCCCACCACTCCCACGGCGATACGCCGAGCAGGCGTGTCAGCTCGATGACACCGTAGGCTGTGCCGAGGGCATCGCTGCCTGCGATGAGGAGCTGTCCTTCGGCGGTCGTTGCCATCACGAATGCCTGCGTCTGATTGTTGAGCCACGAGAGGTCAATGCCCGTTCGCGAAAGCAAACGCTGGTTGGCTTTGTTCTGTGTGGCGATGAGGATCTGTGCGTTGTGTTCCGAGGTCTCCATCGGCGCATTGAGCACGCGCATGAGGTCGCTTTCGAGGATCGATACTGCTGTAGCTACTACGTCAGCCTCGCCCTCGCCCACGGAAATCGTGACCTGCTGGTGGGCAGGTAAAACGAAAGCGCTGGCCTGCAGGGTCAGCGCTGTCATAGCCAGGACAAACGTCGAGGCGAAAATCTTGAGAGTCCGTCTGAGCATGACGCGCAATGTTTAGTTGGCGGGTGCTTCAGCGGGAGCCTCTGCCGGGGCATCGGCTGCCGGTGCCTCCTGAATCTCGGAAGCGGGCATACCAGGCAGATTGGTCGGAGCTGTAGCCTGTTGCTCAATAGCAGCATCCTCCATGATGGAACCACCGACGGTGGTGCGGGGGATGAAATAGACGGAAGCGATACTGAAGACAACCATGGCGATGGCCAGGCCCCAGGTAGCTTTCTCAATGACGTCAGTGGTCTTGCGTACACCCATCACTTGATTGCCGCTGGCGAAGCCGCTGGCAAGACCGCCTCCCTTGGACTCTTGGATGAGTACGATGAGGCACATGAAAATGGATGCGATGACCACGAGGATTACGAGTAAGTTGTACATGATGTTAAAATATTTTATTTGTTATTTTCTTCGTTTTGAGCCCGCTCATTGATGATTAATTTCTCGAGGAAGCGGATTTGGTCTGCAAAGTAACGATTTTTTTTCGGATAAATCAAACTTATTCGCCTAATAATTTCAATTGCCTTAGCATATTTGCCCTGTTTGATGTAAATTCGGGCTAAAGTTTCGGTAAAATAGGTGTCTGAAGCACCAGAAACGTGTGTAGGAATGTCCTTCGGAGTGTGATCCTCATCGTCGTGCGAAAGTTCATCGTCATCCTCTTCTGAATTGTCAAGATTTTGGACTGGCTTGGCATCCTCCAGTTGCATCAGGTAGGACATATAGTCAACGCTGGCATCGGCGTGGACGGGATGGCGCGGCTGAGGCGCTTGCGGTTGTTGGTCGAGGAACGAATCAATGAGTGTCTGTGTACGGTCACCCGCCGTGGTTTCATCAGCTGGGGTGGCGACGGAGTGGGGGACGGTCGGCGCAGTTGCGACGGAGGGCGTGGCTGCCGCTGTTGTTCCGGTAGTCGGGTATGCTTCCTGCGGATTGGTCTGGAAGTAGTCGCTGTCGAAGAGTTCGAAGAGCTTACGGCGGTCGGGCAGATTGATGGCTGCTTTGCGCAGCTCAGCACCGAAACGCTCGTCCTGTAGCTGGAAGAGTCCGAGCAGGAACAGCTGGCGAGCCGGCTGGAACGACGGATGCCGCTCCACCATCTGCTGCAGCTCCTGCACGACTGCGGCATCCATCAACTCCGGATGCTGGATGTAAGTGGTCAGGGATTGCATATTCGTCTGTTACCAGTTGGCCACCGAGGCGTTGAAGATTTGTTCTACAATATCCTTCGTCATCTGTGTGACAAGCTCTTCCTGCACGTTCACTAGCTGCTGCGTAGCGTCGTATTCCGTTGTGGCAGAGAACTGACGTTCGAAATCCTCGGCGTGCTTATTGTTGTTCGTGAAGCGCACGTTGACCGTCATTTTCAGTTGCACCTGTGAGCTGTAGCCGTCGCTGCCGACACCTTTGTTGAATTGGTCGAAACCCGTGATTTCGCCTGAGAGGATGAGATCACCGCCGCGCTTCACCTGTCGGAGCTTGGTCTGCTGCGCGAAGATATCGGTCAACTTGTTATTAAATATGGATTGCATGGGCGCCCACACGTAGGAAGAGCGGATAGGGAAGGGGTCTATCTGAATGGTCTTGGTCGTGTTGTAATCGATGCTCGCACCATTGAAGCGGTACTCGATGGCGCAGGAGGTGAGGATAAGAATGAAAAACAGACTCCCCCCCCAGCCCCTCCCTATAAGGGAGCGGAGTATATGCTTTTGGAGATTGCAGTTACAAAAATGCTTAATTCTCATTATTGCCTATCACTATTGGATGAAGTTATCTATTATCTTTGGTAACCACTTCCCTCCTTGGGAGGGGTAGGGGGAGTGTCTTCTACATCTCCTCCAATCCATACTCCTTGATCTTGCGGTAGAGCGTGCGCTCGCTGATGTGCAGTTCCTCAGCCGCTTTCTTGCGTCGCCCGCGGTTCTTCTCCAATGCCTTGATGATGAGCCGTTTCTCTTGTTCCTCGATGGATAGCGACTCTTCGACATATTCCTCAGCGTAGGGCGTTGGTTCGGAATGATGGTTGTGCAGGTTGGAATGTGAGGGGGCAGCTGGGCTGACGGATACGACGGTTGGCTGTGGTGTGACATCCACCACAGAGTGCGATGTGCTAATGGGCATCACCGTGGCGGGTGTCAGTGATGACTTAGGCATCCCGGAGATCTGTTGCTTCAGTTCGTTGATCTCGCGATGGAGGGCATTGATCATCTGGAAAAGCATCTCGCGTTCAGCCTGATAGCTGTGGCTGTCGGCATCGGGACGGCCTACGCGCACCAGTCCACCCTTCTCCTCGATGGTCGGCCATATCTCGTAGTCGGAGAGGATCTCGGACGTCACGACACGGGTGTCACGCATCAGGATGGACATCTGTTCGGTGAGGTTTTTCAGCTGACGGATATTGCCTGGCCACTTGTAGCGCTTCATGATCTCCTCGGCATCGGGCGAGAGGGTGATGCGCTCAGGCATCTGGTATTTGGCGGCAATCTCCATTGCGAACTTCTTGAACAGCAGGATGATGTCCTCGCCACGTTCACGCAAGGGCGGCATCTTGATGGGAATGGTGCTGAGACGGTAGTAGAGGTCTTCGCGGAACTTGCCGTCGCGTATGGCGGCTTGGATGTTAACATTCGTGGCCGCTACGACGCGCACATTGGTCTTGCGCACTTCGCTGCTTCCTACGCGGATGTATTCGCCGTTCTCCAGCACGCGCAGCAGGCGGGCTTGTGTGCTCAGGGGCAGCTCGCCCACTTCGTCCAGGAAGAGTGTGCCGCCGTCGGCAGCACCGAAGTAGCCTTGGTGCTCGCTGATGGCACCCGTGAAAGCTCCTTTTTCGTGACCGAAGAGCTCGCTGTCGATGGTGCCCTCAGGGATGCTTCCGCAGTTGATGGCGAAGTACTTACGCATTCGGCGCAAGCTGTTGTCGTGGATGAGGCGGGGAATGATCTCCTTGCCCACGCCGCTCTCACCGGTGATGAGCACCGAAAGGTCGGTCTTCGCCACCTGTATGGCTGTGTCGAGCGCATGGTTGAGTGCCTCGCAGTTACCCACGATGCCATATCGCTGTTTTATGGGTTGCAGTTCCTTGGCGTCCATCGTCAGTCTCTTTCAGATCGGTCGCGTTTATCTACATAGAGCTTCTGCAACGGGTTCTGTCGCGCTTCGTCCCAAGCCAGTCGGTTGCGGAAAATGTCCATGGCAGTGAAGATTGCCTGGCGCAACGAGTTCTCGTCGGCGACGCCTTTTCCGGCGATGTCGAAGGCTGTGCCGTGGTCGGGGCTGGTGCGCACGAGGTCTAAGCCAGCCGTGAAGTTCACCCCATCCTCCATTGCCAGGAGCTTGAAGGGAGCCAGACCTTGGTCGTGGTACATGGCCAGCACGCCGTCGTAATGGGTAAAGGAGCGTGAGCCAAAGAAACCGTCAGCTGCGAAGGGACCATAGACGTGCATCCCCTCGTCCTCAGCCTTCTCGAGGGCAGGCTTCAGAATCTTTTCTTCCTCGGTGCCGATCACGCCTCCGTCGCCCGCATGGGGATTCAAGGCCAGTACGGCGATGCGCGGACTCTCGATGTTGAAGTCGCGGCGCAGCGAGTGGTGGAACGCGCGCACTTTTTCCAACAATCCATCCTCGGTTATGGCAGCAGCTACGTCACGAAGAGGAACGTGCGTTGTGGCGAGTGCCACGCGCAGCTGCTCGTTGAGCAGGATCATCAGTGCCTTGGCATCGTCCTTGCCTGTACGCTGCTCCAGAAACTCGGTATGTCCGGGGAAGTGGAAGCGGTCGCTCTGGATGGCATATTTGTTGATGGGGGCAGTCACGAGCACGTCGATCAGCCCTTCCTTCCAGTCTTTCACGGCCCGTTCGAGTGCTGCCAGTGCAGCCTCGCCAGCCTCCGATGTGGTCTGCCCGAGATCGACTTTCACTTCATCAGCCGTGCAATGCAGGATGTTGAGCGTGTCATCGTGGGCATCTGAGGCTTGCTCGATGGCATAGAAGTTGATCTGCAAGTCCAGCGTCTTGCGGTGATAGCTCGCCACTTTGGCTGAGCCATATACGATGGGGGTGCAGAGCTCCAGCATCGTGGGATCTGCAAAAGTTTTCAGGATGACCTCATAGCCTATGCCATTGGGGTCTCCGTGTGTGATTCCTACTTTTATCTTGCTCATAAATGAAAGACCTACCCCCGGCTCCTCCTATGAGGGAGGGGAGGGGTTGGCGCTTGGTATTGATTATTTAATTTGACATTACGTTATTACGAGATTTCGATATGACGATATTTGCCCATTATTTGCTGGTCTCCCCTTCCCCTATGGGAGGGATTGGGGCTGATCCCTTAGTTTCTTCCTGTCCTCCGCCGTCACTGCCACCTCTTCGAGAGTAGTGACGATGGATGCAGTCTTCTCGTCGGGTAGGTTGAGCGTGTAGAGCGAACCTTCGAGGCGGCGCATCAGTCCGCGCTTCATCTTCTCCGGCGCAAACACGAAGCCTTCGACCACGATGACCAGGTTGCGGGTCGTATCCACGCGTGAGTGGCTCACGAAGGGGCCGCCCATACCATCGTTCTCCATGTACCACAGGCCGCGCGCCTCAAGGGCGTACTGGTTATGTACGACGATGGGCTTCACCATTGTGCAGAGCGTGTCCGTAGCCATGTGCATCGAGGGCAGTGTGCCGGGGATGTTCACTGCCATCACGCTGTCGCGCTTGGCCAGCACGTATGGCTTGTTGAACGTTTCGGGACCTTCGTAGGGGTAGCTGTACATACAGATATTCACTAGTGCCGATGACCCGTTGCTTGATGTCCAGAAGAAGTTCTTTCCGCGCTTGTAGCTCTTGATCTCCTCGGGGGCGTGCAGCTCGCAGTCGAAGATCTCCTTGGCCAGTTCGGCGGTCTTCTTCGAATACTTATCCTTCAGCTCCTTGATGAGGCGGTTCATCTCCATCTTCGTCAGGAAGTCTATGATGTCTTGTCCGTGGTCGAAGCAGAAGTCCGCAAAATCTTCTGGCGTAGGACTTTGTATGGTCAGCACAATCTGGTCGATGGAGTATTTGTCGCGCGTGAACTTCATCGAAGTCTTCGTGTAGATCTGCTTGTTGATATCCACGAGGATGATATTGCGGAAGATATTCAGTATGCTGTCGAAGCGCTTCGGGTCCACCTGTGAGATATGGAACGAGCGTTCAGGCTGCGGCAGACCGGGGATGTCGGTGTCGAGTACGGCAAACAGAGCGCGTCCCTGCGTCGCCTGCCAATCCTGGTCTGACATCACCACCATCACCTCGTAGGGGCGTCCGCTAGCACGCGGCATCACAAATTCTTTTTTGCATGAAGTAAGAAAGAGAGTGAAAAATGAAAGTGTAAAAAGTGAAAAATACAAATTACTTTTCACCTTAGTCTTCCACTCGTATAGAGCTGATAGATTTCGTTTAAATATTTGTTTCATATTATTATTTTTCACTTTTCATTTTTCATTCTCCTTCGTATTCAGCATCCCGCACGCCGCATCGATGTCCTGTCCCCTTGACGCGCGGATGGTGCAGAGCACGCCGCGGTGTGTCAGGTAGTCGCGGAAGGCGATCATGCGCTCCTGGGGAGCTTCGCGCAGCTCACTCCCCTCCCTTATGGGAGAGGCTGGTGAGGGATCTGGAATCCTATGCCACCTGATCAAATTCACGCGACATTCGATCTGTCCCAGCAGCCGCACCAGCTCGCGGGCATGGCGATTCGAGTCGTTCAGTCCGCCGAACATGATGTATTCGAAGGACAGGCGGCGCTGTCCGGTCCAGTCGTATTCATGGAGCAGCTCCATCATCTCTGCCATCGGATAGCTGCGCTCGGCAGGCATCATCGCGGCCCGCTCCTCACTGAAGGGGTTGTGGAGGCTGATGGCCAAATGGCACTGGCTCTCGTCGAGGAAACGCTTCAAGCCTTTCTTCAGTCCCACCGTCGATACCGTGATGCGTCGTGGACTCCACGCCCAGCCGAAGTTGGCGGTGAGCAGCTGAGTGGCGCGCAGTACGGCATCCAGATTGTCCATCGGTTCGCCTTGACCCATGAATACGATGTTCGTCAACCGCTCGCGTTCGGGAAGGGAGTAGATCTGGTTGAGGATATCTGTGGCGGTGAGGTTGCCTTGGAAGCCTTGGCGCCCCGTCATGCAGAACCTGCATCCCATCTTGCAACCCACTTGACAGCTGACGCACAGCGTGCCGCGATCATCCTCGGGGATGAACACCGTCTCCACGCGTCCACAAGCATGGGTGGGGAAGAGGTACTTCACTGTGCCGTCGTGGCTCTCTTGCTTGGCCAACGGTGCCATCAGTCCTACTTCATATCGCTCGGCCAGCTTCTGACGGCCAGCCACGCTGATGTTGGTCATCCGACTAATGTCGCCGATGCCTTTCTGATAGATCCATTGCGTCAGCTGCTTGGCGGCAAAGGCGGGCAATCCCTCCTCCGCTATCACGGCCTTCAACTCTTCGGGTGTCATGCCTAGGAGCGTCTTCTTTGTGATGTCATTTTCCATTCTACCTTCGCGCGCGAAATATAATTAAGGTGCAAACGCTTTGCAAAAGTAGGCAAAAGGAGTGGATTGAACAAGTATGTTAAGTTTTTTTATGCCAATTTGGCAGTATTCTAATAAAAAGTACATAAAAATGTTGGCGGTTTCGCAGAAATACATTACCTTTGCACCCGCAAAAGCCAGTTAGGCCAGAGCATTTTTCTGATGGTGACTATAGTTCAGTTGGTTAGAGCGTCAGATTGTGGTTCTGAATGTCGTGGGTTCGAGTCCCACTAGTCACCCGCCCGAGAGTCCCTGCAAGCGCAAGCTCGCGGGGATTTGTGCTATAAGCGACACCTTATTGATTTGTAATACCTTTATGATAACGATACGACTATGAAAAATATTCTTTTGAGCATTTTGCTGACGTGCTGCGCTTTGACGGCAGTGGCACAGCTGAAATCACGTGTCATCGAGGATGGCGGTACAGGCCCTTACAAGGCTGTGATGACTGAGGTCGAGGGCTTGGAGGAGCATACGGTGTTCGTGCCGCAGGATCTCTCGAAGTTCGGCGGACAGAACCTGTTGCCCGTTCTGGTGTGGGGTAATGGCGCTTGTGCCAACTCGCCTTTCGAGCATGCCAAGTTTCTCAATGAGATTGCATCCTATGGCTATCTCGTAGTGGCCACGGGAATTATCCCCATGACCGACGAGTGGTACAAGGGACCGATGTCCAAGAGCGAACAGCAGATTGAGAGCATTGACTGGGTGTATGCTCAGAATGCCGACACCCGCAGTCCGTATTTCCAGAAAATTGATGTGAAGCACTTGTGTCTGTCAGGTATGTCCTGCGGCGGCTTGCAGACGTTGCAGAACTGCGCCGACCGTCGCGTATCGACATTAATGATCTGCAACAGCGGCCTCTTCAACCAGCAGAACGCCCATCAAGCCGTCGGCGGGATGCCAATGCCTCCCAAGGAGAAGCTGAAGGACATCCACACGCCGGTGCTCTATCTCCTTGGCGGTGAACCCGATATCGCCTATCAGAACGGTATGGATGATTTCCGTCGCATCACTCACGTCCCCGCTTACGCCGCCAATCTGCCCGTTGGTCATGGTGGCACTTACGCCCAGCCTCATGGTGGTGAGTTTGCTGTGGTGGCTCGTGCCTGGCTGGATTGGCAGCTGAAGGACGATGCAGAGGCTGCCAAGCAGTTCACGGGTTCTGATCCCCTGCTCAGCAAGCGCGAAGGATGGACGTTGGAGAGCCACGGTGAGGCTGTCGCTCAGGCTCCTGGCACGGAGTTCGTCATGCAGCTGCGGGTGACGCTCGGACAGCCCTACAGCGTAGGTGCTACGCCGCAGGGTCATCGTCAGGTCATCCCCATCACGGGTGGCACGTTCGAGGGTCCCCGTCTTCGCGGTACGATCCTTGAGGGAGGAGCCGACTACCAGCTCACTCACGGGCAGCGCACCTCTGTGGAAGCCATCTACAACATTCGCACTGACGATGGTGTCAACATACACATCCGTAACTGCGGCATCATCGCCTCCACACCTAATGCCGACGGCCAGCCCTCATTTTATTTCCGCACAGCACCGCGCTTCGAGGCACCTGAAGACAGCCCCTACGCTTGGCTCAACAATGCCATCTTCATCTGCGCTCCCGATTTCAGTCAGCAGGGTGGCATCACGCTCAACGTGTGGATGGTGAAGTGATGAATGTCCTCTTCTGTACCCGATGAGGACGGCAATCATAGGCGGCGGTGCGGCAGGTTTTTTCCTGGCCATCAACCTCAAGGAGCTGGCACCCGAGATGGAAGTCACCATCTTGGAGCGTAGCCAGCGTCCGTTGTCGAAGGTGAAGGTGTCGGGCGGTGGTCGCTGCAACTGCACCAATTCCTTCGCCCGTGTTGGGGATTTGTCCGCAGTCTATCCACGCGGTCACAGGTTGCTGAAACGTCTGCTCAAGCAGTTCAGCCACGAGGACGCTTACGATTGGTTTGAACGTCACGGCGTGCGGCTCGTCATTCAGGACGATGACTGCGTGTTCCCTGCCTCGCAGGATTCGCAAACCATCATTGACTGTTTCTTGCGTGAGGCGCATCGTCATCAGATCTCAATCCGCACGGGCGTAAAAGTCAATTCGTTGGATGATGTTCAGGACTACGATTTTGTAGCCGTCTGTACGGGCGGTTCGCCGCGTGCCGAGGGGCTTCAGTGGCTGGCTGATGCGGGTCATGAGATTGTGCAGCCCGTGCCGTCGCTCTTCACGCTGAGCATCGCCGATCGCTCGTTCTGCGATCTGATGGGCCTGGTCGTTGAGGGGGCTACGGTCATGATTCCAAGCACTAAATTCCGTTCCGAGGGCGCGCTGCTCATCACGCATTGGGGTGTCAGCGGCCCAGCCATCCTCAAACTGTCGAGTTATGCCGCCCGCCATATCAGCGACCATGCCTACCAAGTACCGTTGAGCATCAACTGGACTGGCCAGCGCGAGTCTGTGGTCATGGAAGTCTTGCAGACTATCCGCGCCCAGCACCCGCAGAAACAGGTGCAGAGCATACGTCCGTATGGCCTGCAACAGCGTCTGTGGGAGTATCTCCTGACGAAGACGTTAGCTGGACGGGCGCAGAACCGTTGGGAACAACTCAGTCAGAAGGACTTGAACCGCCTGACCAATGCGCTGACCAATGATGCCTATCAAACCTCCGGACGCGCCGCCTTCCGTGATGAGTTCGTCACCTGTGGCGGCGTGGCCCTGAGCGGTGTGAACCCATCCACGATGGAGAGCCGCCACATCCCCAACCTCTATTTTGCTGGCGAGGTCCTTGACATCGACGGCATCACCGGCGGCTTCAACTTCCAAGCCGCCTGGACTACCGCCTACGCCGTTGCTCACGCCATCGCGGAAAACCGTCATCCCATATAGGTCTCATTCCTCACTCCCATTTTACAAAAAGTCCATTCTGCATCAAATTTTTAGCCATTTTATCCACTCTACGTAAAAAAAGGTGCCAGATTCGATATTCCGTCTGAATGAGTTCTTGTTTTTTTGTACTTTTGCACATGCGAATAAAACAAATGTACAAAGCCCAACCTTAGTCAGTTTCATAAGTACAAATACGGAGTACGCTTTTTCCTCATCCTTGCGGTATGTGTGGTGCTGAGCCTGTGGTTGTCGCGTTTCATCCCAGACGATTGTTTCGACAATTACATCGTTCCTTATTCTATCGTCTGCACGGTCACGGTCTGTTTCGGTGGCGCATGGCTCATATTCCGTCATTCGGAGGGTTTGCGCATCCGAAAGGCGTGGGGCTATGCATTGGTGGCATGGGGTGTGGCAGATGCGGCTTATCTGTTCTTTTGGCTTTTTGCCCCGACACAAATCATGGACATGACTGCCTATAGGCTGACAAGCTACGAGCTGTTGATCTGCAATCTGCTCGGTTGGGTGTTGCTGCTCTATCCTACAGAAGCGCTCCGGCCGGGCTGGTTCACAGGCAGAAAAGCCTTGTGGCAGCTCCTGCCGTTGTGCGCGTTGTGTGTGCTCGACTATGTTGTACCCGTCAATCTGGGGCTTATTATAGCATTTTACCCTTTTGTGCTTGCTGCGCTGCTCATCACGCACATGCGTACATATAGAATATGGTGTGAGGAAAACTACTCCACGCTCGACGACATCGACGTGCAATGGATCATGCGCTATCTGATTATGCTGTTGATGCTGGCCGTAGGTTTCCTTTATATCTGCATGACCCACAGCCACACTCGGGCTTTCACCCAGCGATGGCTGATATTGCTTTTGATGTGCTACAGCACGGAACAGATTCTGTTTCGCCGCGACCCCTGGCAGTTGCTGCATCAATCGGAGAAGGTCGAGGCTACCGAACCGGAGTCGGAGTGTGTACCTGATGAAACAGAAGAAACATCAGCTCCCAATGAGGTTCATGCTGCCTATCGTGAGGCACTGGAGCACTGGATGGAAAGCGAAAAGCCATACCTGAATCCAGATTTCCGGCTCATCGATTTGCGAAAGGTCCTACCGTTGAACAGGACCTATCTTTCGCAGTTCATCAACGCAGAATACGGTTGCACATTCTATCAGTTCGTCAACCGTTACCGCATTGAGGAGGCTAAACGTCTGAAGATAGAGAATCCTGACATGAAGGTTGGGGAGGTTTCTGACCGCTGCGGCTTCTCGTCACCGACGGTCTTCAGCCGCACCTTCACCAACATCATTGGCATTTCGCCCCGTGAATGGGCCAAGAGAATCCGCTCAGTGGAGTAAATATAAACAATAGAAAAAAGCGGTTTGACGGTCTGTGACTGGTTCGTCTTCCTTCTGTGGAAAATGCGCACATCTGAGAGATTTTCGCGCAACAGCTGTTCTACAAAGCGTTGTGGGAATGGCTGATTGCATTTCCTGATATATTTTGTAACGCATTTGTTGCAAATTTGTACGATGGTTGTAAAAAAGTGATGGAAAGATGACAGGAAGTCAAAGAAATATGTGTACCTTTGCCACCAGAACAACGGAGAACGACCATCTACGATATGACCAAGCGCGAACGATATGAGGCGGTAATCGCCTATTTCTCAGAGGCTATGCCAGTGGCTGAAACGGAACTGAAGTACGAGAATCCCTTTCAGTTGTTGGTGGCTGTCATGCTCAGTGCCCAGTGTACGGACAAGCGGGTAAACATGGTGACTCCTGCGCTGTTCGAGGCTTTCCCCACTGCCGAGGCGATGGCTGCGGCTACGGAGGAGGAGGTGCTGGCATACGTCAAGAGCGTATCCTACCCAAACTCCAAGGCCAAGCATCTCGTGGCGACGGCCAGCCAGCTCACGGAACGTTTCGGCGGCCAAGTGCCTGAGACGTTGGAGGAGCTGACCAGCCTTCCTGGCGTGGGCCGCAAGACGGCCAATGTAGTGATGAGCGTGGCCTTTGGGCAGGCGCGCATGGCAGTCGATACACACGTTTTTCGCGTCAGCCACCGTCTGGGGCTCGTCACAGCGAAGGCAAAAACGCCTTTGGCCGTGGAACTGGAGCTGGTCAAGTACTTCCCCGAGGACATTATCCCCAAGGCTCACCATTGGCTGATCCTTCACGGACGCTACGTCTGCACGGCACAAAAGCCCCGTTGCCTGGAGTGTGGAATCGGTCATGCGTGCGTCTTTAAAACGAAAAAATGAAAAGTGATAATTGAAAAATGTCTTAAATCCTTGCGTGCCTCGAAAGAAAAGTGTACATTTGCACGCAAAAAAAGAATAATCTGTAGAAATCACTTGAATCTTTAATCTTTAAACTTATTAACCAACAATGACTATTCACGATTACAAATTCGCTGGCAAGAAGGCCATCGTGCGTGTAGATTTCAATGTGCCCCTTGACGGCAATGGTAACATCACTGATGACACTCGTATCCGTGGTGCTCTGCCCACTCTGAAGAAGATCCTCGAGGATGGCGGTGCCCTCATCATCATGTCTCACATGGGCAAGCCTAAAGGTAAGGTGAACCCCAAGCTGAGCCTTCAGCAGATCGTTCCCGCCGTGAGTGCTGCACTCGGCGTAGATGTTCAGTTCGCTCCCGACTGCGCCAAGGCTGCTGAACAGGCCGCTGCGCTGAAGCCCGGTGAGGTGCTGCTCTTAGAGAACCTCCGCTACTATCCCGAAGAGGAAGGCAAGCCCGTGGGCATCGACAAGGAAGATCCCGCTTACGACGCAGCCAAGAAGGCGATGAAGGAAAGCCAGAAGGAGTTCGCCAAGACCTTGGCCAGCTACGCTGACTGCTACGTCATGGACGCTTTCGGCACGGCTCACCGTCGCCATGCCTCTACGGCTGTCATCGCCGACTACTTCGATGCTGACAACAAGATGCTCGGCCTTCTCATGGAGAAGGAAGTGACCGCTGTTGACAACGTGCTGAGCAACATCAAGCGTCCGTTCGTTGCGATCATGGGTGGCTCCAAGGTGAGCACTAAGATTGGTATCATCGAGAACCTGCTGGGCAAGGTTGATAAGCTCATCCTCTGCGGTGGTATGACCTACACCTTCATGAAGGCTCACGGCGGCGAGATTGGTAACTCCATCGTGGAGCTCGACAAGCTTGACGTGGCCCTCGGCGTTGAGGAAATGGCCAAGAAGAACGGCGTAGAGCTCGTGCTGGCTGACGACAGTGTGTGCTGCACAGGCTATGACTTCGGCACATTCAGCGTGAAGCCCGGTGCTGAGATCAAGACCTTCCCCTCCAACGCTATCGCAGAGGGTTGGGACGGCCTCGACGTAGGTCCCAAGAGCCAGGCTAAGTTCGCCAAGGCTATCGAAGGTGCCAAGACCATCCTGTGGAACGGTCCTGCTGGTTGCTTCGAGTGCGACGATTTCTGCGCTGGCTCTCGCGCTGTGGGTGAGGCTGTAGCCAAGGCAACAGCCGAAGGTGCTTTCTCGCTCATCGGTGGCGGCGACAGCATTGCTTGCGTCCACAAGTTCGGTCTTGAGGACAAGGTCAGCTATATC
>CAJORF010000088.1 GCA_905236985.1 uncultured Bacteroidaceae bacterium | reverse complement strand
CTCTCAGGAGGTGATTCCGCAGCATCTTCAATCATCCTTTTCATGTCTGCATCTGGCATATTGAAGAAATTATTCATGTTGAGGTATCTGAGGGGGAAATTCTGCTTTATCTGCTTGAAGAGCGACTCTATCTGCCACCGCCTGCGGTATATGGCCACGACGGTTTCCATAGGCATGTCAAAGTCGTTGGTGAGCAGCGAGACCAGCTTCGGGGTCTTTCCCTTCCTGATGTCCACGTATGTGATGATACGTGCAATGTGGCTGATGCCGTCCTTCCTGAAGACAACCACCTGCTCACGGTACTCCATCTTGCCGTCAGGGCTCATGTCCATGCAGTCCACCAGGAGCTCATATTTGAGGCTTTTCTTCATTTTAGTAACGTAAACCACATTCCTTTCCGTGAGTTCCTCGAAATTCTCGTAGTTGATGTATGCCCGGTCGAGGGCCACAATCTCATCATGCTGGAAATGACTGGGAGCAAGCATGAAGGAGTCGTTGGTGGCTGCAGAGGTAAACTTGACATCAAAAGGGCTGACACCTAACTGAACTGACCCCCGAAAGTTAGACAAAAAACTTTCGGGGGTTATTTCAGTTTGGGTACACCTTCTTACTACGGTTGAATAGCCTCAACAAATTCCTTGGGCAGGATGATATTCTCCATGTCAATGGCATCCTTGAACAGCGGGGCAATCTCATCAACTGAAAATCCAGCTATACCGCATCCGATCTTCGTCACCATAAACTTATATTCTGGATGTGCTTTTGCAAAAGCAATGAACTCATCCACGTAGGGTTGAATCACATCGACTCCTCCGTGCATCGTTGGGATGCCATAGCTCTGACCTTGCAGACCAACACCTTGTCCCCATATCGCACCAAAACGATGATAGGCAAGAAGTGCTGCTCCACCTCCATGTGAGCCGGCAAGGTTACTGCCAAACACAAAAATCTCATTCGGCTTCAGTGCCGTTATTCTCTCGGGTGTGTAATCTCTGTTGTACATCATTTACTTGTTACGAATTCATTAATCGTCTATATCCTTTCAGGTATTTTGTCATTTCTTCCTTGTCGATCAGCGGATTGGCGAAAGCCAGTTTCTGCAAATAGTCGAGACATTCCTTTACTATTGGTCCTGGCTGCAAGCCTTTGATTTCCATCACGTCCTTGCCCGTAAGGGGAAGCCTGTAGCCGAACATGGCTGTGCCTTCGGCCTTCATCTGCTCCGTGTGTTGAAGGATGATCCCCACTTGACGGTGCATGCAACGGTCTGTGGCATGGGCGTTGTTGTCGGCATCAATCAGCAGCATCAGGTCGCGGAATCGCTTTTCTGTGCCACAGGTGTACTGCAACTGTCGCAACTTCTTCGACTTCATGTGTTCACATTCGTCGCCCCACGTCTTGCACGTCATGTGATGCTTGACAAGGAAAGCCACCTCGTGGATGAAGTCGTTGCTGTAGTGCAGGGGACGCAGGATCTCATCGACCATGTCGGCACTGGACAGTTCATGCTTCAGGAAATGTATTTTGCCATCTTCTTCGGTACGCACACGAATCTTACCGATGTCGTGGAGCAGGGCTGCCATGCGCATCTCGAGCCGGTCGCTCTGTAGATGCTCCACGACAGCCAGCGTGTGCTCCCAGACGGTGCCGAAATGGTACTCGTTCTGTGTCATGTCGTAGGTCTCTTCCAGTTCGGGAATCACGTAGTGCATGGCGCCCGTATGGCGCAACAGTTCCAACGCCATGACGGGATGCTGACACGTCAGCATCTTGTCCAGCTCATCCTTCACGCGCTCCTTCGTGATGATCTCCAGCCGATGGGCATTGCGCACCAGTCCCTCGTAGGTCTTTGGCTCGATCTCCCAGCCATAGCGGCTGGCGAAGCGGATGCAGCGCAGGATGCGCAGGGGGTCATCATCGTAGATGACGTCAGGCTCGTTGGGTGTGCGGATGACATGATTCTCGATGTCCTCCACGCCCTTACCCGTGATATCGACAATCTCGTCCGTGGAGATGTTGGTATAGAGCGCATTGATGGTCAGGTCGCGGCGCATGCAGTCCTCCTCGATGGTGCCGAAGGCCGTCTCGGGGTTGCGGCAACTGTGGTCGATGTACTTCTCCTTACGGGTCTGCACGAATTCCAGTTCCACGTCGGGGAATGCCTTCAGGTGGAGCATCGCCGTGCCGTAGTTGGGATATACGGTGACGCCCTTCATCGTGTGTCTGTTGTCGCGTAGCCACTCGGCAAAGCGTACACCGCCGCTGGGCAGTGAGACGCACATATCGATGTCCTTGATCTCGCAGCCCATCAACTCATCGCGCACACATCCGCCCACGGTATAGACGTGCCCTTCCCACTCAGTTCCCTTTGTCAGTTTCTTAAGGTAATCCTTAATTTGTATGTATTGTTCTTTCTTCATAAAAAAGCATCGTTTTCAAAATGTCAGGTCGGGGGGCTATCTGATCTGTTCCTTGGGAATCAAGGCATAGTCGAACAGGACTTCCGAGCGGTTGTTCCAGTTGAGCTCGCGATGGATTACCTCACCTGTGGTGGGGTCAAGGGTTTCGCGGTAGATGCGCGAGACACGGTAGAAGGTGCCGTCTGGTTCCTGATGGAAGTGATGGTCTTCTTCCGTCAGACGATAGGCGTGGGGGCAGGGGAGTGTCGTACGCAGCTCGGCGTGCAGGTCATCACCCTCGCACCATGTGCAGAGCTGGACGGGTTGTCGGGTGTCGTTGCGAAAGCGATAGTCGAGGTAGTTGTAGTTCACGGAAGTGCCGGCACTATATGGACGGCGTATGCCGTCGGGATCTGGTGCCAGCGCATCGGAGTGGTGATGCAGCTCCGTGATGGTCAGCGGGCTGTTGAGGACGAGGAGGTTGATGGTGTTGGCCAGGTTGCACAATCCGCCTCCGATGCCCGCCACCAGCTTGCCACGTGCGAGCACGCGTCCTTCAGTGAATCCGTTGCGTTTCGACGTCTTGCCCACTTGTCGCCAGAACGAGAATGTCTCACCCGGCCGAATGATGAGCCCGTTGATCTTGCTGCACGCCAGGCGTATGTTCTGGGCTTTGTTGCGCTGTAGTAGCGGCTCGATGCCCGGTCCTCGCTTGATCATGTAGTTGCTCTCACTGCTCACCACCACTGGTAGGCGTTCCCGCTGCCGCTCATCGGCAAACCGCTCCCTGCACAGCCAGTTCTTGACGTGCCGTTTCAGAATCTCCTTCTGCTGTGAGAGGAAATATGTAGCGGGACTTATCTCGCAAAACAGTCGCCTCTTCTTCTTCTCCGTCAATGTCTTGTGCACTCTTCGTAAATAATTGTTCCAAGGATAGATTCAGTGGAGCGCACATAATCCCTCGATTTCTGCAATCATCGCCTTTGGCAGACTATATCTGATGTCATCAGAATGTGCGGAGATCGCTTCGAGGAAATGCGGCAGTTCCTGCAGATAGACGCCTTTCATGTGGGCGTTGGCCTCGTTGGTGTGCGAGAAGGAATAGGTGATGTTGGCCAGACGGTCGGCCAGCTTCACGAAGGGCGCGTAGGGCGTCTCGCGGATGCCCTGATAGTAGCGTTCGCCAGCACGTTCTGCGCGTGTGCGCCCTTTATCGTTCGTCAGAGCATAGACCATCTCTGCAGCCATAAAGGCTTGTGCCTCATCCATCCATTGTCGTGCAATCTTGGTCACGTCATTGTACGTCAGCCGTGCATCCTCGATGCTGTCATGATAGTAAGCACCGAAGAACAGTGGCAGTACGTCCTGTTCACTGGCGCACACCTCATGACCGTATTTATACACAGAGGCCACGACCATATCGAGATGGAACCCGTAAGGATGCACCTTGTCGTAGGTCTGGTTCACGTGTTCGTGCAACAGATGCGCAGATGCCTTGATCTGCGCAATCTCTGCTTCATATCTGTCGATGCAATGCTGAAACTCTTTCTGTATCATGCTTCTAGCTCATGTCCATTCCCGTCTGAAAATCCTTTTGTTAGAGATTCATAGTGGCATATTTTTGCACAAAGGTATGTCTTTCTTTTGTTACTGCAAAACTTTTGCGTATGAATTTCTCGTTTATTTTATTTTTTCCCCTCCTCTTCGTCGAAGGCTTCGTCGGCCATTGCGGTGTAACGTGCGCGGCGCTCCTCGTCGGGCATCGTTTCGTTGCACGCCGCATTCTTCTTGAAATGAGCCAGACGCGAGTAGAAGTTCATGCGGGTGCTGGAGTCCTTGGCCCACCCCGCCATCGTACCTTCAGCGGAATAGTCGAAGTTGCGAGCATTGCGGATGGAGAGGTTGAAAGCCACTTCCACGGAGTCCTGATTGGCACCCATATAGGTGAATGTCCAGCCCTCACGCTTCAGTGCCTCCACCAACTTCTTGACGGCAAGCCCTGTGTATTCCTTGGACGCGTTTTCCAGTCCGTCGGTGATGATGGTGACGACGACCACTGCATCAGGGAGCTGGTGGACGTAGTTGCGCATGGAGGTCAGCGTGAATCCCATAGCGTCGTACAGAGGCGTGCAGCAGCAAGGCTCGTAGTCTTCCATCGTCAACGGACGCGCCTCCGCCACGGAAACCTTGTCGAACACATATTTCTTCTCGCAGTCGCAGAAGGTGAGCAGCGATACATAGTGTTCCTGTGTGTCAGCGAACTTCTTCTGTGCCTTCTTGATACCGTTCAGTGTCTCATTGAACCCATTGATAGCAGCTTCGCGGATGCTTTCCATCGAACCGCTCTTGTCGAGGATGATGACGTTGAATACCTGGGTCTTGTTCATTGTGTTTTCATTCTTTTCCATAGTTCTCATGATCTAAAATGTGAATAAATGGTGAGTGTTTTTTCAGTTGTTGATGTTTTATAAGAAAAGAAAGTAACCACGAATCTATCGTCAAAAGTTCTCAAAATACATTTTTTTTGCAGATTTTTGAAAGATTTTCATGACTACGCATAAAAATTGCGTAATTATTCCTTACCTTTGCCCACAAAATCCAGAGAGAGGTCAAGAACGGCTTACTTCTGCCATCTTTTTCTTTTAGAAATTTTAGCTGTTCAATTACCTCTCTCTCTTTATGCTGCGAAAGCTCAGAGAAGAACGTTATGAACAAGAATACTTTAACCCTTGTAGCCTTGCGCTATCGTGCCGTGTTTCTCGACATTAAGCGCGAGGACATCGATATGGTTTCCGAGGCCTCCGTGCCTGTGTTGGCTTTCGTAGCCCGATTGCGGGAGAATGGTTTCTGCGTCAGCGAGGAACTGCTTCATGCCCTGGGCGCGGTTTCTGCCAATCGTCTTGCCGAGATCACCGAGTGCATCCATGATGTCATGGGCGTTGACCTCAACTGGGCACCGCTTGTGAAAGGATGGGATGTCCCCACAGGCGAGACGTTTGCCGACCATCTCATCACCCTCATTGCCAATATCTTTGGCGAAGAGGCAGGCTTCAGGGGTACGACGCTTCCCTGTGGCCATCTCATTCCCAAAGGCACCTTCCCCCTCGAACGCTACAATGGCTGCCCGTTCTGTGGCACTCCGTTTGTGACCACCGATTTTGTCTATAAGGGACAGGGTAGCACGTTAAAGGAACTGCGCCTGTTCACGCTGGATGACATGAGACATGTGTTCACATCGCTTCTGGCATCGGCTACTCCCTTGGATGCTACGCAGAAAGACTCTCTGGAGCAGCTGTTGCGCGAGTTCCCGCTGCCCGAAGGGGTCAACATCACGATGAAGGAAACCGCTATGCTCGTCGTCAAGCTGTTGGTGGAACAGGGAAAGGCGTATGAGGCCTCGGCGTTGCTGACGACTCCTGCGGATATCCTCCGCTACCTCTGGTATGAGAAGACGGGCTACGTCCAGATCATTGAGCCCAAGACGCTTGTGGCTCATGCCCGCAAGATGTACACCCATATCTGGGAACCACTCGATCGCAGTGCAGATGCTGCCAGTAAGATGGAGGAAAAGCTGAGGCTGAAATATGACCGCAAGACCTGTCTGCGTGTGGCACGTTGGCTGAACGCCATCCCCATGACGGCCAGACAGGCGGCGGAGAACATGAACCCCAAGCGCGGCATGTGGGTGCGTATGATTCGTGCGCTCCGTTTGGGCGAGTACTCACATAAGAGAGGTTTCGATCATTTGGCCCAAATCCTGGATGTGTTCTATAAGCAGGACTACGCTACCTGGCAAGGTCGTGTTGATCAAGCGCTCTCGGAGAATGACATCTCCAAGACCTTGGCTTTGCTGAAGGAGCGTCCCGGCCTTTTTGCCCGTTGCCTCTTTGCCACTATGCTTCGCTTTGGCAGTGACAATGCGCTTGCCGCCTTTGAGGAAGTCGCCGATCAGCTTCCTGCCCGTCTGTTGCTCTCACTCGGCAATGCAGCAGAGCTATACTTTGACCCCACGGCGGTTCGTCTGGCGCGTCCCGTCACGGGTGTCACCCACCAAATAGAACCCAACAAGCTGTTGGCCCTCTATGATGATGACGCGCGAAAGGCTATGGCGGCGGCTGTCGATGCCCTCTTCCGTTCTTCCATGGCAAGACGTTTTGCCGCTCAACAGACCGAGGCGAAGACCATCTTCATCGATCCATCGCTCTACCATATTCCCGTCAGCATAGGTGACCGCACGACCACCGTTCAGGATACATCCTGTGCACTGATGGGAACGCGTTTCCCCGTCGAAGGTGATGCTGTCCGTCTGTTCCTCCAGTGGGGTAAGGGCTTGCATGCCCAGCCCCTCGACATGGATCTGAGTGCATGTATCTCCTTGCCTGACAATGAGATCGCGAAATGTGCCTTCTTCAATCTGACTTGTGTAGGTGCCAAGCACTCCGGCGACATCCGTTCCATCCCTGAGATGGTGGGTACAGCCGAGTACATTGAGTTGTCGTTGCCAGAACTGGAGGCCGCCGGGGCCAGGTATGTCACCTTCATCTGCAATGCCTATTCTGTCGGTGAATTGTCGCCCAATCTGGTGGTCGGGTGGATGAATTCTGCCTATCCGATGACCGTTTCCGAAGAGAATGGCGTAGCCTACGATCCATCTTGTGTACAGCATGCGGTGCGCATCAGCGAGGGTAATCTCTCCAAAGGTTTGGTGTTCGGAGTCCTCAATGTGGCAAAGCGTGAGATCATCTGGCTCGAAATGCCATTTACAGCTCAGACCTTGAAAGGTGCCGACAGCACCTCTGTTGAGGCTCTGCTCCATAAACTGGAAGCTCAACTCTCCATCGGTCAGCTGCTCGACATGAAGGCCAAGGCCCAAGGTCTGACCTCGGTGGAACGCGCTGAGGACGCCGATGAGGCCTACACCTACGAATGGGCGCTTAATCCGGCAGAAGTCACGGCCTTGCTCGAAACCAGTCCTCGGTCTTGAGGTGTTCAACTGTGATTGAATGATAAAAAGAAAGAAATGAACAACGATAAACCTACGTGAGAATATGAGAAAAAATGTGCTTTGGGGGATTGTGGCAGTCCTGATGTTCTGCCTCGACGCGATGGGACAGGAGACCTACCGCTTTGCAGAGAGGGACACGTGCGCCCTCTACCTTGACATCTACCGCCCCGCCGAGGGTACTGAGACCACCTTCCAGGGTCGCCCGCGGCCCGCTGTCATGTTCGTCTTCGGCGGCGGCTTCATCTCCGGCTCCCGCAGCGATAAGCGAATCCGCAAATGGTTCAGTATGCTCAATGCTGATGGTTATACCGTCGTGGCTATCGACTATCGCCTGGGCATGAAGGGCTACCGTGTCGGCAAGGGACTGCGCGGTGCCTCGAAGGCTGCCAACCGCCTCCTGCTGTCGCAGCAGGTGGGCGTGGAGGATGTCTTCTCCGCTGTGTCCTATCTGGCTGCGCACCCTGAGCTCAATGTGCCTGCAGACAACCTCGTCATCTCAGGCAGCTCGGCGGGAGCCATCATCTCGCTGGCCAGTGCCTGCGCCATCGCCAACGGTCAGGCCACGGGTCTCCCCGAAGGTTTCGCCTTCAAGGGTGTTATGAGTTTTGCCGGTGGCATCATCAGCAAGAGCGGAGCACCTAAGTTCCCGAAGGCTCCGTGCCCTATCCTCCTGTTCCACGGCACCGATGACAAGATAGTGGCCTACAAACGTTTCAAGATCTTCCGTCGCGGCATCTGGGGCAGCAGTTACCTCGCCTCGCGTCTGCGCAAGCAAGGTTACAACTGCAGCATCTGGCGTTTCGATGACCAGTCGCATGAGGTGGCCTCCTACATGGAACCCCTCTGGGCCATCGAGAAGGAGTTCCTGGAGCGCAATGTTATCCTCGGTCTCCCCTGCAACATCGATGCCCACATCTCCGATCGCTCCCTCCCTGCCTGGGGTGCATGGAAGAAGGCTCAAACAAGGAATCTGTATCAATAAAAAACTGTTTGCACCTATTTTTACAGTTTGTCTTAGAATTATATGTAAAAACAGGTGGGGGCAGATACTGTATCGGCTAAATATAAATATGTTCGTAGGCGCGTATCTCTGGCAGAAATGCTGAGAAAGAAATGTATCAGGGGAGGGTGAGGGCGCGACGGATGTGCTTGTCATAGCCGTAGAGGTCGGGCCAGAACTCGATGCTGTCGGTCTCGGGGTTGGGATAGGCCGTGAAATACACTATGTCAATGGGAACGTGCGGGTTGATTTTTTGGTAGTTGATGAGGCGGAGGGGACGTTCGTCATCGACATGTTCGCTCAGATACTCGCGGCCACGGTCGGTGGCGGGCGGAATGTCCATGGAGATACGCAGGCGATCGAGTGTCCATTCGTCGGCATCGGGCATTGTGAAACAGGCCAGCTCAAAAGGCTTCTGCACACGGATGCAGCCGTGGGAGAGGGTGCGGCGTTCGCGCTGGAAAGCTCCAGGGGTAGAGGTGTCGTGGAGATAGACGGAGAAGTTGTTGGGGAAACGGAACACGATGCGCCCCAGCGAGTTGCCAGCTCCTCCGCGCTGGCTGACGCGGTAGCTGCCCGAGCGCAGTTGCTCGGCGGTGACGGCGGTAGGGGACAAGGTCGCTCCCGTGCTGCGGTTGACAATGCTGTAGCGATGACGGGCGAAGTAGGCGGAGTCGCCTGCGTGGGGCGACACCTCGGCCTTGATGATGCTCATCGGTATAATCCAAGCGGGATTAACCTCGATGTGAGAGATGGCGCTTCTCAAAAGTGGTGTCTTGGTGAGCGTGGTGCCACAGCAGATGCGCATCGTGAGAATGGTGTCGGAGCTGATGGCCCATAGCTGCTGGGAAGGTATGTTGACGAGGATGTGGCGTCCAGTGGCTTCCGGTTGCTTCATTCGCCAACGGGCTCGCTCCATATTGACGGCGAGGGTGCGTTGCTGCTCGGTATCTGTGGTGGCGGCCAGCTTCGCTTGCAGGGCTCGGTAGAGCGGCGACTGGGGTTCGGAAGCGAGCAGGTAAGCGATGCGCTCCCCAGAGACCAGTGCCTTCAGGGCTTCCGTCATGTCAGGTGTCACGATGTCGATGTCAAAGAGGCGTGCGTAATCCCCTTCGGCTTTTGTGTCGAGATGGTTGAGCAGCTTGGCGGGACGTGTGAAGCCGTAACGCTGACCTACGGTGTAGCGCATGAAGGCTCGGGAGAGAAGGTAGTCGAGGCGCGTCAATACTTCATTGATGTTCAGGCCGAGTGAGTCGAAGGTCAAGGCGTGCGTGATGGCCAGGTCTTCGGCGATCTGCGAGAGAGCGAAGGAGGTGGTGTCGAGTCCGCTGTAAGGGAGTTCGTGGCGCAGTACGGACAGCAGGCTGTCGGCATCGGGCGACACGCCCATCCGCGTGAACCAGACAGGGGAGAGAGCTTCGGATGAGGCGTAGTGCGCGCGTAAGGCCTTATCGATGTCGTAGTGCGAGGTGTCGGCTTTGAGGATCTGCCGCATCGCCTCTTCCATCTTCATAGTGTCCAGCTCATAGACGTGTTTCCCAAAAGCGGAAAGTTCGTCCTCGGTGGGCTTGTGGCCGGAGCCGATGCAGGAGGCTATGAGTACGGCGCAGATACTGAGGCAGAGCAGAGAACGGAAGGGGTGGTGATGCCAAGACATACGCGGACGGATGGTAAGAAAGGTAAGAAAGGTCAGAGTACGCTGACAAGGCGCGAGAAGAGCCAGATGTCCTCGGGATGGGTGATCTTGAGGTTGACACGCTCGCCGCGCGACTTATAGAGTGGCCAGTGGCCGAGTTCCGCCATGAGGGTGTAGAGGGATTGTGAATCGCGGATGCCGCGTGCCTCGGCCTCGTCGAAGACTTGCACAAGGGCACTGAGGTGGAAGGTGTGGGGCGTCTGTGCTCCCCAGAGCTGTTCGCGTGGTATCATGCTGGTGGCTTTGAGGGCATCGCCGGTCATGTACGCTTCCTCGCCCTGTTGAGCAGCGATGGCATTACCGTGGCGCTGACAGACGGCGACAGCATCAGCGATGATGGCGGAGGATACGAGGGGACGAACGCCATCGTGGACGAGGATGATGGGGTCGGAAGGGGTGGAAATAGAGGAGGAGGGGGAGAAGAGGGAGGCGAGGGCGGCTACGCCATTTCGGATGGAGGCAAATCCTGTGTCGCCAGCGGGTATAGTGCCTCGGAACTTTTTGAAGGCGAGTTCGGTGGCTGTGCGGCGCACGAGGTCAGTCCATTCTTCGCGGCAAACGACATAAATGGCATCGATGAGGGGATGGCGGTCGAAAGCGCGGATGGTGTAGGCGAGGATGGGGATGCCCTCGATCTGTACATACTGCTTGGGTATGCTTTGTGCGGCGCGTGTGCCTTCTCCTCCAGCGAGGATGAGGGCTATGTTCTGGGTTTTAGTCATTGGTAAGGAGGTTAGTAATGTCGGCACATAGCTGTTCATGGCGACGACGCATACGGAGGAAGATGATTTGCAGGACTGTGGCTTCGAAAAGGAAATAGAACCAGACGATATTGAGGAGGGCAGAGAGATAGAGGACGGCAATGCGGAGGTCGAAGGTGAGGGCCTGGCAGGCGGGCATCAGCGGACGACTGCGGCGGACGAACTCCGAGCGGACGGCCTCGGGGATGGGGTGGGGTAGGAGGCGGTTGAGCATCTCCTGACAGCGGGGTGTCATGTGCTCCTGACGGAGGGTGTAGCGGATGTAGAAGAAGAGATAGAGCTTCTCGAACCAGTCTGCGGAGTGCCAGCGGAGCGCATCATAACGCAGGCGCAAGAGGACGCTTCGGTCAAGTTCGCTGCGCTCGGGCCCCAGTTGGAAGAAGAGGTGTTGGTTGCGGTAGTAGTCGGCGAGGTTGGCCTGACGGATGTGGCACCAATAACCGGCGTAGGCTCCGAGAAGCCATCCCCAGATACCCCACGAGGGGGTGAGGCGAAGGGCGAGGGCAACATAGATGCACTGGAACCAGACATCGCCCGCGAAGCCGTCGAGGATGCGTCCGATGAGCGTCTTCTGACCCGTCATGCGTGCCAGCTGACCATCGGCGCAGTCGAACCAGTTGGCGATGACGAGCAGGGCGACGGCGATAATGTTGCTCTCGAGGTCGGTCTTGACAAAGAAGAAAGCGGACGCAACGCCGAGGACGATGCTGAGGAGCGTCACGGCGATGGGGTGAATGTGCAGGATTCGGAAGAGACAAGCCCAGAGATAGCCGGGTGTGCGCGTGAAGAACAACTCGAAACGTCCCTCGGTGTCGGGGGACTTCATCGTAGCGCGTACGTTGTCGAGTAGCTTACTCATGGGAGATAGAATGAAGATGAGTGCTGGTCAGAACTTGCGATAGAGGAGGATGGTGTCGGCCTGTTGCAGTTCCAATGTTTGGCTGTCGAGTTTCAGGACGCGGAAGCGCGGGTTGACGGAGTGAATGCCCCAGCAGTCGAAGAGTCCTTCAGCCATCTGTCCGGGTGTGACCCATTCGTCCTCGTTGTCGTCAACGGCGTGTTTGGAGGCGTGGGCGATGTCGAAGAAGATGAGGGAGTCGGCGGTGTGGGTGAAATGGGAATAGAAGGTGCGCCCCTTGGGATTGTCGTTCCATTGGGTGAGGTGCAGCTGGAAGCAGGTGTAAACGCGCGCGGTTTTCATGTCGCGGATGGTGTCGGGCGTCTGGATGGACATCAGCTGCCACATCCCGTCAAGGTCGCCGTTAATGGGGACTTTGTCGCAGGCAACGAGGAGGGTGCAGAGCGAGAGAGCCGCTACAGAACAGCAGAGTGCATGACGCGAGATGCGGGAGGATATGGAGGCTCGGGTCTTCATTATTTGAGGAAAAGTGATTTACGGATGGTGAGTTGTGCGCCGAAACTATTACCGATGAGTGTACCATGGTCGAGGCCCAGGGCGAGGGAGGCATCCCAACCCTTAGCCCAGCGGGGGTGGTAGGTGGCTTCAGCCACGGCATAGTTCTGTCGGAGAATGTCATCGAGGGGACGCTCATAGAGCCCCCAGTTGCGGGTGAAGGACGCCAAGGCCCTCCAATGCCATTCGGGCGACGGGTCTCCCGCGAGGCCGATGTGCCAGGCCTTGACGCGGTTGTTGTTGAATTTTAAGTAATGTGAACGCCCGAAAGCATCGTTGTAGAGGGGTGACGTGATGAGCGGATTGCCGATGGCCTGTCCATAGTGCTGCCATCCGCCGTAGAGAGCATGATTGTAGTAGTTGTCGCGTCCAGCCATCTTGTCGGGTAGGTTGGGCGTCTCGTCGTGGTAAACGGCACCGCTTTGGTCGGTGGAGGTCATGAATTCAAGCACGGCAGAGGTCAGGAAGGGGTTCTTGGGTAGGGTCACTTCGCCGCCAATGAGCATATCACGTATGCCATACTGGACGGTGAGCATGGAATGATCCTCGAAGAAGCGCTCCCAGTAGGCGCGAGCCTGCCAGCGACTGCCGTGGTAGCGGAGCTGCATGATGTAGCTGCCGAGCGTGTTGCCTGCTACATTGGGATTGCTACCATCGATGTTGTCGGAGCCTTGTGCTGTAAAGGCTTGCCAATACGCTTTGAGACCGCTGCTGTAGTGGTAGTCGGTCATCTGGTTTTGGTTGACGCGGGTTGTCTGGATATTGTAGCAGTCACCGCCGAACTGAGTGGCCATCTGCAGCCCCAGCTCAAAGGTCAGCGGGAAGATGTCGGCTCGTCCGAACTGCCAGTAGAGTGCTTTCTCGTGGTAGAGCGTGTGACGGGCATAGCGTTGCCCTTCGGCTACCCATTTCTGTTGCCAAAGTCCATCGGTCATCCATCCATAGGAGCAATACAGCTTCCACTGCCACCATCCCTTTGTCCATGGGAAGGGAAACCAGTCGATGTCGAGGCGCACTTGCGGCACGGGGCGTGCGTTGATACCAAAACACAACTCACCGCTGGTGAGCTCGGGGTTGCGCGTCTCCATAGGCTGCTGCTTGGCGCCGAGGGTGAGTCCTATCTTTTTCCATTGTCCTTGCACGTAGGCCTGCTGCACGATGCCCACTCGCTCATGGCCTGCGGCGACGGCGAGGTCAAGGCCATAACCCAACCGCCAGTTGCGTGAGGCATCGTGAGCAATGTCGCGTTCGAGGCTGGCGCGCAGGTAGGCGGAATAGGGTTTTACGCTACTGAGACCATAGCGGTTGGCGGTCAGCCAGAGCGGTGCGTAGTCGCCCGTGGCAGCCGTGCCCGAAAGCTCCACTGTCAGCTCGGTCTCACCGATCCAATTGCGCCGCGTGCTGTCGGCAGGCTCGGAAGCATGAACCTGTGTCGAAAGACTGGTCAGGCACAGCACGCTGGCAAGGAATAAGATGTTTTGAACCATGTGTATCTTCGTTAATGCGGTGCAAAGATACCATAAAAACCTTAAACTTCACACATTTTAGCATAAAAGATGTTCACTCATTGTCGCTTTTGAACTACATTTGTGCCCGCAAACAGCGTTTTAAGCGTCTTCCCAGTTAAAAAGGAATAGAAAATGAGTAAGAATTTCGCCTTCGTCGTCTTGATTGCTTGCATGGTGATGACCGCTTGCGGTGGTCGTGCGGGTATCACGGCGGAACTCGACTCCCTCTACTTTGAAGTGTCCAAAGAGGCGTTGTCAGAGGCAGAGAAAAACGAGGTGGACTCCCTGATGGAACAAATCGACTCCGCATCGGTATCCATGGATCAGCTCGTGGATTCTTCGCGCGCGTACCTTATTAAATATAATTAGACTAATCGATTTATAATATCATCATCATGGCAAACAACAACGAACAACAGAAACAAGGTCAGGTGCAGGTGAACATGACCCCTGAAGTGGAGAAGGGCGTTTACTCCAACCTGACCATTATGGGTTTCACCCCTACGGAATTTATCATGGACTTTGTGTTCCACCATCCAGGAATGCCGCGCGCTAACGTGCAGAGCCGTGTGGTCATGTCCCCAGCTCAGGCCAAACGTCTGATGCGGCTTTTGGAACAAAATATGGCGAACTACGAGAAGGCCAACGGTGTCATCTCATTGCCAGAAGATGTTCAGCCCAAAGGACCAATTTCGCCCTTCAAGGTGAATTAAGAAGTTAAACTTTCTTAAAATTAGGCTGTTTTTGTCTCTTTTTATGCCCTTGGAGCAAATTTATCGCTCTGAGGGCATTGTTATTTGGATGATTTTATCTACCTTTGCAGCCCAAAAGGGCATAATGTGCCCGATTCTATCGTGTTTAGACAAAAAATATATAATAATATATCATTCAAAATCAATTAAAAAATGCCTACAATTCAACAACTCGTGCGGAAAGGCCGCAAGGCGCTCGAAGACAAGAGCAAGAGCCCCGCTTTGGACAGCTGTCCTCAGCGTCGAGGTGTCTGCGTTCGTGTCTATACGACGACCCCTAAGAAGCCTAACTCCGCCATGCGTAAGGTGGCTCGTGTTCGCCTTACCAACACTAAGGAAGTCAACAGTTACATCCCCGGAGAGGGTCACAACCTGCAGGAGCATAGTATTGTGCTGGTGCGTGGTGGCCGTGTGAAGGATCTCCCCGGCGTACGCTACCACATCGTTCGTGGCACACTCGATACCGCCGGTGTAGCAAACCGCACTCAGCGTCGCTCCAAGTATGGTGCCAAGCGTCCGAAGGCTGCGAAGAAGTAATGGCCAACAGCCAAGTTTCAAATTAACAAGGTTTTGTGTTGTATAAACGCGGTTGAGTAAATGTCCCAACCCTCGCGATGAGGCGGAGGGGCGTTGAAGAAGACAAACGAATACAGCCAAACAAATTAAAAATCACACAAAACAATGCGTAAAGCAAAACCAAAGAAAAGACAAGTCCTTCCCGATCCCGTCTATGGCGACGTGAAGGTGTCAAAGTTCGTCAACCACTTGATGTATGACGGCAAGAAGAACATTTCGTATCGTATCTTCTATGATGCACTTGACATCGTGAAGAACAAGATGCAGAATGAGGAGAAGAGCTCCCTCGAGATTTGGAAGGAGGCCCTTCAAAAGGTTACCCCTCAGGTGGAGGTCAAGAGCCGCCGTATTGGCGGTGCTACGTTCCAGGTGCCGACGGAGATCCGTCCCAGCCGTAAGGAGAGCGTGTCGATGAAGAACCTCATTCAATATGCCCGCAAGCGCGGCGGTAAGACCATGGCCGACAAGCTCGCAGCTGAGATCATGGACGCCTACAACGAGCAGGGCGGTGCCTTCAAACGTAAGGAGGATATGCACCGTATGGCTGAGGCTAACCGTGCGTTCGCTCACTTCCGTTTCTAAGGCTCCAAAAACTCAAAAACACATCAAATGGCAAAACAAGATTTGCATCTGACCCGTAACATCGGCATTATGGCTCACATCGATGCCGGTAAGACGACTACTTCGGAACGTATCCTCTATTACACGGGTCTGACACATAAGATCGGTGAGGTTCATGACGGTGCCGCCACCATGGACTGGATGGCTCAGGAACAGGAAAGAGGCATCACCATCACTTCAGCCGCTACCACAACCTTCTGGAAGTGGGACGGGCGCAAGTACAAGATTAATCTCATCGATACTCCAGGACACGTCGATTTCACCGCTGAGGTGGAACGTTCGTTGCGTGTCCTTGACGGTGCAGTAGCTGCCTATTGTGCCGTCGGTGGTGTGGAGCCGCAGTCCGAGACTGTCTGGCGCCAGGCTGACAAGTACAACGTTCCCCGCATCGGCTACGTCAACAAGATGGACCGCAGCGGAGCCGACTTCTTCGAGGTCGTGCGCCAGATGAAGGACGTGCTCGGCGCCAAGGCTGTGCCCGTCGTCATCCCCATCGGCGCAGAAGAGAACTTCAAGGGCGTCGTGGACCTCGTCAAGATGAAAGCCCTCTACTGGCACGACGAGACCATGGGCGCAGAGTACAGCGTCGAGGAAATCCCCGCCGACCTCATGGACGAAGCCCAGGAGTGGCGCGACAAGATGCTCGAGACCGTGGCCGAATACGACGAGGCCCTCATGGAGAAGTTCTTCGACGATCCTTCCACGATCACCGAGGATGAGATTCTTGCTGCCTTGCGTGCCGCCACCGTGAGCATGGAGATCACGCCTATGCTCTGCGGCTCCTCGTTCAAGAACAAGGGCGTGCAGACGCTGCTTGACTACGTCTGTGCCTTCCTGCCCAGTCCGCTGGACACGCCTAACGTTGTCGGCACGAATCCCGACTCTGATGAGGAGGAAGACCGCAAGCCCGATGAGGACGAGAAGACATCCGCTCTGGCCTTCAAGATTGCTACGGATCCCTATGTAGGCCGTCTGACCTTCATCCGCGTGTATAGCGGTAAGGTCGAAGCTGGTTCCTATATCTACAATACCCGTACAGGCAAGAAGGAGCGCGTGAGCCGTCTGTTCCAGATGCATAGCAACCACCAGAACCCCGTCGATTGCATCTCGGCTGGTGATATTGGTGCCGGCGTAGGCTTCAAGGACATCCGCACGGGCGACACCCTCTGCGACGAGGATGCACCCATCGTGCTCGAGAGCATGGAGTTCCCCGATCCCGTCATTGGTATCGCTGTGGAGCCCAAGACCCAGAAGGATCTCGACAAGCTCAGTAATGGCCTCGCCAAGCTGGCGGAGGAGGATCCCACCTTCACCGTCCGCACCGACGAGCAGAGCGGTCAGACCATCATCAGTGGTATGGGTGAGCTTCACCTCGACATCATCATCGATCGTCTGAAGCGTGAGTTCAAGGTCGAGTGCAACCAGGGTAAGCCTCAGGTCAACTACAAGGAAGCCATCACCAAGACTGTCAACCTCCGTGAGGTTTATAAGAAGCAGTCTGGTGGTCGCGGTAAGTTCGCTGACATCATCGTCAACGTCGGTCCTGTGGATGACGACTTCGAGGGAACAGGTTTGCAGTTTGAGAACAAGGTCACTGGTGGTAACATTCCCAAGGAGTTCATCCCCGCTGTGCAGAAGGGCTTCGAGAGTGCTATGAAGAATGGTGTTCTGGGAGGCTTCCCGATGGACAGCCTGAAGGTGGAGCTCCTCGACGGTTCGTTCCATCCCGTCGATTCCGACCAGCTATCCTTCGAAATCTGCGCTCTGCAGGCCTACCGCAACGCATGTTCTCAGGCCAAGCCCGTACTGATGGAGCCCATTATGAAGCTCGAGGTGGTGACACCCGAGGAGAATATGGGTGACGTCATCGGCGACCTGAACAAGCGCCGCGGACAAGTTGAGGGTATGGACACCAGCCGAAGCGGTGCTCGCATCGTGAAGGCAATGGTTCCCCTGGGCGAGATGTTCGGCTATGTGACGGCACTGCGTACCATCACCTCTGGTCGTGCCACGAGCAGCATGACTTACGACCACCACGCTCCCGTCTCCAGCAGCATCGCTAAGGCTGTGCTTGAGGACGCTCACGGACGAGTGGATTTGGTCTAATCAACTAAAAACAGGGCAGGGGATTGTCGAGCAAATGACTCTTCGGCAGTCGCCTGCTTCAGAAAAAATCTTAATTTGTAAATCGTAAAATTATCAATTAACATCATGAGTCAGAAGATCAGAATCAAACTGAAGTCCTATGACCACAATCTCGTGGATAAGTCCGCTGAGAAAATCGTTAAGACGGTCAAGGCAACTGGTGCTATCGTGAGCGGTCCTATCCCCCTCCCCACGCACAAGCGCATCTTCACCGTCAACCGTTCAACCTTCGTCAACAAGAAGGCTCGCGAGCAGTTCCAGCTCTGCAGCTACAAGCGTCTCATCGACATATATAGCAGCACCGCTCAGACTGTGGATGCCTTGATGAAACTCGAGTTGCCCAGCGGCGTGGAAGTAGAGATCAAAGTGTAGTAAAAGACTAGAATAACTAGAAAATCTAGAGAATCTAGATATAATCAATTAATTATTAAATTACAGAAATGCCAGGATTATTAGGAAAGAAAATCGGAATGACTTCCGTATTCAGTGCCGACGGCAAGAACGTGCCGTGCACTGT
>CAJORF010000087.1 GCA_905236985.1 uncultured Bacteroidaceae bacterium | reverse complement strand
GTCAACTTGTCAACTCGTCAACTTGTCAACTCGTCAACTTGTCAACTTGTCAACTCGTCAACTTGTCAACTCGTCAACTTGTCAACTTGTCAACTATAAAACATGAGCGACAGATTATTTATCTTCGACACCACTCTGCGCGACGGCGAGCAAGTGCCTGGCTGCCAACTGAACACCATTGAGAAGATTCAGGTGGCCAAGCAGTTGGAGACCCTTGGCGTGGATGTCATCGAGGCCGGTTTCCCCATCTCCTCGCCTGGCGACTTCCACAGCGTCATCGAGATCTCCAAGGCTGTCACGTGGCCCACCATCTGTGCGCTCACGCGTGCCGTGCAGAAGGACATCGATGTGGCGGTTGAGGCGCTGAAGCACGCAAAGCACAAGCGCATACACACAGGCATCGGCACCAGCGACTCACACATCAAATATAAGTTCAACGCTACACGCGAGGAGATCATCGAGCGGGCTGTGATGGCTGTGAAATATGCCAAGCGCTATGTAGAGGATGTCGAGTTCTACGCCGAGGACGCTGGACGCACGGACAACGAATACCTTGCTCGTGTCATCGAGGCTGTCGTCAAGGCCGGTGCCACTGTCTGCAACATCCCCGACACCACGGGCTACTGCCTGCCGCAGGAGTTCGGCGAGAAAATCAAATACCTCATGGAACACGTCGATGGGTTCAGTAATGGTCAGTGCATCCTCTCCACCCATTGTCACAACGACCTCGGCATGGCCACCGCCAACACGATGGCGGGCGTTCTGGCAGGTGCGCGACAGGTGGAGGTGACCATCAATGGTATCGGCGAGCGCGCCGGCAACACCAGTCTCGAGGAGATTGCTATGATCCTGAAGTGTCATAAGGAGATCGGTATAGACACTAATATCAACACGCAGTGCATCTATCCCACATCGCGCCTCGTCTCATCGCTCATGAATATGCCAGTGCAGGCCAACAAAGCCATTGTCGGGCGTAACGCCTTCTCGCACAGCAGCGGCATCCATCAGGATGGCGTGCTTAAGAATGTCGGAACCTACGAGATCATGGATCCAAAGGATGTGGGTATCGATGAGAACTCCATCGTCCTTACCGCACGCAGCGGTCATGCTGCCCTCAAACACCGTCTGCAGGTGCTCGGCATCGACCTCACAGACGAAGCTTTGGACAGCACCTACCGCGCCTTCCTCCACTTGGCCGACCAGAAGAAGGCCATCACCGACGATGAAATCCTCATGCTGGCTGGGGCTGACCGCACGGCCTCTCACACCATCAAGCTCGAATACCTACAGGTGACCACGGGCAAGGGCGTCCGCAGTGTCGCCTCCATAGGTCTGAGTATCAGCGGCGAGAAATTCGAGGCATCAGCCTCTGGCAACGGTCCCGTCGATGCTGCCATTAAAGCCCTCAAGATGATTATCCGTCGTAAGATGATCCTCAAGGAGTTCACCATTCAGGCCATCAGCAAGGGCTCAGATGATGTGGGTAAGGTGCACATGCAGGTGGAGTACGACGGTCGTCTCTACTACGGCTTCGGTGCCGACACCGACATCGTCACCGCCTCCGTCGAAGCCTACATCGACTGCATCAATAAGTTCAAGAAATAACCTATCATTCTATGATTAAGAAAACCTTCATACTTGGCATCCTCTTTACCTTGAGCTTCACCGCTTTCGCCCAGCGCCCCACAGCACGCGAGGAGATGAACGCCAATCCATACCTCTGCGGTAGCAATCACCTCGACTACGACAACTATCCCGCCATAGCACCGCTGACGAAGGCACCGAAGGGCTACGAGCCGTATCTCATGAACCACTACGGTCGCCACGGTTCGCGCTGGCTGCTCGGCGATGGCGAGTACATGAATAGCATCAAGGTCTTGCGACGTGCTCAGAAGCAGGGCAAGCTCACCGCTACGGGTCGCGAGACACTCGAGAAGTTAGAGCGTTTCTACCCCTGCACCATCAAACGCCTCGGTGACCTCACCACCGTAGGTGAACGTCAGCACCACGGCATCGGTCGTCGCATGGCGCAGCATTTCCCGGAGATATTCAAGAAGAAAGGGGTGCATATCGATGCGCGCAGCACCGTGGTCAACCGTTGCATCCTCTCAATGGTGGCCGAGTGCGAGGAACTGGCAGCAGCCAACCCCACCGCCGTCATCCACAACGATGTCAGCGAGGCTTTCCAATACTACCTCAATGCCCCTTGGCCTGAAATCCTGCGCCAGCAGCCCCGCAAGGGCAGCGATGTACAGCGCGCCAACCGCGAACGCTGGACACGTCCTGAGCGCCTGATGAACATGCTCTTCAACGACCCACAGTGGACGGCGGACAGCATCGATGCACGCGGCTTCATGCGTCAGCTCTTCTACATCGCCAACAACATGCAGAGCCACGACACCGACATTGAGCTCCTCTCGCTCTTCACCGCCGATGAGCTCTACGACCTGTGGCGCATCAAGAATGTCGATTGGTATCTCAGCTATGGCCATGCACCCTTGACCGAGGGACTCATGCCCTTCAGCCAAGCCACCCTCCTCAAGGACATCATCCAGGTGGCAGACACCGCCCGCCAGACGCAGGCCGTCCTCCGCTTTGGTCACGAAGTCTGTGTGATGCCACTGGCTTGTCTTTTAGAATTAGGTACGTGCGGCGCGCGCGTGAGCGACCTCGACCGCCTCGACGAGGTGTGGCGCAACTACGACATCTTCCCCATGGGATGCAACATCCAGCTCATCTTCTACCGCCCCAAGAAGGGTAAGAGCGGCGACATACTCGTCAAAGCACTCCTCAACGAGCGCGAGCAGACGCTCCCCATCCCCACCGACAGCCATCCCTACTACCGCTGGTCCGACCTCCGCACCTACTACCTCAACAAACTGGACACGTTTACACGTTAACGGATTCACAGATTAACAAATTAACATGTTAACTAAAACATAAAAAAGCATTTTCCCTAAGGGCTTTAGTCATTTTGCCTATGCAAATTGTTCATTTCCCCTATGCAAATTGGATTGAGCGACTATACAAGTTGAGCTGAGCGACTATTCGAATAGGCTTGAACGACTATACGTGTGAGGGGAAGTGCTTATTGTAATTATTTTTGTCGAAAATCCACCGAATCCACCGATTGTTGACCTTTGACTCGGTAGATTCGGTGGATTTTCAACAAAAATAATTGTTTTTGGATTCACTCTATGAGTGTTTTCAGGGCTTTTAACCACATTTAACAGACTGGCGAGGGTTAAGAACAGAAATGTTAGTACCTTTGCACCGCAATATGCACATATTGCACCCTTTTATTTGCTCAAATTCTCTGCCGAACTACCACCTCGAATAGAGATTTTTACGAGCAAGACATACACTATGAAAGCTCACGCACGAAGCGTGGACTTTTCCATAAGTGTATGAGGCTGTGGTAGGCCTGGCAGAGATATGGCAGGTCTGCGCTTTTTCTATGCCCTTTCCTCGCCATGACATGAATAAAGAACGAAGAATTTAAACTTAATAATTAATTTTTACTAAACCAAAGAAAATGAAAAGAAAAATTCTTTTGACTGCCGTAGCACTTCTGTGCGCGGTGGGAATGAGGGCTGCCGCAGATTTTGCTTCTGCGACTTACAGCGACCCGTATTCCATTACAATCTCAAATTCGACGTTTGATACAGAGGTCACCACCGGTTGGACTGCATCTGTTTTTGAATGGCACAGCCCGGGTATTGCTGAAGTCTATGACAAGAAGACCCAGAATTGTTCCATTAAACGTTCTATTTCAAATTTAAAAGCAGGTCATTATCAATTCTCAGCGTCTGCATTAGCACGCGGGAACATTAATTCTGAAAAAGTATATCTATATATTGGTGACAAAAAACAATATATATTCGCGGAGTCGTTTAGCACTTACACTATTGATTATGACCTTGCAGCTGATGGAAGTGTCGAGATTGGATTAAGATGTGACGCGAACTATGTTCCTATTTGGGTTGCGTTAGACAATGTAGAACTCAAATATTATGGTTCTACTGATGACTATAATGATTATATCGCTCTTCGTAAGGTTTCAAGCCTAGATTTAACATGGACTGTACAAAGTGCGGATTTTTCAACGGGCAATGGTGGCTGGGTAGTAACAGGAACATCTGTTGGCAATCAACAAAGCGGATCTGGTGCAATGGAATCGTGGAACAATAATAATGTGACAATTTCTCAGACCATAGCTGTTCCAAATGGAAAATATCGTGTCACTGTCGATATGATTAGTGGTAATGATACAAAACAGGCTTATCTTTTTGCTTCAAGTGGAGATAACACGGTGAACTCCTCTGTAGTAACTGCGCAATCGGGAAGTGGAAGGGATAATTATGCAAATATGTGCGAAGACGTTGCTGGCAACACTCTTACCATAGACAATTTCTCTGTCACGAATGGTTCAATTACAATTGGTGTAAAAGACCCGTCTAATGGTGGTTGGATAGTATTTGATAACTTTACCTTGAAACGCATTGCCGATAGCGATGGTACAGACATGACTTCGTATCTTGTTAATGCAGCTGTAAACTCTACCGACGGTTGGACAAATGTAAGTACTGGTTCTGGGGAACAATATACAGATGCTCCAGACAATACCTATTTAGATAATAACTCTGGTGAAAAGAACATGTATCAAGATGTCAACTTGCCTGCAGGTTATTATCTTCTAAAATGTGCTACCCGCGCCTCTTCCACTGCAAATGCCAATGTTTATGTATATAGTTATTCTACCAAGGCTAATTTAGGTCAAATCGCAAACCATACAGAAGGTAACAGTGGCAATTTACTTGATAGGGGTTGGGCTTGGACTTATGTTCCTTTCACGTTAACAACAGCTACAAAAGTAGGAATTGGTTTTTACTCAAATTGTTCAAGTACGTGGGCTGGCGCCGATGATTTCCATTTAACCTATTATACGTCTGAGTTGGAGATGAAAAGAGGTCATTTGGCTCAGGTGGTTGCTGATGCTACCGCATGGGCTGATAAGGTCGAAACAACCCCAGCTTTGGAAACGGCACTGGCTGCAAGCGCACCTTCTTGCTCAACGGTTGAAGCCTGTAATACCGCCATTAGCGACCTGACGACAACAATTGCAAATGCCCGTGCTGCAGAAGCTCCTTATGCTGATTTTACTCGAGTCAAGAATGGTGCTAATGGAATTAAAGATGTAGCGTATACACAGAAAGCAGAAGGTGCTTATTCAACATTTACGGAAACTATAAGTACTCAAACTACAGCTGCTAACAATGCAATAACTGCCACCGCAGTTAATACGGCCATAAGCACGTTGAAGTCTGCTATCAAGACCTATATAGCCAGTGCAGAACCTAAGAATGAAGGAGAGTATTTTGACATCACCTGTCTAATGGCCAATCCGGACTTTTCCACGGGTGATGCTACTGGTTGGACTTATGCTAATGCACCAAATGTCAACTGGTCAAACTGCGAATACTATCAGACAGAGTTTGATATTTATCAAACTGTGACTGGCCTGCCTACGGGTAGCTATAGCCTTAAT
>CAJORF010000086.1 GCA_905236985.1 uncultured Bacteroidaceae bacterium | reverse complement strand
TACGAACGGGTATGAATACTTGTCAAAATCCTCAAACTCTAGTCGAGGCTTATCCAACAACAAAAGCAAATCCCAATCAGACCCCTCATGTGCATCACCACGGGCACGGGAACCATAAAGGTAGAGCATACTGCCCTTCGGCAACACCTGCGATGCCACCTGCTTTATACTATTTAGGACCTGTGCATTTTCCATAACAATGGCCTCATTGACGTTGCAAAGGTACGCATTTTTTCTGATTCACCAAGCTTTCACCCCACTTTTTTCCTGGCCCTTCACCCCTCCAACCCATTGTCTCAGCGGCGAGTGAAGGGGTGAAGGGTTTTACAAGTTCAGAAGAAAAACAAACTCACCAGCGAACAGAGTCCGCTGGTGAGGAGATAGATGATGAGAAGGTTTTTTTAGAAGCTCCGTTGAATCCGCAATCCGTATCTCAGTCTCTAACTTCTGACGATGGCTATAATCCATACGTCTATGAATCTTTTTATTAGTTACTAGCCATCATCGGCCTTTAGTATATACAAGACGGATGCCTACATGACCATAGTCTTTGGAAGAGTCATAAATCCAAAAGCAATTCCTCCAATTCCCTGAAGTTGGAGGTATCTGGGAACTTGTTACTCGACAATAGTTTTCCGAATGATTACTACTACCTCCACACACATGTGTATACCAACAATAATAATCTTCATTAATTACATCCTCAGTTTTAACACAAAGTTCTGTCCAATTTCCAGACATATCATATATGCCCAATTCGTTAGGCTTCTTTGTTCCTATAGCATGAGGCACCCCATTCGAGTTTCCAGAATACCAAGCAACTTCATTTATATTGTTACTACCACTATATTTGTACCCTTTACTTTTATTGCCACCTTTAGCGGCATATTGCCACTCATTTACACGTGGTATTCTCAGAGGCATCCCGCCCAATGTTTCTCTTAGCCTATCTATCCTATTCCTACACTCGTTGTAAGAAACAACCTCATCTCCGTTTATGTCAAATGCCGTTCCAGGTATCTCTTTGTCCATAATATAAAAATCGCCAGTTGAACAACCTTCTACAAGAATCATCTTATATGTTGTCCCATTAAATGTGAAGCTACTTGCATACCCCTTAGTCGTGAACGATTTGACCTCGCCAAGGTAATAGACTTCATCGACACTGGCGTAAGCCCTGTAGTAATAGGTCGTTTCGCTTCCTAATTCATCTACATTGATAGTGAAATCGCCTTGTGAAGTTGTGCCCTTACGCAGTCCCTCGTTTTCTGTCAGATTGCTATCAGTACCATAGATGATGCCAACTTCTACCTGCGTGTCAACACCAGATACTGAGCCAGAAAGTGTAACGGTTTTGGCCTGTACGTCAAAGGCTTCACGCGTCTCTACTGAAATAGGTTCCACGACTGCGTATGCGTCCGATGCGATTGGAGCAAAACCGACGGCACTGAACGTGCTGTCCTGGTCAAGAGGTTGCCATACGGTGGCCATGGTATTGGCCGTTAGGTTCTCATATACGATGCCTCCGTTGAGAGAACCTACAAGTGAGTACCCGTCAAGCAGGGACTTTAGATCTAAGCTGACAGAAGCTGAGGGGATTAGAATTGCGGTTGCGCATAGCTTGCCGCCACTGAAACGATAGGATATGCTTTGACTGCTTTTCGGTGCATTGAATTGCAATATAGAGTTGTCCGCTTGCGAAATTTGGTTGTAGCCTACCATGTGGGCAATGACATCATCCCGCGTCATATTCCAATCCATTGCGGCGCTGTTTAGAACCTTTTCTACCACTTCTGGGTCTGGGTTAGGGTCATTTGGAGTGATAACTGTGACAACGGGGTCGTCACCACTACATGCGAAAGTCACGTAACATGCTGCAACTGCAGCCATCAGGGTGATAGCTTGATGTATATATATCTTATTCATAATCATAAGTCCTACTTCTTGATGTTCAATAGTGATTTTTGTATAAGCTCTCTCAGCGCTTGCACACGCACGCTAGCGTTGCGATAGTCCATCCCCTGTGCTGGTGCCTTCACTGTGACTCGACACGAAGCCTCCTTACCATTCTCCGTCTTAACAGTTATTAATGCTGTACCCATACTCTTTGCCTTAACTAGGCCGTTTGCATCAATTGTTGCTACAGATTTGTTATCCGAAAACCAAGATAACGTAGAAGTCGCATGAGATGGATAGAATGTAGGAGTCAAGCGAAGGTTGTATCCTACTGTTGTTTGGATATCGGTTGGCAAATAAACACTTTGAGGTAGTGGAGCAACTATCAAAGTACCATAAGCAGATAATCCATTGTCTGTTGTCGCGATAATTCGAGCGGTTCCCTCACTGATGGCTTGCACTTTACCATTCTGATCAACTGTGGCAACGCTTTCGTCTGAAGAAGTCCATTCGACTTTAGCATAAGCATCAGATGGAGTCAATTCGTAAGAGAAAGATACTGATTTGCCCTCCTTCAATGTTAGTGATTCAGGCTTCACGCTAATAGCAGTAGGTGGATCGGTCTTGACCGTTACTATACAGGTGGGATCCTTCGGGCCGCTGTTGCTCACAGCTGTAATAGTGCATTTACCACCACCTTTTGCTGTAATGAGACCATTCCATTGTCCAACAGTCGCGACACTCTCGTCACTTGATTTATACTGTACTGTAAGATCCATACCATAGGGGTTGGTTGAATAGCCTAACTGGAATGTCTCTCCCGGGCTTAAAGTGACTTCTGAGTTGTTGAGTGTAACTGTTACTGCTTTACAGGTTATGTGATATGTTATAGTGTTCCAATCCACTTCATAATGGCCATTAGCTTTTACCCATTGATATTGGTATCTGCAGGTTATGTTTTGAGTTCCATTGAAATACTTTAAGATTGTAACATCAGCACCTCTACTATTATTCCATCCTATTATGTCAAAATAACCTGATGACGTTGCTTCATAATGACAAGCAAGTACTGTTATGTAAGGTCCCATATCCGGACCCTCCATATGAAACTTTTCGCCGACATAGGCCGAATAATATAGCTGTTGAGAATAAAGTCCGTTAGCGATGAGTGTGAAAAAGAGTACCATAAGACTTCTACTGAATGTCCAATGTACTCGTCTAATTGTTTCTTTCATATGCTATTAAGTTCTTAATTACTAAACTTTCGCAAGTGAATATTCATTCATCAAGCGACTGATTTATACATTTGATATAGCTTATGGAACTTAGGATTTTCATCAATGACTGCAGAAAGTAGTCCGCTGGCATTGGCAGAAATCATCTCTGCGTTTTTCAGGATTGTATCCAGTATCAGTTCCCATATCCTGTCCGCTGCAGACAGCTCGAGAGTATTGCCTGACAACGAAGAACGGGAACAGCATCAGGAGGTTCAGCAAATGCACGTTCGTGAACTTGTAGTTCTCCTTCTTCTCTGTTCCGATCTGCTTCGGACGTATGTCTAAGCACTCCATGAATCTCATAATGGCGTTAATCGCACGATTTTTATCATTTTCTGAGAAAAAAGCTTCTCAGATCTGAAATAAATGTTGTACCTTTACTCAAGGCTTCTAAGTTTGAACTTTATTGTTTGTCAACTATAAAGTTACTCCTTTTCAGTGAGTTGACCAAACTTCGAAGCTGATTTTATTCCTGTTTTATGCTAAATTATGCAGGTATGCCATCACTTGCGATGGCTTTAGTTAAACCTTTGTAAGATCATTTTGTGACTGCTTATTTCACCTTTTTCCTACCCTCAATCCTAAGGATATACATTTTGCCATCTATATTCACGCGAGGATGTAAATAAATCATTCCTTGATTGCGGTCAATGCTTATTGTGGCTGTATTGATGTCCTCCATTATTAAATCGAAGGTTCCATCATTTTTGGCTTCAATCTTGTATCTTGATTCAGAGGAAAAATATTCGTTGCCATTAGATTCGACTACTTTGACAGCTGCAACATCCTTACTAACTCGTCTAACGACAATTTTAATATTGTCATAAGACTCCACCAATTGGTTGTCTATTGTGAGTGTTCCATTGCCTATATATTCTCCTTGAATAGCCTTTCCGTAATCCTTAAGAGTTCTGTTGGCAACCTGTCCTATTTTGCGTGAAACCTGTGTTGAAGGTTCTGTAACAGCTATTGCTGGAACAGACGTTTCTGGCCTTGACGCGACATTGAACTGCGGCTTTGTCAGAGGTAGGTCATTGTTTGTATTTTGATATGGCAGATATTTATATTCATATTGATAGCTCGTCTGCTTCAGCCGTTCAGTCGCTGGCGCGCCGATGGCACAACCTAAACCTGCGAGGACACCACCTCCTGCTACTCCAAAGGCACTTCCCAACAATAAATCATCGTCACCATCGGCTGCCGCCACTATCATCGGGATAAGAGCACCGAACATCCCACCCAGTCCAACACCAGCCATGCCTATTCCTAATCCTCCACTAAATTTCGCGCCTTTTCGACTCTTGTGTTTATAATTAAGAGCAAATGGAATGTAGTTTGACTCATTCGGTTTATGACTTAAAAGGAATGGGAAGTAATTGTTATCATCGATTTTCAACTCTAAATATCCTTCGCTATCTGCAATTCCCAATGGAGTTAGATTAGGAGTTAATACCTCGGAACCTGGTTCAGTCTTGACAATAACAGCTGTGGACGTGTGACAAGATGTCAGAAGAATTGTAAAAGCCATAGTTAGCCATGTTGTATAAGAATATCTCATAGTAATAATCATTTATAGTCTGTTAAAAAACCACGCGAGAAACCATTGTTATCAAGGTCGTAATTGTTAACCGCACAAATCGTCCACCATGACTCACCGAGAGCATCGGGCTTTATGGTGAGGACTTCCCTAAGAGCTTCGTTGACTTGACCGTGTCTCTTTACGGGACAGGCTATCAAAGCATTAACATAGAATGGTGTGACAATCTTTTCAAAGCTGTTGCCACCGTCCACAGAATAGGATATGCATACACTGAATTTACAGTTAGAACTCTGAGGTGTGTATGTAGAGTTCATCGGTCCAAGGTCTGACATTCCGTGTCCTCCTATTCCAGATATAATGAATGTCTTAGACATTGCTCCATGACTTTTCGGAGCCAATGATATTTGAGGCAGATCGGCAAAATATGTTGTATTGGTGGTGGATGTTCCAACCGTGTTTGAACCTCCAACATTAATACCGCTGAGGATGCCGCTTAACGGACCGCCAATACCTAGTGCTCCTCCTATTGCGCCAAGGTTTACAGATGCACCGCCCGTGTTGGATTGTATATCTGTACTCGAGGTTGTTCTAACAGTTGGATCATAATACGAAGTTGAAAGCCCGTCGCTATTAACGAAGAAGGACTTCGTTTGGTCAATAATCATAATCTGATCTGTTAGATTCCGAACGATAGCAATTAGTGATCCGTCATAACCAATAGAGTAGCCCACAGCTATTGTGGCATCATCAGGAATGTCGGCTTTGTACTGTTCTGTACGAACAGACTGATAAGCCACTGCATTTGTTACTAACTTGCCAACAGTACTACAGGAAAGTAGTATAATAGATAATGGCAAGCACCAGAAAATTTTAAATTGTTTCATCCATTTTGAAAGGATAAGAAAAGGCGTGAAACCATCGTTACTTGTATCCTCTTAAGGCTACCGCCATGTGGCCATCACAATATACAAGTGTTGAATAGTCCACGCCATGCGTGAACCTTCAGACATCTTGCTCTCATTGTGAATATTGGCGGTATTCTAAGAGGGAGAACAAGAGCCAAAAGCTCAAGTATCAATAAGTACGAAGGGAAACGCGCACAATTCGAGGTTAATAAATTGGATTAATTGTGTGATGTTGTTCCCTGTTGGGGGGTGCATTATGCTGCACGCTGCCCCGATGTTAAGCTATCTCATAGGCAGATAATATGTGTATTAATGATTGATGAATATGGATTATAATTGTTCTATTTGTTTAATACTCAGCCCCGTGTATTAGCAATAAGTGTGTTGCTCATACCATCTTTCTTCATTTCTTGGGCAATTACTAAAGCTCTTCTATTCTCTCCTTTTTGTTCTGCTGTATTCACGACGTTGGTCAGGTCACGATAAACCTTAATGCTTTCTTCGTAGTCACGTGCATCCTGGGGCGTGAAGCGGGCTATCTCTGCTTGCATCTCCACGATAAACTTCTCATCGCCCTCATTCTCGCAATACACATCGAAGATGGCCTTGCGGTAGAGATAAGCGGAGCCAAGCTGTTCGCTGTTGAGGAATGTGACGTCTTGAATCACCTCATGCCCATTGAACAGGGCATTGAGGAAACTGATGAGCAAATCCTTGTTCATCTCCGTCCCGAACAACTTCTTGAAGCCGAAGTCGGTATAGGGGTTGATATATCTTTCTTTGCCTTCGTAGAGCATAGTGCTTCGTTGATCATTGATAAGATTTGATTGGGCACTTTCGCTAAGGCTTATATCACCATCTTATCATGGTGATTCCTTGCCCTTTCGGGTGCAAAAGTAGCAAAGATTTCAATTTGCGCCAAAAGAATCAACATTTATTTGAGTTATAGGCGTGAAAAAGCCTCTCCGAGAGGGACGGGGAGGCGGGAAGGCTTTTTTATGCGGAAACTGTTGTCTGTAAATGGAAAGCCCTATTCGACTGGACGTAAAAGGTTATACGAATGGTCAAATTGGGCTATATGAATGGACGTTTTGGAGTAAACGAATGGACGTTTGAAGCGTTACGAATAGAGGGGGTGAAAGGAGGGGAGGGTTAGCGGTAGCTGCTATAGACTACCTGCATCGTTTGAGGGCGTGTTCCTCCGACGAGACGTGTGCTGGTGAGCGAGAAATCGTGGGAGATGCCGACTTGCGTTGCAACGCCCGTGCTCTGATTGGTCACCGTAGTCACTGTGACAGGAATCAGCACAACGCGATTCCAATCGGGGTACTTGACATTCCACTGTTCCGAGGTCAGTCCTTCGGCCTTCATGCCCTCCTGCTTCTCGTGGAAGAGATGAGCCATCAGTCGCGAGATATTGGAGAAGGTATAAGTGTTGTAAGCACTCTCGAAAGTCGTCGTGAAGGATGTGATGTCATCAGCCAAACGATGATTATTGAAGAATGATTTACGCTCATTCTTTTTCACCATCAGTAAGGTGGAAGGTGTTCCGAAAGTGTTGTCAGAGAAGTTGTTGTAGCACGTCAGAATAATGCGAGCACGAGCCACGCTGTCCTGTTCATGACCCACATAGACCTCATCCACTGGCAGTGCCACCTCAGTGGCAAGGGCAGCAGGTGATTTCAAATAGGTATAAGGCACATCATCGCGCAATAGGCTACTCAAATTGCTGTTCTGAAAGAATGTGCTCTGAATCACCTCCGGCGTAGCAGAGAAACGAGCGATACCGACGTAGGTAGAGTCGTTCTGAACATAGCTAAAGTAGATGTTCAGTGCCGAGACATTCAACTTCAGCATCGTCCCTGTGCCGCCCTGCAGCTTGAAATAGAAACCCGGCAGCACGTTGTGAGTGAACTGCCACGAATCCTTGAAGAACTCAGGATGCTCGATAGCCGAGCGTAAGATGTTCGTGCCGAACGGCTTGGGGATTCGGATACGGACGTTGTCGTAGTGAGTTGTGCTGGTGCGCTCCGATTCGGACAACGAATAATCCGAAGGCGTAAAGATCTTCTGTGCCAGCGGCTGGGCTCCTTCAGGGACGTAATGGCTCAGATCCGTGTCAGAATAATAGGTTTCGCTTTCGCTCAGGCCATGAGATGCGTCCAGTTCATAGACCCCGACACGCATGGGGTTTGAGCCTTCGCCATAATATGACGAAAAATAGAGACGCAATTCCACGGAATCAGCCTCCACCTCGCCATCAGCGTTCTTGACAAGGGAGGACACCTCGGGCAAGGTGTAGTCCTCAAAAGTATGAAACTGAGCCACAAACTCGGCCTTGACGGTTGAACCCGTCTCGGGGTCATCGACTTGTCCAAGATAGCAGAACGAACTGTTAGCCACCACGGAGTCGAGGGCCAGGGTACGGGTGGTGAAAGGGAACTCATGGGTTGAGGACACAATGACATCGGTGTCAGGTACTACACCAATTGAGGCGGTGTCCGTGTCACAAGCTGCCATCAGCATAGCTGTAGCAGCAACGATACTAACAAAGGAAATGTATTTCACTCTCTTAATAAAAACTCTTAAACTCAATAAACATTCTTCACTCTTTCGCTTTTCATTCCTCACTCTTTGCCTCCTTACCTTCACTCCACACGGAGTCGAAGAAATCTACAACAGTGGTCGATGCATTAGCCTCAGTGAGATCAACAGGGCCGAACACAGGCAACTTCAGTTCCTTAGCATATTCAACGAGCTCGGGATAATCTTGTCCCGGCAGCAACATCAATGCATCGCTGTACTTCAATGCTAACTTCATGAGGTCTCTGTAAGTGAGCTGTTCGGGAAATTCGCTGAGCTCCTTGCCCGTCATTCCCTTGAACAGCAGACTGGCACGGAACTGAGCGTCAACGGGCAGAGTGAGTTCCTCTCCACCTGGAGTGAACACGATTCGGCTATCACGGAACGACGGTTCCTCGCGATAGCACACTTTTATGTATAATGGAGCAATTGTCGAAACCCAGCCTTGACAGTGGATGATATCAGGAACCCAACGCAGTTTCTTCACTGTCTCAAGCACACCACGGGCATAGAAGATGGCACGCTCACCATTGTCGGGGTACTCACTTCCCTGAGCATCACATTCCTCCAAGCGTTTCATGAAATAATCGTCGTTGTCGATGAAATACACTTGCATCCGCGCCGAAGGAATAGAAGCGACCTTTAGGATCAACAGGTGATCCGTCTCGTCGATAATCAAGTTCATTCCAGAAAGGCGGATAACCTCATGGAGCTGGCAACGGCGTTCGTTGATGGTGCCCCATTTTGGCATGAAAGTACGGATCTCGCGCCCTTTCTCTTGCACAAACTGTGGCACTCGACGCCCCAGCAGAGACATCTGCGTCTCGGGGACGTAAGGCATGATTTGCTGTGTGATGAACAATACTTTTCTCGTCTTCATAATGCACACTATTGTAGCTTTCGCAGTGCAAAGATATATAAAAAATCTCGGATATTTGCAATTTCCAGCACACGAAAGTCACGGAAATAGCATTTTTTTGTATTTATTTTGCTTTCTTCTTCTTCTTTTCATAAATAATGTATTAAATTTGCGCCCTGATATGAAGACCATAACAACCATACAAGCCCTCCGCTTCCAGCTCGATGAACTGCGTAGCGAAGGCAAGAGCATAGGATTCGTTCCCACTATGGGTGCCTTGCATGAGGGTCACGCCTCACTCGTGCGCCGTTCCGTTGCTGAAAACGATGTCACCGTAGTCAGCATCTTTCTAAATCCCACTCAGTTCAACGACAAAAGCGACCTGGAACGCTACCCACGTACGCTGGAAGCTGACTGTGCCTTGCTTGAGCAGTGCGGTGCACAGATTGCATTTGCGCCATCGGTCGAGGAAGTGTATCCCGAACCCGACACGCGCCAGTTCTCCTACCCTCCCACAGATTCCGTCATGGAAGGAGCAATGCGCCCAGGTCATTTCAATGGCGTTTGCCAGGTCGTATCAAAGCTTTTCTCCTACGTGGAACCTGACCGCGCTTACTTCGGCGAAAAAGACTTTCAGCAGATTGCCGTCATACGCCGCATGGTAGAAGACCTTGGCTTCAAGATTCAGATCGTGCCCTGCCCCGTCGTTCGTGAAGAGAGCGGATTGGCTCGCTCCAGCCGCAACACGCTTCTCACCGAAGCAGAGCGTCGCGCTGCTGCACACATCTACCGCGTCCTCAGCTGGAGTCAGTCCTTCGCCACCGACCACACCGTTGAACAGACTCGACAGTTCGTCATCGACAGTATCAATGCTCATCCCGAACTCGAGGTGGAATACTACTCCATCGTAGATGCCGACACGCTCGCCGACGTCAACGCTTGGGACGCTGCTCCCGCCGTTGTTGGCTGCATCACGGTCTATTGTGGCTCAAAACCCATTCGACTCATCGATCACATACATTATTGAGGTTTTAAGGCTTTCTGCTATGACCATCGAAATCCTGAAAAGCAAGATTCACTGCGCCACCGTCACCGAGGCGAACCTCCATTATATGGGTAGCATCACCATTGACGAGGCACTCATGGAGGCTGCCGGCCTCTTTGCAGGCGAGCGCGTACATATCGTTAATAACAACAACGGCGAACGTTTCGACACGTATATCATCACCGGCCCTCGCAACAGCGGATGCATCTGTCTCAACGGAGCCGCAGCACGCAAAGTACAAGTGGGCGACACTGTCATCATCATGGCATACGCCCACATGACTATGGACGAGGCAGCCTCCTTCAAACCAAAGATTATTTTCCCACGCGAAGGAAACCGCCTATAAGACAACCCTTAACGACGCTGAGAACAGAAGTATAGGCCAAGAGCAGTAAGTGTGCCGTTCAGGAGAAGCAGTTCGTAGCTGAAATGGTAGTTCCATCTATTGACAAAGGCGATGGAGAGCACGTAGCACAAGACTGGGCTAACGATACAAACAACTGGAATCCAAAAGCTACGCGGTTGACTGCGCTTGTTCAGCAACCCGAAAGCAAAGAGTCCAAGGAGAGGGCCGTAGGTATATGACGCGATGGTGTAAACGGCATCGATGACGCTTGTGCTGTTCAGCGTTCGGAAAATAAGGATGACACAAAGCACCACCAAACTGACTACAATGTGCATCCGTCGCCGCAGACGTTCATCATCGGGGCGACGAAAGAGATCTACACAGGTGCTTGTAGTGAGCGCGGTCAGCGCACTATCAGCACTTGAGAGCGCGGCAGCAATAATGCCAAGGGTGAATAGCGCCAAGGCTCCCTGTCCCAGATAACCGTCTGCACAGAGCGCAGGCAACACCTCATCGCCCGTAGCTGGTAAAGTGATGCCTTTGTGCTGGGCGAACATATACATCATCACACCCAAACTTAGAAACAACAAATTGACTGGCACATAGAGCAGGCCATTGACAATCATGTTCTTTTGTGACTCGCGCAACGTGCGACACGAGAGGTTCTTCTGCATCATATCCTGATCCAATCCAGTCATTACAACGACGATGAATGCCCCGCTGAGGAATTGTTTCCAGAAATACTGACGACTCGACCAATCGTGGAACTCAAAGACACGGCTCATCGGATTCTCGCGAACCTGTTGAAGAGCATCCCCAATCCCCCAACCCTCGGCTTGCAGCAGGGCGATGATAATCAGCACCAAGGCAACCAATAACACGACGGTCTGCAAACAGTCCGTCCATACAATCGTGCTGATTCCACCACGATGAGTGTAGAGCCAGATGAGCAACAGAATCACGAGAGCCGTCAGCCAGAAGGGGAACCCAAAGCCGTCGAATATCAAGCGTTGAAGAATCAGACAAACCAAATAGAGACGCACGGCAGCCCCTAAGAGTTTCGAAAGCAGGAAAAAGAATGCCCCCGTGCGGTGAGCAGTCAAGCCGAAGCGTTCGTCAAGATAGCTGTAGATGGAAGTGGAGCCCATACGGTAATAGACGGGCAGCAACACGAATGCCACCAGCGCATAGCCGGGAACGAACCCAAGACACATTTGCATGTAGGTCATATCAGTAGCCTGCACCATACCCGGCACACTGACAAAGGTGACACCGCTGAGCGAAGCCCCCAACATACCGAAGGCGACGGCCCACCACGGTGAGCGTCGCCTTCCTATATAAAAAGAAGAATTGTCGCTTTGACGTCCTGTCAGCCGTGCCACGCTGGACAACAACAGGAAATAAGCTACGACGAGAATGAGCGTCAAGGACATCGCGTCACTCTAAGACTGAGAGACCTGCCGTATCGTCATCTTCATCCTTGACATCTGCCTCGGGAGCGTATGTCGAGTAGAATGTCTCATCGTCCTCGTTGGGCTGCACATCGTCCTCGTCCTCCTCTTCTTCGTCGAGTTCGTCGAGTTCGTCGTCATCTTCATCGTCGTCTTCGCGTACGACACGGTTGCCGTTTTCGTCATACTCTTGATCGAAGAGCAAGCGAAGCTTTGTCGTAGGAGCCTTCTTCTTGGCGAATATAGCCTCAATCCATGTACCCTTCTCCACTTCGAGCACTTCGAAGCCGTCGGCGACCTTCTTCTCCAACATTCCTCCTGCCATGTGCAGACGGGAAGCAGGCAACGTCGTCGTTGTCACCTCAAAGCTACTCTCGATGATATCCTTCAGCGAAAGAGGGATGCTGTCCCAACCGCCACCGAAGTTGCGGCTGATGAGCTCTAACAAAGTCGCAGCTGTGATATGCTTGATGTTCTCGTAGCTCAAATCCGTCAAACGCGTGATATTGCGCTTGCGAATAGCCACGATACCCTTCTTCATGTCAGTGCGAGGGAAGGTTGTCCACTCGCCATTGGTGTATTTGACATTCTCGCGCTCATCGCCATTGTCAAAGTGAACCACCTCATAGGCCAGACGGATGACGTTGAGCAACTTCTCCTCACACGAAGAGAAATTGTCCTCCTTCATCTCTTTCTCCCAAAGCATTGAGATGTCGTTCTCGCTGATGTTCCAGATATTGTTGGAGTTGAGATCCAGAATGGATTCCAACATTTCTTCATGCTGTTTTGTCATATCGCTTAAAAATAATTAATGCCGTCGAACTCATGAGCACCAAAATCGGGGTACTCGTTTGGGGCTGCAAAGTAAAGAATTATTAATGAGATAGCCAAATGATTTTAATAAAATTCACAATTCTATCAAAGTCCCTTGAAGAGGGAGCTCTTGACGTAGATGCGATAATGACGAATGCTCTCGGGTGCACCAGCTTCGACGCGCGGCAGGTATTGGAAGCCGGTGAAGGTCTGATCCTGACCGAGGTCGATGACGAGGTGGTGGGGGTACTGGACGCCGCGGTTCGTGCTCCAGTAGGTGCTCTCCTGCAAGTCGAAGATCTTGTCGGCGGTCTTGTTGCCGCTCTCGATGTCCTCGTCGTCGCAGTAAGCCACCTGCCAGGGTTCACGCGAGAGACGTGTGCCGTCGGCTCCGAGCATATACCACTCGGCAATGCAGCAGTACTCGCGGTTCATGTGGCTGTTCAGAGCTTCGATGCAGACGTAGCGACCGCTGACGGGCTGGTCGAACTTCACTTCCTGCCAGCCATTGCCAGGCTTGAACTCACCTTCCTTGACGGGTTTCTCGCCGCTGAGGTCTATCTTTTGACCTTCGAGGCGATGGGTCTGCGGACGGTCGAGGTTGAGTTTGTCGATGATGGGCTTCTGCAAACCTTCGATGGTCTTCTCGCCGCGCGGGCCCATCACGTCGAGAACGATGACCTCATTCTTGCCCTTCTTCAGCCAGCAACCAGGCACATACAACGTCTGTTGCGGGCCGATATACCAGTGGCGACCTACAGCGTAGCCGTTAACATAGACCTGACCCTTGCCCCAGTTCTCGAGATTCAGGAAGGTGTCGCCTACCTTATTTATATTAAAGTTGCCGCGGTAGTAGCCAATGCCCTCGGGCATCACTTCCACACATTTACCATCATGCAAATGAGGCATCACTTGCACACACCTATATTTCGAGTCAAAAGCATTCTTGGCTGTCTCGTAGTTGTCTTGCAGACGAACCTTGATCCACTTACGGGGCTTCCATGCTGTTTCGTTGTTGTCCACTTCAGCGGTGATCGTAACATCGCTGACTATGCCCTTAAAGTCCTTGATGGCGCGGCCGAAGTTGATGCGGCCCATGCCCTCGACGAGAATCATCAGTTTGTCGCCTTTCTGTACGGCAGGCAGTTTCAAGGTCTGCTCATGTTTCACACGATCTACCTTGCCCACGAACTTACCGTTGATGAATACCTGCGCATAATCGTGAGCATCGAGCTTCATGATGCTCTGCACGGGGATTTCGGGCAAATCGGTAACGTACATCATTGAGCCCCAGCCGAAGTCCATCTCCTCGAAGGTCATCAGACCGCCCTTAACAGCAATGCTGTCGCAACCGTAAAACAGCGGCATAAACTCGGAGAGTTCGAACTTGGGAATGGCAATCGTCGGATATTCCTTCGGCACAGCAGGCAACTTTTTGGGAGCTCCCCACTTGCCTGTCTTCGGGTCGAAATCACCGCTGTACTTCTCCATGGCCTTGCGTAACTTCCAGAACTTGTCTGTCACCTGTCCTGCCTCGTTGATGGGCGCGTCATAGTCGTAACTGGTGACATCGGGCGCGAAGCCGGGGCTGTTGGCTCCTGCCCAGTGGCCCCAACTGGTGCCTCCGTGGGTCATGTAAAGCGAGAAGCTGATGCCGCGCTCCAGCATCTGCGAAATGCCATCGACCATTGCCTCGGCGCCGCGCGTTTCGTGGCGACCACCCCACTTGTCGAACCAGCCGCTCCAGAACTCAGAGCACATCTTCGGCGAGTTGGGGCGCAGCTGACCGAGTTTCTTAAACTCATTGTCAATGTTGGCACCTGTGCCGAAGTTCATCGTCCATGTGAGGTCATCAAGGCCGTTCTTGGTGAAATTGGAACTCCAGTCGCACTGGAAGAGCATGAGGTCAGGGGCTTGCCATGCTTTGCGTATAATGTCGCGCATGGCGCTCATGTAAGGCTTGTCCTCGCCATAGGAGCCATATTCGTTCTCCACCTGCACCATGATGATGGGACCG
>CAJORF010000085.1 GCA_905236985.1 uncultured Bacteroidaceae bacterium | reverse complement strand
CGTGTGCCGCTGATGGGGCAAACGATTTCCTCGTCGATGATAATCTGCTTGAGCTCGTCGAGGTCGTTGGCGTTCATGGCCTTCTGGAAACGCTCGTGCAGGGCGTCGCGCTTAGCCTGGAGTTCCAGCACACGGCCGTTGGTGCTGCGGAACTGAGCCTCGTCGAAGGCTTCGCCGAAGCGCTTCTTTGCCTTGGCCACTTCCTTATCAATCTTCTCATCGTACTTCGCCATCTGATCCTCGATGAGGACGTCGGCGCGGTAGCGCTTCTTAGAGTCGCGGTTGTCGATGAGGGGATCGTTGAAAGCGTCAACGTGTCCGCTGGCCTTCCATGTAGTGGGGTGCATGAAGATGGCAGCGTCAATGCCGACGATGTTCTGGTGCAGCAGCACCATCGACTGCCACCAGTACTGCTTGATATTGTTCTTCAGCTCCACGCCGTTCTGACCATAGTCGTAAACAGCGCCGAGGCCATCGTAGATATCGCTGGAAGGAAATACAAAACCATACTCCTTGCAATGGGAGATAATCTTCTTGAAAACGTCTTCTTGTTGTGCCATTGTTGTCACGGCTACAGCCGTAGTTGATTGTTTAATGTAGAATGTTTGCAGAAATCGGGTGCAAAGTTAAACCTTTTCTGTGAAATAGCCGTCAATTTGGCAAATCTTTTAAGCGAGCTGATGAATTTAATGTCCAAATCACCAAAATTAGGTACTCAAAAAGCAAAAAACAGCCGATTTATTTGCGCGTATCACCAAAAGTGATTACCTTCGCGCCGTCAAAAGGGTGGCTTGCCCCCAGCGACCTCAAACAAGAAACCTCAACTTTTACATTTTAAACTTTAAACACTACAAACTATGGCTTACGTAATTAGTGAAGACTGCGTTGCTTGCGGCACTTGCATTGACGAATGTCCCGTTGGCGCTATCTCTGAAGGTGATATCTACAGCATCAACCCTGACGAGTGCACAGAATGTGGCACTTGTGCAGACGCTTGCCCCTCAGGTGCTATCAGCCAGGGCTAATCGCAGTTTCAACAGCGACAAACAAAAAGGGATGTGCTCTCACGGCATATCCCTTTTTCTCATCATGTATAACGGTCTGCAAGCTATGGCTTGCGGATTTTGTAGGTGCGCTTACCATCCTTCACGACATAGACGCCAGGCTTGAGTGAGGAGAGGTTCACGGATGCTGTGCCGTCGTGCGAGGTGGCCTGACGAACAAGCTTGCCCGAGAGATCGTAGATGAGCAACTGTGTGTTGCCCTCGCGGACGGTGAGCGTCTGCACGGGTGTTACATTGTCGTCGAAGGTGATCTTCTCAACCTCCGAATAGGGGAAATCGAGGGTGAGGGTGGAGCTGGTTACAGTCATCACGTCATCGGCGGAGAACGTGATCTTAGGCTGCTCGGCGAATGCGATGCTGACAATGCCCTGCGTTGTGGTGTGGATATTCAGCTGCTGGGCGTATGCCACGATGCAGCACCCCATGAGACAAAGAATAGAGATGAGATGTCTTACCATAGTTCAGAGGAATTAGGGAATTCAATGTGATGACGAAGCAGACGCTCGGAAACGCCGAGGTCAGTACTCTTGCGGACGAAGGCCGGCGGTGTGTAGGGCTGAAGGTCGCTGCGCAGATAGGGCGCAGCAGCACCTGGGTTGACAATGCGTGCGTCAATGCTCTGCACAATGATGCGATCATCAGGAATCTCCAGCTTGCCATCGACGGACTCGATGCCCCAAGGATTGCGCATGACGAAGATGGAGTTTTCGTTGTCGGCCAACATGAAGGTGAAGGCGTGACCCGTGACGGTCTTCAACATTCCGCATTGTAAATCCGGCACGTTGAAACCGCCTACGCAGATATTCCCCTGCGTCAGGCTGTAGTCGATGGCGATTTTCAGTTCGCTGGTGTAGAGCGAATTGGGCGCAAAGGCGAAGCTCTCGCCATCGCCAGTGAAGAGCGGCGACACATGTTCTGTGCCGATACCCTCTACACCATCTACCTCATAGCGCGTCTGCCATTTGATCAGTGCCTTTTCCAACACCGTTGCCCACGTGACCACATTGTTCTTTCCCGTCACCTGACCTATCGTGCCGTTGGTGTCGCAAAGAAACTTATTGGAGATACAGACCTCGACAGGTTGACCTTGCGGGTCGTACATTGCTACGGTGTAGCTGCCGTTGCCGTTGTCCGTGATGATGTGCTTGATGAAATCGGGATAGAGGTAAGCGAAGGAGGCGAAGACGGCCATTGCACAGCAGTCACCGATAGCGTGCTGGTTGACATCGGCGGGAACAGGGTCGCCATAGGGATAGAGCTTCACCGTTTTCCTGACCCATCGAGTGAGGCCGGCTACTGTGTTGGGTTCGTTAGCTGGGTCTAAAAGCCAGGCGCGATCCTCGTCGGTGGTCGCGTGACGGTTCTCGAAGTGCGTCCCCATAGGTGTGACGGACGATTTGGTCTTGCCCGAGGCGTAGCGCAAAATGGTGTTGATGTTGTCTGTCTCGCGATGCGAGGGATCGTTGAGCTCCATGATGGCATTGTCGGCGGCTTCTTTGGAGCGGTAGAAATAGCGATAGGCATCGCCGTCCTTGAGCACCAGTAGCTTGTTGGTCTGCTTGGTGACGTACCAGCGCAGGATGTCCGATGAGTTGTTGACGTTCTTGGCTACAAAGTACTTGCGGCTGGGATAGAAGGTGACATTGTAGGTGTCGGTGGTGCTACCCTTTCCACCCCAAATGAGCGTCTTGCCCGCAAAGGTCATGTACTCTGTGCCGTCAAATTTTACTACGTTGTCCCCATTCTTCCAGAAACCGAGATACCAGTGGCCGAGAATGTAGCCGTCCTCTGTCGTGACGGTGGTGATGCTGTCCATCTCCGATGAGGAGAAGATGGATGTGGAGCCGTCCTTCATGTGGACGATGATGCCCTGAGCACAGACCTGCACGAATCCCATCATCGCCAGTATGGCCATTAAAAAGCGTCTTTTTCTTATGTAGCTCATTCTTTCTGTTGTGTTCATTAGTTTATTTGCTGACGGCGAGCGAACTGCGCTTCTCGCGGTTGTAGCTGCGGTATTCGTCGAGGGGAATCTCTACGTCGGGCTCCACCAGTGTCCCTTCGGCTGGGAGGCGGAAGCGGAGGTACTTGATGCTGAGGCCACGGGCGAGCCATTGCTGCTCGTAGTAGGTGCGAATGGAGAGGTCTAAGGAAGCCCCCTCAACATCTCCCTGCATGGGAAGGCTTACCTTCCCGCTTGTGTCCTTATAGAGGTTATCTGTACAGATTTCCAAAGGCAAGTGGTTTCCTTCAACCACATACTTCGTGTAGGTGAAGAGGAAGTTGGAGTCGGTCTTGAGATGGATGATTCCGCCATCGGTGAGGAAGCGACGGTAGCGGGCGAGGAAGTAGGTGGAGGTGAGACGCTTCGTGGCTTTCTTCATTTGGGGGTCGGAGAAGGTGAGCCAAATCTCCTGCACCTCGCCAGGCGCAAAGAAACGGTCGATGATCTCGATGTTCGTGCGCAGGAAGGCTACGTTCGTCAGCCCCTCCTTCAGTGCCTCCGTGGCACCGCTCCACATACGGGCTCCCTTGATATCCACGCCGATGAAGTTGCGGTCGGGATAGCGGCGAGCCAGCCCTACGGCATATTCTCCGCGTCCGCAGCCCAGTTCGAGGACGATGGGATGGTCGTTCTTGAAGAAACGCTCATGCCAATGGCCGCGCATATCAAACGGCACGTCTTCGACCACCGAATAAGGGTACTCGAAGACGTGAGGATAGCTCGCCATATCGGCGAACTTAGCTAACTTGCCTTTCGCCATGTGAGATTGATGCTATTCTATGACTACTGTTGTCCAGTTGTGGATGTCAGGCTCAACACCATATTGGATATCCACCAACTTGTGATAGAGCTTGGAAGAGATGGGGCCAGGCCGTCCGTCCTTGGCGAAGACATAGCTCTTGCCCGTCTCGGGATCGTCGATACGCTCGATGGGGCTGATGACGGCAGCTGTGCCGCAGGCACCTGCCTCCTCGAAGGTGTCGAGTTCTTCGAGCGGAATCTGGCGACGCTCCACGCGCAGTCCGAGATCTTCGGCCAGCTGCATGAGGCTCATATTGGTGACGGATGGCAGGATGCTGTTGCTCTTCGGTGTGACGTATGTCTTGTCCTTAATACCAAAGAAGTTGGCTGCACCACATTCGTCGATATATTTCTTCTCGCGGGCATCGAGGTAGAACTCACAGGAATAGCCCAGGTCATGAGCCCACTTGTTGGCGCGCAGGCTGGCAGCGTAGTTGCCACCCACCTTGTAGCAACCGGTGCCGAGGGGTGCTGAACGGTCGTAGTCGCGGGTGATGACGTAGGGATTCGTGGCGAAGCCACCCTTGAAGTAAGGACCTACGGGTGTGACGAAGATCATGAAGAGGTAGTCGGAAGCGGGATGTACGCCGACTTGAGCCGTCGTGCCGATCATGAGGGGACGGATATAGAGCGTAGCACCGCTCTCATAGGGCGGAATGAAGCGTTCGTTCAGTCGGACGACTTTCTTCACCATCTCCAGGAACATCTCTGTGGGCACTTCGGGCATGACGAGACCACGGCAGGTAGCCTGCAAACGTGCTGCGTTCTCCTCGGGACGGAAGATGCGTACCTTGCCGTCAGGGCAGCGGTAGGCTTTGAGACCCTCGAAGGCTTCCTGACCATAGTGGAGGCAGGTGGCAGCCATGCTCATGTTGATGGTGGTCTCGGAGTGGACTTCAATCTCACCCCATTTGCCGTTGTGGAAATTGCAACGGACATTATAGTCAGTCGGCAGGTAGCCGAAGGACAGGTTACTCCAGTCTATTTCTTTCATTTTACTATTTGTTATGCGTTTGCGGGTGCAAAAGTACACAAAAAGTTCCGAACAGCCGAACAAAAAAGTAAAAAACTATGCTGAAAGCCGTTTCTTCAATTATTCGTCAAGGAGTTTCTTCACCTCTTTATCAGCTTTGGTGAGCTGTTGCTTGCAGAAGGCGAGGAGCTGCTGTGCCTCCTTGAGTTTGGTGGCTAAGAGGTCGATGGCGACATCGCCAGCCTCCATCTCGCGTGCGAGCATCTCAAGTCGCCGCATCGCAGTCTCGTAGGTCATTGCTTCTTTTTCCATGTCACTTGTGATTGCACGGTGCCGTTGGCCAACCGTGTGGTGATGATGTCATTGGCTTTGATGTCGTCGGCGTTGCGCAGGAGGCGTCCGTCGGCGGTGAAGGTCAGCGAGTAGCCGCGTTGTAGGAGGAGTGCAGGGTCGAGCGCAGCCAGTTTCTGTTCCATGTTCTGCACCTTGAACTTAGCGTTCTGTACGTTCATTCGTGCAGCCTGTGCCAGACGATTGCTGACGAGTTCCAGGCGGTGCGAGGCGTTAAGGAACTGTTGGCGTGGAGCTGTGGTTAGGCGTGTTGCCAGTTGTTCCAAGCGTCGCTGTTGTCGTTCCTGCACGAGGGCAAAGGTGCGTGGCAGGAGTGTGGTCATCCGCGTCAGTTGCTGCTTGGAGGCTTCAATCTTGAGACGGGCATTCTGTAGGATGGTAGTTTGCCATTCGTCGAGCGAGGCCAGCTGCTGAGCGCCGTGGTCGATGATGAAAGCCGCGGCTGCTGTTGGGGTCTTCACGCGCGTGTGCGCGATATAATCTAATACGGTATCGTCGCGCTCATGCCCAATACCTACGATGACGGGGATGGGCATCTGAGCAACTGCTGCTGCAAGGGGGTAGGAGTCGAAGTCGGCCAGGTCGCTGGTGGCACCACCTCCACGGATGATGACCACGCAATCCCATCGCGGGTCGTTGGCAACGGCTTCCAGTGCCGCCATCACGCTGGCTTCCACATGCTGTCCTTGCATGGTGGCGGAAAAGAGCTGCACGTCGAAATACAAACCATATTCGTTGCCATGCAACTGATCGCAGAAATCGCCATAGCCGGCAGCACCAGCCGATGAGACTACGGCGATGTGCTTCAACAGCAGCGGTAGGGACAGCGAACGGTTGTCCTCGAGGATGCCGTCGGCCTCCAACTGCGCCAGGATCTCACGGCGACGCTGTGCCATATCGCCCAGCGTGTAGGCAGGGTCAATGTCAACGATACGCAGCGAGAGACCGTACAATTCGTGGAACTCCACAGCGGCTTCGACGCGCACTTTGAGACCTGCCCGCAGACGTTCGCCCGTGGAACGCTCGAAGAGTGGTGACAGGAGGTGGTAGGTACGAGCCCACATCACTGCACGAGCGCGTGCCACGAGGCTGCGCCCACTGGCGTCTTTCTGAATAAATTCGAGGTAGAAATGGCCGTTCTGAGCCAGACGTGCTTCGGCAATCTCGGCTTCAACCCAATACGTGTCATCCAGTTGCTGCTCGATGGCAGCACGCACACGCTGGTTGAGTTCAAAGAGCGAGAGTGCCGTCATCTCACCATTTGGTCAAGAGTAAGCGTGGATTTACATTGAGCGAGATCCATGCCCAATCCTGCCAGCTCTTGTAGTCGCCAGTTTCCATCAGTGCTTCGGATGTGCGCGAGCCGAACATGGTGGAATAACCCGCCTGTAGCGTGACATCCTTAAAGATCTTTGCTGAAATCTGGAAGTCGATTTCGTGCCCCAGCTTCTTCGGCAGGTCGATGAATGCGATGTTCTCGGCCATCTGCAAATAGTGATAGTCCAGCGACAGCGTGACCTTGTCACAGATGAAGCCTGTGATGCCGCCAATGGCATCCTGGATACCAAAGGGCTGACGGCCTGTGTAGTAATCCATAGCACCGAAGAACTTATGGTGAGTGCCGAAGAGGGGCGTGAAGGCGTGTTCGTTGACGTTGAGGCCATCGTTGCCGCTGAGGTAGTCGTAGCCTACGCGCAACTGAACGGCATCAGCGATGGTATAGCCCAATCGCCCGCTCGCCATGAAGGCCGACACCTTGTCGATGCCAGGTTTCTTGCCTAACTGATAATAGAATGAAGCTGCGATGTCAAAGTTCTGGGGCTTGAAGGTGAGGTGAGCGCCAGCCGTCTGCATGAAGACGGTCTTGCCTTTCTTCGTCTGGGCATCACCATTTTCATAGCCTACGTTCAGCATAGTTGCAGAGATGCCCAGAGGCATATCCGGGAGCAGCTGCACATGGTACCAAAGCCCCTGCATGTGCTTGTAGGGCATGATGGTGGTGTAGTAGCCTCCGTGTGTGTCATCGGTGTTCTGCATATAGGTGGCGAGGAGATGCACTTGATGGACCTCGTTTTCAAAACCTAAGCGCAGCGCATCGTGCCAGTTGCCGGCCATATTCCAGTCGGAGCTGCCAAGCAGTCGTTCGTCATCGTAGGAGAGCTGCATTCGTCCCAATTGCACGAAGAAACCCGGTTCGAAGCGCATCTTTCCCCAAGCCTCATTGAGGTTCACAGTGCCCAGCTTCTTCTGGAGGTTGTCCTGTCCCCACACGCCAGTGTGCTGAATAGAGGCCTTAAATTCCAAGTTCTTGCGTTGGTAACCGAGGGTCACACGTGCCCGGTCTGCGATATAGAACGCAGGCGGATCGTAGGCGTTGCGAGGTGTGACTGCACCATTATCATATTCTCCGCGTGCGCGTACTTGCGCATCAATGGTAAACACATTGTTTTGGGCTTGTGCAGCTATAGCAAAAAGCGTACACCATAGGAATATCTTGATTCTCATGGACTGATTGGACAATTTAATGGTTTGAAGATTTACAATTTTAGGGTATATGCCAGTATGGAAAGCAGCAGATACCACAAGATGATGAGGGGCACGGCTGTAAGACCAAGTGGGGTGAGGGCTGCAGCTACGAGAAGTGCCACAGCACCACCAAGGAAGACGTACTTGATGCGGTTGTCTGCCCAACTGAGGTTCTTGAACTTCAGCGCGAAGAGCGGTAATTCGGAAGTCAGCAGGAAGCATGAGGCCAGCATGAACAGGAAGAGCCACATGGCATTGAAGCGCGGAGAGGCCAGCCATGACAGCTCAGCCACGATGAGCGATGACCAGAAGAGCGCATTGGCAGGCGTGGGCAAGCCGATGAAACTGGTCTGCTGGCGATCGTCAAGGTTGAACTTGGCCAGACGCAGGGCCGAGAATGCGGCGATGAGGAACGACGTATAGGGGAGCCACGATGAAGCGGCTGCCAGCCAATCAGGGTATTCCACGATGCCGAAGAGTTGGAAGAGCATAGCTGACGGTGCTACACCGAAGGTGATGACGTCGGCCAGCGAGTCGAGTTCCTTGCCGATGGGTGAACTGATGTGCAGGGCACGGGCGGCCATACCGTCGAAGAAATCAAAGACGGCCCCAGCGATAATCAATGCCAAGGCCCATGTGAAATGGCTGTGGAAAGCGGCACCCGTGGCCATACATCCGCAAATCAAGTTGCAGCAGGTCAGGGCGTTAGGGAATGTGAAAAGCTTCATGATTGGACATTTGGTCAATAAACAGAGGGACAAACAACGATGTGGATTTACAATAAGAGTGTTGCAAATCAATCGGATAGCGTGGCGATGAGCGTCTGGTTACCCGTTGTTTTCTGTCCCACTTCCACTTGCACTTTAGCGGTGAGCGGCAAGAAGATATCGACACGAGAGCCGAACTTGATGAAGCCCAGATGCTCATCGATAAAACATTCCTCGCCCTGAGCAGAGTAAGTCACAATCCGTCGCGCCATGGCTCCTGCTATCTGACGCACAAGGATTTCCTCACCCTCGGGTGTCTCGATGATGATGGTGGAGCGCTCGTTGTCTGTGCTGGCCTTGGGTAGCCAAGCCGCTTGGAAACGTCCGTTCTGATGTTCCACCTTCTTGACGAGTCCGTCGCAGGGCACCCAGTTGGCATGAACGTTGAAGAGGCTCATGAAGATGCTCACTTGGATGCGGCGGTCGTGGAAGTATTCGTTCTCGTCAGTTTCCTCGACCACGACCACTTTTCCGTCGCAGGGTGCAATGATGATTCCTTCCGTGTTGCCGTCATAGAGACGTATGGGGCATCGGAAAAAATTCACGACAATCAAATACACAACTGTCGATGCGACGAGCACGGAAATAAACCAAGGGCTTTGAAAGCCGAAAGCCCAACCGAAAATGAGACACAGGAGGGCCAATGTCAAGCCTCCCCACAACAAGGTGCTATTGCCTTCGCTATGGAGGCGTATTTTCTTTTTAAGTCTGTTCAGACGACGTACCATAATGACTAAAAACGGCATTTTTTGACCGTTTTGCGAGACAAAAGTAATCATTATTTAATTAGGAGCAAAAAAAAGTGCGGCTTTTTTGGCAGTTTGACAAAAGAAACGTACTTTTGACCCCGTTTTTAGAGCTTTATGGAAAAATTTATTCACTTACACGTCCATTCTCAGTACTCTCTGCTCGATGGTCAGGCCAGTATTACCAAATTGGTGGAGAAAGCCATCGCAGATGGTATGCCTGGTATGGCTCTCACCGACCATGGAAACATGATGGGCGTGAAGGAGCTCTTCAATTACGTGAACAAACGCAACAAGTTGCTCAAGGAGGAAGGAAAGGAACCGTTCAAGCCCATTTTCGGTTGTGAGATGTATGTGGCCGAACGAACGCTCTACGACAAAGACAAAGATCGTGACAGTTCGCGCTACCACCTCATCGTGCTTGCCAAGAATGAGCGAGGCTACCATAACCTGGTCAAATTGGTGTCTAAGGCCTGGGTGGATGGTTTCTATAACCGCCCTCGTACCGATCATGAGGAGTTGGAACGCCATGCAGAGGGACTCATCGTCTGTTCGGCTTGTATAGCAGGCGAAGTGCCTCGTCTGATTCTCAAAGGCGACATCAAGGGTGCCGAGGAGCGCATCCTGTGGTACAAGCGTGTCTTCGGCGATGACTACTATCTGGAGTTGCAGCGTCATGAGGTTCGCGATCCTCAGCAACGTGCCAACCGCGAGACCTATCCTCTGCAGCAGCAGGCAAATGCCGTGCTCATCGAACTGGCTCACAAACATGGCGTGAAGCTGGTGTGTACCAACGATGTTCACTTTGTCGATGAGGAGAACGCCGAGGCGCACGATCGTCTCATCTGTCTTGGCACTGCCCGAGATCTCGATGATCCCAAGCGTATGCTCTATTCGAAGCAGGAGTGGTTCAAGACGCAGGCCGAGATGAATGACATCTTTGCCGACGTACCAGAGGCACTCGCGAATACCATCGAGGTGTTGAACAAGGTGGAAACCTACAGCATCGACCATCCGCCCATAATGCCCAACTTCCCTATCCCCAAGAATTTTGCCACGGAGGAGGATTACCACGAGCGATTCACCGACGAGCAACTCTTCGAGGAGTTCACGCGCGACGAGAACGGTAATGTGGTCTGCTCGCGCGAAGAGGGTGAGAAGAAAATCAAGCGTCTGGGAGGTGTCGATAAGCTCTATCGTCTGAAGTTGGAGGCTGATTATCTGGAGAAGCTTACGCGCGCGGGCGCAATTAAACTATATGGTAATCCCCTGCCGGAGGATGTCGATACGCGCATCCGCTTCGAGCTCCATGTGATGAAGACGATGGGTTTCCCTGGCTACTTCCTCATCGTGCAGGACTACATCAATGCAGCCCGTCATGAACTGGGCGTCAGCGTAGGTCCTGGACGTGGTTCAGCTGCTGGTAGCGTCGTGTCCTACTGCCTGGGTATCACGAAGGTCGATCCCATCAAGTACGACCTGCTGTTTGAGCGTTTTCTCAATCCCGATCGTATCTCCCTGCCTGATATAGACGTGGATTTCGACGATGACGGTCGTGGAAAGGTGCTTTCTTGGGTCACACAGAAATATGGCGAGGCCAATGTGGCGCACATCATCACCTACGGCACCATGGCAACGAAGTCCGCGCTGAAGGATGTGGCGCGTGTGGAGAAACTACCTCTGGAAGTGGGCAATACGCTTGCCAAGGCTATTCCCGACCGTCTGCCCGATGACCCCTCAGGCAAGCCTCGCAAGATGAACCTCACCAATGCCATTGCCTGCGTAGCGGAGTTGCAACAGGCGGCTGTTTCGTCCGACGAGAAGCTGCGCGAGACCGTTCGCTATGCTCAGATGCTCGAAGGCAATGTCCGCAACACGGGTGTCCATGCCTGTGGTGTCATCATCTGCCGCGACGATGTCAGCGACTGGGTGCCGGTATCGACCGCCGATGACAAGGAGACGGGCGAGAAGCTGCGATGCACGCAGTACGAAGGATCGGTCATCGAGGAAACAGGACTCATCAAGATGGACTTCCTGGGGCTGAAGACGTTGAGCATCATCAACGAAGCGGTACAGAACATCAAGGACAGCCTTGGCATAGAAATCAATATCGACAACATCGACATCGAAGACCCAGCTACCTATCAGCTCTACTGCGACGGTCGCACCGTAGGCACGTTCCAGTTCGAGTCGGCTGGTATGCAGAAATACCTGCGCGAGCTGCAACCCTCCTCCTTCGAGGATCTCATTGCCATGAACGCCCTCTATCGCCCAGGTCCGATGGATTATATCCCCGATTTCATCGATAGAAAACAGGGTCGCAAGGCGGTGGAGTACGACATCCCTTGTATGGAGAAATACCTGAAGGACACGTATGGCATCACCGTCTATCAGGAGCAGGTCATGCTGCTGTCCCGTCAGCTGGCCAACTTCACCCGTGGCGAGAGCGACACACTGCGCAAGGCGATGGGTAAGAAACTGAAGGACAAGCTGGACCACATGAAACCGCAGTTCATCTCACAGGGACAGGCTAATGGTCACGATTCCAAGGTCTTGGAGAAGATATGGGCAGACTGGGAGAAATTCGCCTCGTATGCCTTCAACAAGAGTCACGCCACGTGCTACTCCTGGGTGGCTTATCAGACGGCTTGGCTCAAAGCCAACTTCCCTGCTGAATATATGGCCGCTGTGATGAGCCGAAGCCTTGATAATATCTCTGAAATCACCAAACTGATGAACGAGTGCAAGGCGCTGGGCATCAGCACGCTTGGACCCGACATCAATCAGAGCCGCCATAAGTTCAGCGTCGATGAGGACGGCAACGTGCGTTTTGGTCTGGGAGCCATCAAGGGATTGGGCGAGAGTGCCGTGGATGCCATCATCGAGGAGCGCGAGAGCGGAGGTCCTTTCAAGAGTGTCTTCGACTTCGTGCAGCGCGTGAGCATCCCTGCCGTGAAGCGCAGCGGTTTGGAGAGTTTGATCCTCAGTGGTGCCTTCGATGCTTTCAAGGATGCTCGGCGTGAACAGTTCTTCGCCCTCACTCACAAGGGCGAGGTCTTCCTTGATGTGCTTGTGCGCTATGGCGTTCAGTATCAGGAGGCCAAACATTCGGCAGAGAACTCTCTCTTTGGCGACTTCGACATGGTGGAGGTCGCTACCCCGCCCGTTCCGCAGGATTTTGTGGAGTGGAGCAGTTTGGAGCGTCTCAACAAAGAACGCGATCTCGTAGGCATCTACCTCTCGGCGCATCCTCTCGATGATTTTGCCGTCATCTTGCAGCACGTATGCACCACGCGCGTCGTTGAACTGAAGGATAAGGATCAGCTGCTCAACCGCGACATCACCTTTGGCGGTATCGTCACGGATGTCAGAAAGGGTGTGGGCAAGAGCGGTCAGCCCTATGGAATCGTGTCCATCGAGGACTATTCCGGCACGGGTGAGTTGCCGCTCTGGGGCTATGATTGGGCCACGTGGGGTCCCTTCATGGACATCGGCAACTCCGTCTTTGTGACGGCTCGTGTCCAGCCTGGCCGTTATAATCCCAACCGCACAGACCTCTCCATCGGCAAGATAGAATTTCTGGGTGAGATCAAGGATAAGATCATCGAGAGCATCACGGTCATGTTGCCGCTTAGCGACCTCGACGAAGACACAGCACTCTCGCTTTCAGAGTTCATCCGTTCCAACCCAGGTGACACGGAACTCTACTTCCGCATCATTGATCCTGAAGGACGTATGCATCTGACGTTGCGCAGCAAAATGTATCGCGTCACTGTCACGCGCGATCTCATCGACTACATCGAGAGCAATCCACAGCTCTCCTATCAGATCAATAATTCATAATTGATAATTCACAATTCTTACATCATCACTAAACATTCATTATTATGGCATTAGCAATCACAGATTCCAATTTCGACGCACTCCTTGCCGAGGGCAAGCCGATGGTCGTAGATTTCTGGGCTACTTGGTGTGGCCCCTGTAGGAAAATTGGTCCGTACATCGAGGAATTGGCAGAGAACTATGGCGACCGTGCCATCATTGGTAAGGTCGATGTCGATGAGAACGACGATCTTCCCATCCGCTACGGTGTGCGCAACATCCCCACGATCCTGTTCATCCGCAACGGCGAGGTGGTAGATAAGCAGGTGGGTGCTGCTCCCAAGGCTGCTTTGGAAGCCAAGCTACAGAGCATTCTCAAGTAAGGTAACACAATTCATATCAGGTGTTTAATTATGGAAGAAGATTTCATGGCACTGGCCGAGGATGATATGCGAACCGTAGAGTTCATCCGCAGCTATCTACCTCAGGACGTCAGGGAGAAATTCTCTGATGACGACCTCTTCTACTTTCTCGACCTATTGTCCGAATACTACGTCGAGAGCGGACTGCTTGACAGCGAGCCAGGCGAGGATGGGTGCATTGACATCGACACAGAGGTCATTGCCAAGGACATCGCAGCGCGCGCCAAGAAGGAGCACTACGGCGACTTCGACCCCGAAGATCTCATCTGGATCGTTCAGGGCGAGTTGGAGTTTGGCGAACAGGAAGAGGAGTAAACAGCTTACGACACCGCACTATCGAGGCTCCTTGTGCCTCAGAAGCGCCAGCGGATTTGGACACCCATTTCCGCTGGCTTTGTATATTGTGCAAAGCCGCGTTGCATCGTCTCGAAATAGAATGTCTGATAGCGCGTTGAGAGGATATTGCGGGCATAGACCGAGAGTTCGGTATGCTTGCGCTGCAAGCTGAGGCTCGCGTCGAGCATTCCGGCAAAGTTCTGCCAGGTGGTGTTGCTCTCCGTCCAATAGATGCGTCCGGCACCGTGATAGCCGGCATGGAGTGTCACCTCTTGCAACCAGCGGTTTGTGAGTGTCCACGTTCGAGTGGCATCGATGGAAAAAGTGTGGCGCGGTACAAAGGGCACAAAGCCGCCATCGTGGAACTTGGCGTGGGTGTAGCCGTAGGCCACTTGCAGCTGCAATCCCTCATTGATGCGCAGGTTCAGCGTGGCTTCGCCACCAAGGCTGCAGCTACGGCCCGAGTTGGCCGTCACTCGTCCTAACCCGCCAGCCGACATACGGCTCACCTGCTGGTCGCGTGTCTCCATCCAGAACAGGGCGAAGTCAGCACTGAGATGCGAGGAGAGCAGGTTCAGGTGTGTGCCGATCTCAAAGTTCCACGAGGATTCAGGTTTGTACCACGTAACACCCTCGACATCTGTCGGCTGCTGAGTGCCCATCTCAGTGAGCATCCCGCGCACCGTCTGTTTGACATCGGAGGGGATCATGCTGACGGACTCCATGACGGGTATGGTGGCATCTGCCACGTTGTGCATGATCGCTGTCTGCATGCGGTTCTGTAGCAGCTCGCTGAACATCTGAATGTTATAGCCTCCTGAACGATAGCCGCGCGAGACCGTGGCGTAGGCATTGGAGCTGGTGTCATCCTCGCCGCAGGTGAAGGCATACTGCAACGTGATGTGGGGCAACAGCTGGAGATAGCCCTTTGAGAGTGAACCTCTGAGGGCATCTGTCACCTCGAACGTGCGTGTGGGCACCAACATCATCCCTTCGCGTACGCTGCCGTCGGGGTAGGTCAGGCGACCGTCGAGACCATAGCGTTGCTTGAAGGTGTAGTGGGCATCGTGGTCGAGTGAGAAATGCTCGTAGTCCAGTCGCAGGCTTGCCGTGAGCGTCAGTCCCTCAGCACCAAACAGGTGTTGCAGGGTGCTCTTATGGAAGAGGGCTAAGTTGGTTGTGGGGGTCTTGTAGGTGCCAGGGAAAGCTAAGTCCGAACCCTCTATCGTGTTGTTGAACACAAAGTTCATCTTGTAGGCTTCGTTGCCATCATCGTCGTGGCTGGTGATGGTGGGCAGGTGCAGGTTGGCCTGTCGGTTGATGAGGCTGTTGAGCCATTCGAGGCCGTCGCTGTGGAAGGTCACAGGGCCTTCGGTCGTTGTCCATTGGTGTAGTACATTTGCGCCGAATAGCCAGAGATAGAGGTTCTTCTGTTCACTCGTCAACCCCTTCTCTCCGTTGAGTGGGGTAGTGGCTTTTTTGATGATTACCTCTTCGGAAATCGTGTTCACATTCTGCCGCTGTATCAAGGTGTAGAGGTTGCGGTCGGTGAAGTCCTGGTCGAGATCCATGCGGTCGTTCAGGTGTTGGAAGCCAGTCACGCTGGTGAGCACAGCGCGCGGCCACGTCTTCTCCGTGGTGAGTCCCACATTGGTCAGGTGGCGCTGATAACCGCTGTGATTGTCGTAGGCGATGTGTCCTGCCCTTGTCTGGGGGGCTGGTGTCGAGGGTGTGCCTGTTGTGCCTTCGTACTCGTAGGGGTACCCCCCCTGTCGCAGCCACTCGTGGCTGAGCGAGAGGTCGAAGTTCAGGTCAGCTTTGGGCTTGTAGATCAATCGCGCGCGTGCTCCGAGGTCTGCCTGTCTGTCGATGAGTTCGTTGCCACGTGCCTCATTGCGGAAATAGCCTCCGTCGTACTCTCCAAAGAAATGGCCGCTGAAGGCGAAGCGGTCGCTGATGCGGTGGTAGTGCGTCAGGTTCAGACGGTATCGCCCAGCACCGCCTCCGTCCTGTCGCCCTGCTGGTGCTCCGCCTAAGTCGTGACTGCCGTCAAAGGAGATGTCCGTGCCTTGATAGTGCATGGGGTTCTTGGTAAACACGCGGATGACGCCGCCCATGGAGTTGCGACCGTAAAGAGTTGATTGCGGTCCGCGTAGGATGTCGATGCGATCGACGTTGGAGAGGTTGAAATCGTAGCTTGCTGGTGACACTTGTGGCACTCCATCGAGATAGAGTGCTATGGCGGGTGTTCCTGTTCGTGAGCCGATGCCGCGCACATATACACTCGTGGTCAGACGCGAGCCGTAGGAGGGGATGAAGAGGTTGGGGACTTGTGCGGATAGGTTCTTGATGCTCGTCATTCCGCGCTGCATCATATCGTCTTGTGAGAATGAGGTGGCAGAGAGCGGTTGACGACGCAGGCGCATATCCTCCTTGGGCGTGGAGACAACCACGACCTCCTCGATGTCGGTTGTGCGCAGCGAGTCGGTGGATTCCGGCATTGACAACGCCAGTAGAGCAAGGAACAGGATATGCATTTTATCGCGTTTCTTTTGTTTTCGGGCACAAAGATACAATAAAAAAATCAGGTAGCTATCATTAAATATGAGTATTTTCTCTTTTTAATAGCAGAATACCTAAAATAAATGATGCTTGAATGAAAGAAAAAACGTACCTTTGCACCGCAATTGCGATTTTCACACAACACACATTATTATTATTTAAAACAAAATTATGATGAAGAACAAAACGATCATACTTCTCGCGGCTGCCATCATCATGGCGGCAGGATGCATTGCGAGCTGCAGTAAGGATAACAAGGACGAAGAAAAACCCATCACCCCTGTCCATGACGAAGGCTTGGATTTGAAACTGGGCGGTTGGACAGTGGGCAGCAACCCCTACGCTTCCTATATCCCCTCCGACGGCGACTCACTTGTCATCTTCGCCACAAAAACCGATAACTCCACCTGCATACTTGTCTATTCCAGCCCTACATGGGGTGTAGCTACGCTACAGAATGTCAAGATTGAAAAGAACGATACCGCTTACATCTTCAGTAAGCCCGTTACCGTCACGCTCCGTGAAGACCGTTCCGCATGGGATTTCTCGATAGAACCCACTGACACGTTCTATATTCCCAATCGCAACCCGCAAACCGAGCAGTTCACGGTCAAGCCCTATCCCGTCACCCTCAGTTCCGGCTATCTGACCCTTGATGAGCCGCGCAGGTGGCAGTTCGATTTCGATGCCTATCTCGTGCCACGTTCCAATCACATCCAGCACGTCAGCTTCCGCAACGGCCATGTGCCGGCGATGCAGTAAGCTTGAAACCTGAAATGTCGAAACAACTAAATAACAACTTTAAAATTAGAATATTATGCCCAAAAAAGCATTACTGATGATCCTCGATGGTTGGGGCATCGGAAACAAAGGTAAGGGCGATGTCATCTATCAGACACCGACACCCTACATGGACTACCTCAACGCAACCTATCCCCACAGCCAGCTGCTGGCCAGTGGCGAGAACGTAGGTCTGCCCGATGGACAGATGGGCAACTCTGAGGTCGGTCACCTCAACATCGGCGGCGGTCGCATCGTCTATCAGGACTTGGTGAAGATCAACCGTGCCTGCCGCAACAACTCCATCATGGACAACCCTGAGATTCAGGACGCTTTCGGCTATGCCGTGCGCGAGGGTAAGGCCGTTCACTTCATGGGCTTGACTTCCGATGGTGGCGTACACAGCTCATTGGAACACCTCTTCAAGCTCTGCGAGATTTCGCAGCAATACCATGTCCGCGAGACCTTCGTTCACTGCTTCATGGACGGTCGCGACACAGACCCGCGCTCTGGCGTAGGCTTCATTCGTCAGTTGCAGGAGAAATGCAACGAGACGGGCGCACATATCGCCAGCATCATAGGTCGTTTCTATGCCATGGATCGCGACAAGCGCTGGGAACGCGTCAAGGTGGCCTACGACCTCCTCATCAGCGGTGAGGGCTATCAGGCCAAGGATATGGCAGAGGCCATGGAACTCTCATACGCCGACGGTGTCACCGATGAGTTCGTCAAGCCCATCAACAATGCCACCATCGACGGCACCATTAAGGAGGGCGATGTCATCATCTTCTTCAACTACCGCAACGACCGTGCCAAGGAGCTTACCATTGTGCTCACACAGCAGGATATGCCGGATCAGGGCATGAAGACCATCCCCGGCTTGCAGTACTACTGCATGACACCCTACGATGCTTCGTTCAAGGGCGTTCACATCCTTTTCCCCAAGGAGAATGTCGAGAACACATTGGGCGAGTTCATCAGCCGTCAGGGCTTGAAGCAGCTTCACACCGCCGAGACAGAGAAGTACGCTCACGTCACTTTCTTCTTCAACGGCGGTCGCGAGGCTCCATACGAAGGAGAAGACCGCATCCTCGTGGCTTCACCCAAGGTGGCCACCTACGACCTGAAGCCTGAGATGAGCGTCTATGAGGTCAAGGACAAGCTCGTGGCTGCCATCAAGGAGGACAAGTACGACTTCATCGTCGTCAACTACGCCAATGGCGACATGGTGGGTCACACGGGTGTCTATGAGGCTATCGAGAAAGCTGTCGTAGCTGTCGATACCTGCGTCAAGGAAGTCGTGGAGACCGCCAAGGCTCTTGGCGACTACGAGGTCATCATCATCGCCGACCACGGTAATGCCGACAACGCCATCAACTCCGATGGCACGCCCAATACCGCCCACTCCCTCAACCCCGTTCCCTTCATCTACGTCACGGAGAACAGTGGTGCGAAGGTCGAGGACGGCATCCTGGCCGATGTGGCACCCAGCATTCTCCACATCATGGGACTTGAGCAGCCCAAGGAGATGACTGGTCGCTGCCTCATTCAAGATTAACAGCTATAACACCAAACAAGTACGGGCGTGCCAACATGCACGTCCGTACATTTTTTTAACGCTTGAATGAAGAATGAACAAGTTTTTATTATTAGCCATAACGGCCCTGTTCACTGCTATGGAGGTGAATGCCCAGACGAAGGATTTCACATCGCCAGACGAAGCAGTCATACCACTGCGTGGATGTAGGGTTGGAACCCCTAATCCTCATTTTGCTCCCCGCCGCTCTCCATCGTTACAAAAAGGTGGGACGCCATACATTGGCAATCGACATCAGTTGGTTGTGTTGGCGTCGTTCCAGGATCGGGACTTCAGTGCAGACCATGAGGCCACACTGGCCACTTGGAACAAGATTTTCAATGCTGAAAACTTCACCGAGGGCGAGTACGTCGGCTCCGTTCATGACTATTTCTTGGCACAGAGCTATGGACAATTCAATCTCATCTTCGATCTCTTCTTTGTTGAGTTGCCTGACAATTGCTATAAGTATCGCAGCACAAATATCGATGACGAATACTCACAATACATGGTAGATGATATCGTAGATGTGTTGCAGACT
>CAJORF010000084.1 GCA_905236985.1 uncultured Bacteroidaceae bacterium | reverse complement strand
GGCTAATGCCAACGCTTCGTGTGCCTCGATGCTCAGGGCTCCAAACGACATAGCACCTGTCACGAAGTGCCGAACGATGCTCTCCACGGGTTCCACTTCGTCAAGGGGGATGGGAGCAGCAGCCTTCTTGAAACCGAAGAAGTCACGGAGAAAGATGGGGCTTTCTTTCTCATCAACCTGCGCTGCCCATTCCTTGAATTTCTTATAAGAACCCAAACGTGTGGCAATCTGGAGGTTGGCAATGGTCTCAGGGGTCCAAGCGTGTTTGATGCCATCTTTCCTCCACGCGAACTGCCCCTGGTTCTTCAGCCTTCCGTTTATCGCTGTGTCACAACGACCCATCTCATGCAGCCTGATAGCATCCCTCGCAATCTCCTTCAGACCTACGCCTCCGATGGTGCTTACCTCCGTCCCAAAGTACCGCCTCAGCAAATCCTCGCTTAGTCCGATGCTCTCAAAAATCTTAGCTCCACGATAGCTGCGAATCGTCGAGATGCCCATCTTCGACATGATCTTCATCAAACCCTTATCCACTGCCTTGATATAGTGGGCTTCTGCCGTAGCATATTCCTCCTGAATTTGATGTTTCTTCACTAAATCATCAAGCACAGCAAACGTCATATAGGGGCACAGCGCGCTGGCGCCATAGCCCAGCAGCAGCGCAGCGTGCATCACCTCGCGAATCTCACCGCTCTCCACAATCAGCGCCGTCTGTACGCGCTTACCCACAGAAATCAGATAGTGGTGAACAGCTGAAACGGCCAGTAGCGAGGGGATGGCAGCATGCTTCTCATCCATGTCCCTATCAGAGAGGATGATATAGTTTACACCTTCATCCACACTGGCCTCAGCCTCATGACAGAGGTCATCCAACGCCTGACGCAAGCCCTCCTCGCCCTTATCCATTTCAAATAAAATAGACAGCTTTTTGGTGTTGAAGCCCTTATAGCGGATGTTACATAGTATATCAAGTTGCGTATTAGTCAGCACTGGCTGCGGCAATCTAACCATCTTACAGTTGCTCGCATCGGGAGTCAGAATATTAGTTCCCACTGCACCGATGTACTCCGTCAAGCTCATCACCAACTCTTCACGAATCGGGTCAATGGCAGGATTCGTCACCTGCGCAAACTGCTGACGAAAATAATTGAACAGCACCTGTGGACGATCTGAGATGACGGCCAGCGGCGTGTCATTACCCATCGCTGCCACAGGTTCCTGACCAGCCGTTGCCATCGGCACGATGGTCTTGTCGATATCCTCCTGTCCAAAGCCGAATGTTACGAGCTTTTGCTCGAAATCCTTCACGCTGTTCTCCACGTGCCTGCCGCTCTTCAACTTCTCCAATTGCACACGGTTCTCGTTCAGCCACTCGCGATAAGGATGTGCCTTCGCCAGTCGCTCCTTGATCTCGCCGTCGTAGTAAATCTTACCCTCTTGCGTATCAATCAGTAGAATCTTGCCAGGCTGCAAGCGACCCTTGCTCACAACATCGCCTGGCTCGAAATCCATCACGCCAACCTCGCTGGCCACTACCATCATACCTCCCTTGGTGATGGTGTAACGGCTGGGGCGCAATCCGTTTCTGTCCAGCATTCCACCTGCATAACGGCCATCACTGAACAGCAGCGCAGCAGGGCCGTCCCAAGGCTCCATCAAGATGGAGTAGTACTCATAGAACGCCTTTAAATCCTCCGAAATCGGGTTCTTGTCGTTAAAACTCTCAGGAACAAGAATAGCCATCGCCTGAGGCAACGAGAGCCCGCTCAACATCAAGAACTCAAAGACATTATCCAGGCTGGCTGAGTCGCTCATATTCTCCTGCACAATCGGTCTCAAATCCTTGATGTCGCCCAAGGCTTCACTGCTGAGCACGCTCTCACGAGCCTTCATCCAACCACGGTTGCCGCGGATAGTGTTGATCTCACCGTTGTGGGCTAACAAGCGGAAGGGCTGGGCAAGTTTCCATTTTGGGAATGTGTTTGTGCTGAATCGGGAGTGCACCAGCGCCAATCCGCTTGTAAAATAGTCGTTCGACAAGTCCGGGAAATAGCGACGCAGCTGTCCGCTGGTCAGCATACCTTTGTAGATAATATTCTTGTTCGACAGCGAGCATATATAAAAATCCTCATTGTCCACTCGGTTCTCTATTCTCTTGCGTACCTTATATAAAATACGCTCAAACACAGGTATCTGATCATCGGTGATACCCGTTACGAAAATCTGCTTGATGTCTGGCTCAACCTCACGGGCAGCCGCACCCAGCACCTCGGGGTTCGTAGGCACAGCCCTCAAGTGCATCAATGTCAGTCCCTCACGCTCTATCTCTTCAATCATAACGGAGAGGATCTCCTGCTGAGCCTGAGCATCCTTCGGCAGGAATACCAGTCCCGTTCCATATTTCCCTTTCTCAGGCACAGGAATACCCTGCAACAGAATAAACTCATGCGGAATCTGCACCAGAATGCCGGCGCCGTCGCCTGTCTTGTCGCGCGTCTCCGCACCGCGGTGTTCCATGTTTTCCAACACCCTTAGCGCATTATCCACTAGTTCATGACTTTTGCCGCCGTGAATGTTCACCACCATGCCTACGCCACAGGCATCGTGCTCATAACTGCTTTGATATAAACCTTGATTCATATACTATCTACCTATTAACGATTTACAATTTATTAGTTATGCGGCGAATTGCCTTTTCTGTATTCTCATGCGTACCGAAAGCTGTCAGGCGTACATAACCTTCTCCGCAAGCGCCGAAGCCTGCGCCAGGAGTGCACACCACATGAGCAGAATGGAGCATCCAATCGAAGAATGTCCACGAAGTCATGTTGCTTGGTGTGGAAACCCAAAGATAAGGTGCATCCTCGCCGCCATAGACCTTGAAGTCCATCTTGGTCAGTTCCTCACGCATGAGGCGGGCATTCTCCATATAGTAGTCGATGACCTTACGGATTTGTGCTCTTCCCTCGGGTGTATAGATGGCTTCTGCAGCACGTTGGCTAAGGTAACTTGTGCCATTGAACTTCGTGCATTGACGGCGGTTCCACAGCTGGTTCAATGAATATTGTGTCTCATTTAATTTTTCACTTTTCATTCTTTCACTTATCACTTCCCTTGGTACCACCGTGTATCCGCATCGCACACCCGTGAACCCAGCCGTCTTGGAGTAGCTATGGAACTCCACAGCGCACTGCTTGGCACCTGGTATCTCGTAGATGCTGTGGGGGATGTCGTCGTGTCGGATGAAGGCTTCGTAGGCGGCATCGTAGAAGATGAGTGCATCCGTTGCCAGTGCGTAATCCACCCACTTTTTGAGTTGTTCTTTCGTGAGCGTCGTGCCAGTCGGGTTGTTGGGGTAGCAGAGGTATATGACATCCACGTGCTCCTTGGGCAGCTCTGGCACAAAGCCGTTTTCCGCAGTACAGGGCAACGTGACGATGCGGCGGCCAGCCATCACATTGGAATCCACATACACGGGATAGACGGGGTCAGTGACAGCCACCACACAGTCGGCAGAGAGCAGTTCCTGGAAGTTGCCCGTGTCGCTCTTGGCACCGTCGCTCACGAAGATCTCGTCTGCCTCGATGTCGATGCCGCGAGCTCGGAAGTCATGTTCCACGATAGCATCGCGCAAGAAATCATAGCCCTGCTCAGGGCCATAACCTCGGAAACTCGCCGCACAACCCATCTCGTCAGCAGCCTTGTGCAATGCCTCCACTACGGCAGGCACCAGCGGCTGCGTCACATCCCCGATGCCCAGCG
>CAJORF010000083.1 GCA_905236985.1 uncultured Bacteroidaceae bacterium | reverse complement strand
TCGCGGCCGTTCTTAGAACTACCTACACCTTTTTTATGTGCCATGTTTCTTCAGTTGTTTTAGTGGTTAAGCAATAACTTCCTTGATAGTTAACTCAGTGAACTGCTGACGGTGACCGTTCAGCTTGCGATAGCCCTTGCGACGTTTCTTGTGGAAGACCAGGACCTTGTCGCCCTTAACCAGGGGTGAAACGACTTCGCAGATCACCTTGGCACCTTCAACGGTGGGAGCACCGACTGTGATGGCACCTTCGTTATCTACCAACAACACTCTCTCAAATTCAACAGTCTGCTGAGCCTCTGCGCCTTGGATGTGATAGACGAAGAGCTTCTTGCCGGCTTCGGCCTTGAACTGTTGACCGTTAATCTCTACGATTGCGTACATGTTTGATATTAATGTATTTAACGGGTTTTACCGGGAGGCGGACATCCGTTGTGGTGCCTCTTTACCGAGCCCCTTCGGTCTCAAATCGGGCGCAAAGGTACTACTTTTTAATGGATAATAGGTTATGTATCATGGATAATTATCAGCAGGATGCACGTTTTTAACAATGTTTAAAGATTATCGCTGATCGTTATTTCGGCTTTATCCAGAAGCGGAGAGGTGAAGGTGATGCGGACAGGGCCGTCACCTGTAAAGGAATCAGCGCGGAAGAGATTGGCGGGTGGGGCGGCAGGCGCGATGTAAGCAATGAGACGTCCTGCGTAGGCACGGCAATGGTTGTCAGTCTTTTCATCGGTGTCGCGGAGGTCGCCGTTCTCGAGGCCGAGGAGGCGTGCGGCGCCTTGCACGGAGCAGGTGATCATGTTGTCAGCAAAGGGGACGAGTTGCCCCGCCTCGTCTATTACCTCAACCTCAAGGATGGATAGGCCGTCGGCGGTGAGGTCGGATACGTTGGCTACGGTGGCGCGCAAGGCAAAAGGACGACCTGCAGAGGTAATGGAGGAGATAGCTCCATTGTCGGCTTCGCAACGGAGAGTGCCGGGAGTATAGGTGATGTCCCAGTAGAGAATGTTGCTGGCTTCGTCGCGAGTGGGTTCGTCGCCGATGGGTTGGTCGTTGAGGAAGAGGCGGGCGGTGAGGGCATTCGTGTAGCAGACGACACGGATGGGCTGTCCCTCTTCGTAGTTCCAGATGGCTGGTGCAGAGGATGATATCCATTGTCGCGACTGACGGTTGCGGCTATTGCGTCCGTTTCTGTTGCCCATCCGCATATTGGGATAAGTGCCAATGTAACAGACGGGGTGCTCTGCCCATAGGGCTGCGCGATAGTTGCCGTTGGGCTTCACGTGACCTGCAAGATCTAAAAGGCCGGCTCCGGAGCCTCGTGCAGGCCAGGGGCCGCTCTCGCCGAGGTAGTCAATGCCTGTCCAGAGGAATTGTCCGAAGATGTGTTCGTTGTCGGTGACGGCTTTCCAAGCGGGTAGGTCGTGGCGGTTCTCGGAGCCATAGATAACACGCTGCGGATAACGCTGATGGTCAATGGTATATCGACTTTCAGTGTAGTTGTAACCTACGACATCTACTGCTTCAGGATAAGCTGTCTCGTTACTCATGACCACTCCAGCGAGGGCTCCCGTCACGGCACGAGAGTCATCATGTTCGCGCACGATCTTGGCCAATCGTTGTGCGATAAGACCAATACGTTCTGCGTTCGGTTGTTCGGGTTTATAGCCGCCGTAGGCGGGCTGTGTGAAGTCAACACCATTACCGTCGAGTACGGGATGCGAATAGGGGTCGTTGGGATAATCGACCTCGTTGCCGATAGACCAGAGGAAGATGCTGGGATGGCAGCGGTCGCGGCGCACCATATCAGCTACGTCGCGGTCAATCCACTCCTCGAAATAGTCATACGTCCCCTCGAAACCGGGCTTGCCCTGATTCCAACCCTTAAGCCACTTGCGCTTGGGGAACTCCCATTCGTCGCTGGCTTCGTCCATGACCAGCAAACCGAGTGAGTCGCAGAGGTTGTAGAGTGCTGGGGCATGAGGGTTGTGGCTCATGCGAATGGCGTTGACACCAAGTGATTTAAGCTGTAGCAGGCGGTACTTCCATACGGCAGGAGGAACGGCTGTGCCAAGCACACCGGCATCATCATGGACACAAACGCCCTTGACCTTCATCCATTCCCCGTTGAGGGCAAAGCCTTTGTCGGGAGAGAAGTTGTAGGTGCGGAGCCCAAGCGGCACTTGGGAACAATCGATCTCACGTCCGTTCTCGAACAGGCGCGCGCGGATTTGATATAGGTATGGATCGGTGAGCGACCAGAGATGGGGTGAATTTATTGTTAAAGAGAAGGCTCTTCCGCTGGCCTCCCTATTAGGGACGGGGCGAATATTTTTACTATTTGCAACGACTTTCCCGTCTGCATTCAATATCTCAACTGCAATGGTATATGCTCCCTCCCTAACAGGGAGAGCTGAGGAAGAGTCTATATATAGATTGACCTCAACCACGGCTTTCTTATTGTTCAGTTGCTTGACTTTCCACGTTGTACCCCAGAGCGCAAGGTGAGTGGTGGGAGCACTGATGAGCCAGACGGGACGGTAGATACCTGAGCCAGTGTACCAGCGCGAGTCGTTCGCTCGCGAATGATCGACGCGCACGGCTATGAGATTGTCTTCATCTGCTCGGAGGTGTGGCGTTAAGTCATAGAGGAAGGAGGCAAAGCCGCTGGGACGGTAGCCGAGGAGTTGTCCGTTGACGTAAACCCTGGAGCGGTTATAGACACCCTCAAAGAAAATATAGAGGCGGCGACCGTCGGCGAGCTCGTCGGCATTGACGCTGAGGTGCTTGCGATACCATCCTATGCCCCCAGGGAGGTAGCCCTGACAAGAGCCGCCATCGGGGGACATCGGCAGACGCACGCTCCAGTCGTGAGGCAAGCTGACGCGCTGCCAGCTTCTGTCTTCAGAATGGGGAGCTATGGCTGAACTGTCGGCGGTGAGACTGAAAAGCCAGCCGTCGTTGAGCGGACGGGCACTACCGAAGCCCGCAGGGGACTGAGCATGAAGAGTGAAAAGGGAAGAGTGAAAAGCGAAGAGGGAAGAAAGGACGAAAAGGAAAAAGCGGTTCATAGTGGGAAATGTGTTTGTGAAATGAAATGGGAAATCCCAGGAGCCCCGTATGAGATTGGGAGATCCTGGGATTGTTGTAAATGATTAAATTGTAGCCAAATAACGTTCAGCTTCGATAGCGGCTTTGGCTCCCGATCCAGCGGCGACAACGCCTTGGCGGTAATGAGGATCGGCCACATCACCTGCAGCGAAGACACCTGGAATGCCCGTTCGGGGCGAGTCGCCTTCAGTGATGATGTAACCTGTCTCGTCGGTCTTCACCCAAGGCCGGAAGATGTCGCTGTTGGGTTTGTGTCCGATAGCGAGGAAGAAGCCGTCGATGGGCAGGTCATAGCGTCGCTCGTCGGCCTCGCTCTTGCGGAAGACGACGTGAGCGCCTTCAACGCCGTTCTCACCGAAGAGACCGAGGGTGTTGTGCTCAAAAAGAACCTCGATCTTCGGATTATTGAGCACGCGCTCCTGCATGATCTGCGTAGCGCGGAGGTAGGGCTTACGCACAATGAGATAGACCTTCGAGGCCAGTCCTGCAAGATAGGAAGCCTCTTCGCAGGCTGTGTCGCCACCGCCAACAACTGCCACCGTCTTCTTGCGGTAGAAGAAGCCGTCGCAGGTGGCGCAGGCAGAGACGCCCTGACCGCGATATTTCTCCTCGTCGGCAAGGCCGAGGTACTTGGCCGAAGCTCCCGTGCAGATGATCAGTGCATCGGCGGTCACCTCGGTCTCATCGTCGAACCAGACGTGATAGGGTGCAGTCGAGAGATCGGTCTTGACTGCCGAGGCTGAACGTATCTCACAGCCGAAGCGCTCGGCCTGGCTGCGCATACAGTCCATGAGTTCGTTGGCATCAATACCTTCAGGGAAACCGGGGAAGTTCTCGATTTCTGTGGTCGTAGTGAGCTGGCCTCCGGGCTGGAGACCTTCGTAGAGAATGGGTGTGAGGCCGGAACGACCGGCGTAGATGGCAGCTGTTAAGCCTGCGGGCCCGCTGCCGAGGATGAGTAGTTTGATATGTTCCATATTTATCGGAGATCGATGATTTCGACGTTCGGGTAATCCGTGGTGGGGAAAGTGAAGGTGGAGGCGGGAAGCGAGAGGCCGTTCTGGAAGCTGAGGATGGCTATACGAAGCCAGTCCCCGTCCTTTTTGGCGCGCAGGCAGAGCGGGTTGAATGTGGCTTTATCTACATCAACAATCATTTCGGAGAAGGGCATTTTCTTGTTCTTGGCCCTCAGATAGACAACGTAAGTAGGTTTGCCGCGCAAGGTCGATTCCGCGAGCGTGTAGCGATATCCTTTTTTGTAGATGCTGATGAGTGTGGCGGGATTCACGGCAGCCTGTTCCTCCTCGGTGGGATTGGAGACGTTGACTTCGTCACTGCCCTTCATCAAGCTCCATTCCGTTGTACCGTCAAACCACGTGATGAGCTCTTCGGATGTCATGTGAAACTTTTTGCCGCTGAGCACGAGTGTTCCTGCGGCCTCGCTCTGAGGTGTAGTGCCGCTGAATGTGGTGGCCTTGAACTGCGCCCTGACATCGCCCGACTTGGTCATGCGCGCAGCCGTCTTGTCAAGCACCGAACGAGCGCTCTCAGCGGCTGCCGTGGCGACCACAGCACAGAGGCAAAGTAATAGGATGATTTTCCGCATAGTTATTTGATGAACAGATTAACAATTATCGGTGGCATTGGGACGTTGGAGAAGTTTCATGAAATCCTTGGGGAAAGGCGTCTCGAAGTTCATGACTTCGCCGGTGCGTGGATGATAAAAGTCGAGACGGTAGGCATGAAGACAGAGCCGCCCGATGGGGTCGCGTCCGTCGCCGTATTTCTTGTCGCCTAAGATGGGATGGCCAATATCTTGCATGTGGACGCGGATCTGGTTCTTTCGTCCCGTCTCCAATTTGAGTTCCACAAGCGATGTCGTTGGAGTAGTTTGGAGCGTGTGATAGTGTGTGACGGCATATTTTCCGCCTCCAGGGTCGGTGGCGGAGGAATAGGTGATATAAGCCTTGTTGTCCTTGAGCCACGACTCTATGGTGCCACCTTCGCGCTCCATTTCTCCGCTAACCACGGCAACGTAGCGGCGGTCGAACACGATGTCGTGCCAGTTCTCCTCGAGAACCTGTGCCATTTCGATATTCTTGGCGTACATCATCAGTCCGCTGGTGTCGCGGTCGAGACGGTGGACGGTGTGAGCCGTACACTTGAAGTGACGCTTCAAGAAATACTCATCAAGTACTTGTTTTGCAGAATATTGTTTTGCAGTAGCAGGCATAGAGAGGATGCCTTCGCTCTTCTCGATGACAACGAGGTCTTTGTCCTCATAGACGATTTTCACGTACTTGTTGAGGAGCTGATTGGAGTGCTTGTGTTTGCTCACGCGAACCACTTGTCCGGGACGCAGCGGCTCGTCATAGCGCGTAGTGTTGTGTCGATCTACGGTAACACCGTGTCCAGCCAGAATGTCCTTGGCACGGTTGCGCGTGATGCTCATCGTCTGGATCAGGAATTCCAGAAGCGTTGTCTCCTCACGCACGGTGAGCTCGTTGTATTTTGATGCGGCGTATTCTGCGCCAGTCTTATTTTTCATTTGTTTTTAGTTGACAAGTTGATAAGTTGACGAGTTGACAAGTAAACGAGTTGACGAGCCTTTTACGCTCTTATTCATGATGATAGGGTTCGCCGCGCAGGATGGTTTGTGCACGATAGAGCTGTTCTACGAATAGCAGACGGATGAGCTGGTGGGAGAAAGTCATCTGCGACAGCGAAATCTCCTCCTTGGCCAGTGCGTGGATGGAAGCGTCGAAGCCGTATGGTCCACCCACGATGAAGACGAGGCGGCGAGTGCCTGTATTCATGCGCTTCTGCATCCATGAGGCGAAATCTACTGAATGACGCTCTGCTCCGTGTTCGTCGAGTAATACGACGTGATCGCCAGCCTGCAGCTGTTTTTTGATGAGTTCCGCTTCCATCGTCTTCTGCTGGTCGGCAGTCAAAGCCTTCGTGCTCTTTAATTCGGGGATGACCTCGAGGGCGAAAGGTACATAATGCTCCAAACGGCTTGCATAGTCGTCGATGAGCACCTGTAGGTGACGGTCGGTGGTCTTGCCGATGACGAGGAGGAGGAGTTTCAAGAAAATATAAAATTATGAAAATAAAAAATAAAAAATTAAAAAAGATTTTATTGGGCGTTGATGAGGTTTTTGGCGGTCTCGTCGCCGAGGTCAATGGCGCGCTGGAAGGCTTCTTTAGCTTCTTTCTCCTTGCCTTGTTGCCTGAGACATAGGCCAAGGATGCGGAAGGCTTCGGGGAACTCGTTGTCGAGGGCTATGGCGGCGCGTGCGGCATCTGCAGCTTCGTCGAACTGGCTGAAGCGATAGTTGACAGCGGCGAGCTCGGCTTGGAAGAGCGGCTCGTTGGGCTGCATCTTGGCAGCGCGCTCGATGTCATTGAGTGCCTGTTGGTACATTCGGCAGCGCATTTCAGCCTGTTCGCGCTGATAGTAGAAATTGGCGTTGAGGCTGTTGGACATCAGATGTTCATAGTCGTTGAGATCAACGACAGCATCGCGAAAGCGCTCCAGTGCCAGCAACGTCTGGGCGCGCATGAGAAGCGCAGGAGCCGCATCCGGTACGTAAGGCTTGGTGTAGCACGCCACGGCACTGTCCTGCAAGGCGAGCACGGCAGTGGTGTCGCCCAGCATCTGCTGGCACTGAGCGGCAAAGAGATAGTTGCCCGCGGAGCGCAGGTTGGTTTTGTTGACATCGATGAAGAGCTGGCAGGCCTCGGCATATCGTTTCTGGCTGTAGAGGATGTGAGCTTTCATAGCCGTATAGACAGCTTCGGGGGCGATGTCATATGCGGCATCAATCTCCTGCTCGGCACGCTGGAGCGTCCAGTCCTCGGGAAGCTGAATCGATGTCTTCTGCACTGCAGCGTAGATGGTACGTGAGCGGGAATAGTAGATTTCATCCTTCTTCGTCACGCTTTTGAGACCAACATTCCAAGCCTGCTCGGCACCTTCGAAATCACCTTTGGCACTGAGCATTTCACCTTTCATAGTATAGCCGTTTTCCATGTTGGGGAAGGCCGTGATGAAGTCTTCTACGTAATCAAGATAAAGTGTTGTATCGCTTGTTCCTAACAAGTAAATGAAGCTGTTGGCCTGTTCGGCATCAGCAGGCAGTTCCTTGCGGATGAGGATGTCGCGATAGTCGCCAAAGGTAGCAGACATCGCTGTGGTGGCCAGACTGCGGACATAGTCGGCAGAGACGGCGAAGCACTGGTTATCGCTGTTGCTGGCAGCCATCTGCACGAGTCCTATGACTTCGCCGTCGTCGTTCATGACAGGACAGGATACGCTTTTCTCGTTCACTGCGACGGGTAAGGTGTAATAGGCGTAACGCTCGTTGAAGGTCTCGGCTTTGTCCACCGTAGTGATTGTGGGTACAGTGGCCTTGCTGGAGAGGTAAGGCATCACGTAGGCAGTTTGTCCTTTCAAACTGTTGGCTACAGCGATGGTGAGTGGTGTGGATTTCTTGATGTCAATGCGGAGCTTAACCACGTCATATAGCGCACTGGCTCCTGCGATACAGCGCACAGGATATTCCTTGCCGCTCTCGTCGATGGCCACGGCTCGTGTGGCACCTTTGAAGGGGATGTAGTCGCTGAGTGCTGTGCCTTCGGTATCGATGAAGAAACCGTTGGTGGAGCCGATCATCTGTCCGTCAACTCCGTAGGTAACGATGTTCAGCTGAGCCTTGCGGGCTTTCTTGAACCATTTGGTCGATTGCGCACTAGCGGTACAGGCGATGGCGAACGCTCCGCAGAGTGCGATGAAGTAGCGTATGATATTCTTTCTCATTCTCTTGGGTTAGGAGTGGTGGTTGTTGTCGAGCAGTACGCGGGCGTTCTGAATGGCTGCCTCGGTGAGCGCGGCTCCGCTGAGCATCTGTGCCAATTCGTTGACGCGCTGCTCCGTGTTGAGTTCTTCGATATGGCTGGTGGTCTCTTCCGCTTCATCCTGTTTATAGACGCGGTAGTGATGTGCTCCGATGGCAGCGATCTGCGGTAGGTGCGTAATGGCTATGACTTGTCGTCCGCCGTCTCCCATCTCCTTCATCATCAAAGCCATAGCCTCTGCAATATGACCGCTGACGCCTGTGTCGATCTCGTCGAAGATGATAGTCGGCAGCTGTACGGCTCCGCTGATCATAGCCTTCAGCGAGAGCATCACACGTGCGATCTCGCCGCCCGAGGCCACCTCGGCTATACTTTGCAGTGTGGAGTTCTTGTTGGCACTGAAGAGGAAATCCACTTGATCGAGACCGCTGACGGACGGCTCCTTACGCTGTTCGATCTTCACGCTGAAGCGCACGTTGGGTATGCCAAGCGGAGCCAGTCGCTGCTGCAGCTGCTGCTCGACGGTTCGTGCGACCTGTTGTCGTAGCTCTGACAGCACGTTGGCTTGTTCCATTACTGCGTCGTAGGCTTGCTGCCGCTGTTGGCGCAGTTGCTGAAGGTGTTCGTCGTTGTTGTCGATGCGTTCCAGCTGTTCGCGGAACTGCCGTTCAGTCTCTATGAGTGCTGCCTCGTCGGCGGCGTGATGTTTCTTCATGACGGCGTAGAAGGAGCTGAGCCATTCGTTGACTTTTTCGAGGCGCTCGGGATCTACCTCCACGCTCTCTGCTGCGCTGTCGAGTTCACCGTCAATGTCTTTTAGTTCTATCAAACAGCTGTCAATGCGCGCGGTCATCTCGTCCGCTGTCGGTAGAATCGAAGCGATGGCGTTGAGCTGGTGCTGTATCTCGCGCAGCGCCGCTATGATGCCTTGGTTCATCTGCCCGTCGCCCTGCATGACGTTCGACGCTGTCCACAGCGCGGAGCGGATCTCCTCGGCGTGTTCCAGCAACTTTGCCTCCTGCTCCATCTCCTCCTGACGACCTTCTGCGAGTTGCAGGCTTTCGAGCTGTTGCAGCTGAAAACGGATGAAGTCCTCGTCATCGTGGATCTGGTTGATTTGTTTCTCTGCTTCCTCCAGGCTACGGCAAACCTGTTGATATGCTTCAAAACGTTGTGCGTATGCGGAGCGTTCCAAATCGTCGTGAGCCAGGATGTCGAGCACCGAGAGTTGGAAATCCTCGTCGGTCAGCAGGAGGTTCTGATGCTGCGAGTGGATGTCGATGAGGCGGTTGCCCAGCTCGCGCAACTGAGTCACCTGTGCCGGAGTGTCGTTGATGAAGGCACGGCTCTTGCCAGTGGCGGTGAGCTCGCGGCGGATGATGCAGTTACTGCCATCGAAGTCCAGCTCATGGCAGGCGAAGAAATCGTCCATACCATAGCCCGTGAGGTCAAACTCTGCTTCGATGATGCAACGACTTGTGCCTGTCTTGATCATACGCGTCTCGGCGCGCTGTCCCAGGAGCAGACCGATAGCACCCAAGAGAATGCTCTTGCCAGCACCGGTCTCACCCGTGATGACAGAGAAGCCACGGTGGAACTCCATGTCCAGCGAGGCTATCAGGGCGTAGTTCTGTATGGAGAGAGAGCGTATCACTGCTTGATTTTTTCCCAATAGGTATTCTGTGCGGGATTCAGTCTGAAAAGAATATCATAGACAGTCTCGCGCTCCTCGTTTGTTCCTTTACTGAAGATGCTGACGAGCTCGTCGCGCTTGATGTCGGTGAAGATCTGTGGCAACGAGCTCATGGACTTGTCTTCGTGAGACTCCTTGAGGAGCGTCAGCGACTCAGCGATGGCCGTGCGTCCCGCGTCGGTGTTTTCCGACATCTGGTCGAGGCCGTTGCGGTAGTAGGTGTATTGCAACTGGCGGAACTTCTCCATAGCACCGTCGAGATAATCGTTGACGATGGCGTAACGGTTCTTCGAGTCGTCGAAGGCTTTCCAGCCTTTGTAACCTAGACCTTCCGCGTTGTTGCAGATGTCCTGTGCTATACGCAGCACATCGGTACCGCCCATAGGAGCCATCGTGTCGAGGTCAAGCCCGATGATGACGTAAGCCCAGTAGGCGAGCATCGCCGTCAGGTTGTTGTCCACCTGCTCAGGTCGCCATTCCAGCTGGTCGAACTCCTGGAAGTTGAAGTCGAAGTCCTTGTCGTTGCTGTTCCAGACGGTGGTGGTGTACGATGAGTTATAGACAGGGCGTATGCTGGCCACGAGCAGGCTTCCCTGGAACGAGTTGTCCGTCTCGCTGTACGTGTCGATGGTGATGTTGAACGTACATTGTATGCGTTCCGTCTCACGGTACTTGATGTTCGTCCATGCACGTTCATTGAGAAACTGAGTGACGGATTTCTCCAGAGCATCGAACACGCCCGACTTGGTGTTGGACACTTGCTGGCGGTTGATGATGACCTTGGCGTTCAGCTCCTGTGCTGTTGCGAAAATGGGCAGCAGCAGTGCGGTAGCGAAAATGATGAGGATGCGCTTCGTCATGGTGTAAGTAGGGATTAGAAGAGCTGTTCGAGCTGGTCGATGATGTCGCGCGCCACCTCATGTTTGTCCTTGAGCGGATAGGGGAGCGTCGCGTCGCGCTTGATGATGGTGACTTTGTTGGTGTTGTGCTGGAAACCGGCACCCTTATCGTTGAGCGAGTTCAATACGATGAAGTCGAAGTTCTTACGGTCGAGCTTCTCGCGGGCGTGTGCCTCCTCGTCGTTAGTCTCTAAGGCGAAGCCCACGAGCTTCTGTCCTTCGCTCTTCATATGTCCCAGTCCGGCGGCGATGTCGCGCGTAGGTTTCAGGCGTAGCATGAGGTCATCGCCTTCGCGCTTGATCTTCGTAACGGCCACGGTGTCTGGTGTGAAGTCGGCCACGGCAGCACAGAGTATGGCGGCGTCGGTGGTGGGGAAGAGCCCGCTGGCTGCCTCCCACATCTGCTGCGCGCTCTCAACGTGTGTCACGGTGATGCTCGGTGCGGCTGTCGTGAGCTGCACGGGGCCGCTTACCAGCTGGACGTCGGCACCCCTGCGGGCACATTCCTCAGCCAGGGCATAGCCCATCTTGCCACTGGAGAAGTTACCGATAAAGCGGACAGGGTCGATGCGCTCGTAAGTCGGACCGGCGGTGATCAGGATGCGGCGACCGCGGAGGGAGGAGGGGGCAGTTTGGATGGCTTGCAGCACCAGCTCGGCGATGCGTTCAGGTTCCTCCATGCGACCTTTGCCTACGAGGTGGCTGGCGAGCTCACCGGCGGCGGGCTCAATGACGGTAACGCCGCGCTGACGGAGCAGGACGAGGTTGTCCTGCGTCGAGGCGTGCGCCCACATATCGAGATCCATGGCGGGAGCGATGAATACGGGAGCCTTCATGGACAAGTAGGTCGTGATGAGCATATTATCAGCTATGCCATGTGCCATCTTGCCAATCGTCGAGGCGGTGGCGGGGGCGATGACCATCGCGTCAGCCCACAGTCCGAGGCTGACGTGACTGTGCCACGTGCCATCACGCTGAGCAAAGAAATCGCTGATGACGGGCTTTGAGGTCAGTGCCGACAGCGTGACGGGCGTGATGAACTCCTTGCCTGCAGGCGTGATGACGACCTGCACTTCATGGCCCTGCTTGACGAACTGGCGGATGAGCGTACATGATTTGTACGCCGCAATACTTCCCGTGATGCCTAAGACGATATTCATGCTTTGTTATTTAGAATTTTTGCTGCGCAGTGCAATCTCGGTCAGCACCTGCTTGGTGTTGCGCGAGAATTCGCCCTGCATCATCCAGCTGTAGTAACCGGGATCACGCTCCAGCACAGCTACCACGGCCTTTCCCTTGTACTTGCCGAAGTTGAAGATTTCCAAACCATTGGCATCATAGATGATGCGTCCAGCAAAATCCACGTTGCGGTTGGATTGCGAGTAGGTGGCGAGGAAATCAACATCGTTCTGCAGATCCTCGGGATAGTGGTCCAACTGCGCACACAGCACCTCGTAGGTGGCCCGTGTGTCGGCCAGTGCGGAGTGAGCATCGGTGAGATCCTTATGGCAATAGAACTTATAAGCAGCAATGAGCGTGCGACGCTCCAGCTTGCGGTAAATGCCTGACACATCTACGCTGCGGCAGGCTTTGAGGTTGGCCTGGACACCGGTGCGCAGCATCTCCTCGGCCAGCAGCGGTATGTCGAAGTTATTGGAGTTGAAGCCGCCCAGGTCGCAGTCCTTGATGAAGGCCGCCACATCCTTTGCCACTTCGGCGAAGGCGGGGCAGTCGGCCACATCTTCGTCGTATATACCATTGATTTTCGATGCCTCCTCGGGTATATGTATGCCCGGGTTGATGCGCATCGTCTTGGTCTCCTCGTTGCCGTTGGGATACACTTTGAGCAGGCAGATCTCCACGATTCGGTCTTTGACGATGTCAACGCCAGTCGTTTCGAGATCGAAGAATACGATGGGTCTGTCTAAGTTGAGTTTCATGTGTTTTTCTTAATCGTTAAGCATCATTGGCATCAGCAACATCAGGATCTCCTCGCCTTCCTTCTGCTCGGCGGGCTTGATGATGCCGGCGCGACCGGGATCTGCCAGTTCCACTATGATCTCGCTGCTGTCCAGGTTGTTCAGGATGTCTAAGAGCAGTGTACCCTTGAATCCGATATTGATATTGGGGGCATCGTACTCGCACACCAGACGCTCCTCTGCACTGGTGCTGAAATCCACGTCCTGTCCGCTCACGGTGAGTTGGTCTTTCTTGAACGAGAGCTTCACCAGTGCGCTGCTCTGGCTACAGAACACCAGCACGCGCTTCAATGTTGAAACGAGGGCAGCGCGGTCGATGGTGGCCTTGAAGGGATTGTTCTGCGGGATGACGCTGTTGTAGTTGGGGTAGCGTCCGTCAATGAGTCGGCAGGTGAGGGTGAAACCTTCCGTCGAGATGACAGCCATCTTATCGTTGAAATCCAGTTTGGCGGTAGCGTCGCCTTTCTGCAGAAGGGCTTTCAGTATGTTGGCAGGCTTCTTGGGCAGGATGAAACCTGCGGGAACTTCGCTGGTGACGCTGTAGTCCTTGTTGCGTACCAGCTTGCGTCCGTCGGTGCCTACGAAGATCAGGCACTCGGGGGTGAAGTCGAAATAGACGCCGGTCATGACGGGACGGATCTCATCGTCGGCGGTGGCGAAGAGGCTGTGGGTGATGCCCGACAGCAGCACGCTCTGGCGGATCTCATAGCTCTGAGCCTCGCCGTCCAGCTGGTGGGGCTTCGGGTACTCGTCTGCGTGTTCGCCTACGATGTTGAACTTTCCGTTCTGGTACTCGCCTTGGATCTCCATGGTGTCTAAGTTCACGTCGAGCGTGATGGGCTGGTCGGAGATCTCCTTCAAGGAGTCTTGGATGGTCTTGGCCTTGATGCAGAAGCGGGCGTCGGCCTCGCTGTCGGCCAGCTCCACGGTGGTCACGATGGTCGATTCACTATCGGATGCCGTGATGGACATCTGCTTGCCTTCGATTTCGAAGAGGTAGCAGTCCAGAATGGGCAGGGAGTTCTTGCTGTTGAGTACTCGGTTAATCGAGGTGAGGCGGCTGAAGAGAGCTGCGCTGGAGACTTTAAATTTCATGTTGTATGGTTGATTTAGTTGTTGAATCGATATGTCTGGAGTGTCGAATGTCCATAAAAAACCGAGCAAAGGTAGGCATTTTCATGCTGTCGTGCAAAAAAAACGTCTTAAAATTAGCAAAAGTGCCAAGAATGGCCTATATTTGCATCGCAAAACGGAAGAAAATATGCTTTTCACCGCACACTTTACCTTCAAAAAAGTGCTTCAGACATTCAATTATACACATTATTATATATTTAAAAGAAATGGAAATATCCGGTAAGATTATTCTTGTATTGCCCGAACGCGGAGGCGTCTCGCAACGCTCTGGAAGTGAGTGGAAAGTGGCTTCGTATGTGCTTGAAACCATTGAACAGTATCCCAAGAAGTGCTGTTTTGAAGTGTTTGGCACGGATCGTATTGCCAACTTCAACGTCCAGGTGGGGCAGTTGCTCACCGTGAGCCTCGACATCGACGCCCATGAGTACAACGGACGTTGGTACAATCAGATTCGCGCGTGGAAGGTCGCTCCCTACGACCCGAATGCCGTAGAAACGCCCGCTGCTGATCCCGGCACTACCATCGCACAGCCCGCTGCTGCCGAAGTGCCTTTCCCGCACGCACAGCCCGCAGCCCCCGCAGCCGCTCCTGCTGCTGCTCCTGCCGCTGCTCCTGCAGCTTCTGTCTTCGATGGTGAGAGCACCGATGACTTGCCCTTCTGAGTGAACAAATACATCGCATCATTCATCCAGCTCCTGTTGCTGTTTCTGTGCTCAACCTCGGGCGCGCTGGCGCAACAGACATTTTCTGCGCGCATCATCGATGCCGCCAGTAAAGAACCATTGCCCTTCGCTCACATCTATGTGGGTGAAGGGCAAGGTGCTATTGCCAACTACGAGGGTGTGTTCTCCCTTGTGGCCGATCCCGATGATATATTAAAAATCAGTTATATAGGATACACATCACAGCACATACGTGCTGCCGAGTTGCCTGCAACTATACGCATGAAGGCCGTGACAACGCAGATGCGCGAAGTCACGGTATTGCCTATACAGCCGCTGCTCGTGCGTGCTTCCAAGAAACTTGCAGCCGAATACAAGCGGTTCAAGAATGTGCAATCGACGTTCTTCCTGCGCATGCGCGAAGACTATTTTCTTGATAGTACGACTTGGGCGGGACACAAAGCGCAGATGATCGAAGCCTTCCTCAAAGGGTACGCCGCTGGCAACCTGCGTTC
>CAJORF010000082.1 GCA_905236985.1 uncultured Bacteroidaceae bacterium | reverse complement strand
TGGACGGATTTGCGTAATCGCCTTAAAGAAGGATGATTACATGGCTGTTTTTGGGTTTTCGCACTATTCTTCGCAAAAAGTTTCTAACTCCTCTCTCTATTTTCTTTTTTTTCTGGAAAAAGTAGTCAAAAACCCAAAAAGAGGTATTGAAATGGTTGAATCCTAACCCCTTACAGGGCCTTCTTCCTCTTTCAAAAACCCAAATAATACTCAAAATGAGCTATAGGACGAAAATTAGGCGTATAGGTCATTTTGCAGGCTGGAAAACAGCACATATTGCTCTATAGGGCTGTTTCCATGAAGCGATAAGCGAGGAGGTGCACAATGGTGTGCACCTCCTCGCTATCATATTGAGTAAGTGGGGATTATTTCTTTGCAGCCTTCTTGGGCTTTGCCTCTTTGGCGGGCTTTTCGGCCTTCTTAGCTGCTTTCTTTGCGGGAGTCTTCTTTTCGGGAGCTTCCTTCACTTCTTCCTTCTTCGGAGCAGCGGCCTTCTTGGCAGGAGCGGCCTTCTTGGCAGGAGTCTTCTTCTCGGGAGCTTCCTTCTTCTTCGGAGCCTTCTCCTCGATGGGCTCATACTTCTGAAGACGGGCTTGCAGACGGGTGATCTCTGCATCCTTCACATTGATTTCATCAGCCTGGTTGCGGATAGTGGTAAGGAGTGCGTTGAGCTCGTCGTTCTCGATGTCAAGAGGATAGAGGGCATTGACACGGTTGATGAAGTCGCCCAGGATGTTCATGTAGTTGGTGAAAGCATCGTAGGGAGAGTCATATATGCCGCGATAGAAGCCTACGCCCATATTCTTCGTTGTCATGAAGCGGAAGTTGTTGGAGGCTTGGATGCGATCCCAGTCCTGCGTGATGCGGCGATCCTTGCAGATGAGCACGCGGTCGGCCACGCTGTAGAGCTTCTCGAAAGCCTCGCGCTGCATGACATTACCGAGCCAGCAGCTGGTGTCGCGCTCCTCGTCGTTCCAACTCATGGGGAATGGCACTTCCATTGGAGCAACGCTCTTTGACTTGGAGATAATCTCCGAGGGAGTAGCGAAGGTGATGCCGCGATCCTTAGCCACGGCGGGCAGTGCCTTGATGAACTCTAAGATGTTGGAGCTCAGAGGTTGATAGATGCCGAGCGCACAGAGTTCCATGAAGATGTTGATGATCTTCTCCTCTTCGGGTAGCTGGGCAATCCAGTCCATATAGGTGTCGGCGAAGAGAGGATATTCGTTCCACGATGAGTCGTTGAAGCGCAGTGAGATATCATCGCTCAGCTTATAATCGCGCAGGAGCAGCTTCAGGTTGGGGTTCTGAGCACAGTGATAGAGGAAGTGAGGTGACTTCCAACCGAGGATGTGCTTGGCACCTTCGGCAATCATTCCCTTGTAGCCCATATCTGCTACGAGGCCGCCGATATCGTCGCTGTAGATGAGCGAGCTGTTGCGCAGCACGGTGGGCTTCTTACCGAAGAGCTCCTTCATCTTTTTGGCCTGACGGGCTACTTCGTCGCGGAAGACAGCCTCGTTCTTCAGCGAGCTGAGGCCGTGGCTGTAGGGCTCGGCAAGGAATTCCACACAGCCCGTGTCGTTCAGCTCCTGTAGTAGTGAGATGACCTCGGGCGCATACTGTTCCAAGAGCTCGAGGGCGCAACCGCTGATGGAGAAAGATACCTTGAAGGCTTTGCCGTACATATGAGCCATCTCGATGAAGGTCTTAATGGCGGGAATATAGGAACGCTCTGCAGTTTCGGTGATGCCGCGTTCGTTCTCATAGTCATCGAAATAGTAGTGATCCTTACCAATCTCGAAGAAGCGATAGCGCTTGAGATGTACGTTTTGGTGGATCTCGAAATATAAGCAAATTGTTTTCATAATATGAAGACCCACCCCCTTACCCCTCCCGTTATGGAGGGGAGTAGCTGGCGCTTGGTGGTTATTTGGGGGCTATCAGGGTCATTAATTAAAAGTTATTATTCTTATTGTTGTTTCGTCCCTCAGGTTTCCCCTCCCTTATGGGAGGGGTTGGGGGGTGGGTCTGTTAATACTTTGCCAGCACTTGGTCATAGAGCTTACGGATGCGCTCACCCACTTTCTCCCAGGTGATGCCATCGACTTCTTTCTTGCCTTCGATCTGCAAGTACTCGTGGAGAGCGGGATTGGTGCAGAGGCTGTACATCGCATCGGCCATTGCATCAATGTCCCAATAGTCAGTCTTGATACATTTTTCGAGGATTTCGCCGCAACCGCTCTGTTTGGAGATGATGCTTGGCACACCGCTCTGCATTGCTTCCAACGGACTGATACCGAAGGGCTCCGATACGGAAGGCATGACATAGACATCAGAATCGCGGAAGATCTCGAACACCTGCTTACCCTTCATGAAGCCAGGGAAGTGGCAGCGGTCAGCGATGCCGTAGGCAGCAGCCATATCAATCATCTTGTCCATCATGTCGCCAGAACCAGCGAAGCAGAAGCGGACGTTGCTGGTACGTTGGAGCACGCGCTTGGCAGCTTCAATGAAGTACTCGGGGCCTTTCTGCATGGTGATGCGACCGAGGAAGGTGATGACTTTCTCCTTGCGATCCTTGTAGGGCAGACGCTGGTCAACGATCTCCTGAAGTTCAGGTGCCAAGGGATATACGGCGTTGTGCATAGCGAAGCACTTGGCGGGGTCTTGACCATAGTGGTTGATGACCGTCTGACGGGTGAGTTCCGACACACACATGATGCAGTCGGCGTTGTCCATACCATTGCGTTCGATACCATAGACCGTGGGGTTGACGTTGCCGCGTGAGCGGTCAAAGTCGGTGGCGTGAACGTGGATGACGAGTGGACGACCCGAGACCTGCTTGGCGTGGATGCCGGCAGGATACGTGAGCCAGTCGTGCGCATGGATGATATCGAACTGTTCCGTGCGAGCCACGACACCGGCGATGATCGAGTAGTTGTTGATCTCTTCGGTCAGGTTGCTGGGATAGCCACCTGCGAACTCCATGCAACCGAGGTCATTGACGTGCATGTAGTTGAAGTCAGCGTAGAGGTGGTCGCGATAGCGGAAATAATCGTCGGGATCCATGATGTTGCCCACGCGCTGCTTGACGTAGTCGTAGTTGACATCGCGCCAGGCGATGGGCACAGAGTTCATGGCAATGATTTTACATGCCGAGCGGTCTTCATCTCCGAAGGGACGGGGCAGGCAAAGCATGGTGTCCATATCTCCCAAGGCGTGCAAGCCCTGTGAGATGCCATAGTTAGCGGTGGCGAGTCCACCGAAGACGTGAGGAGGATACTCCCATCCGAACATTAATACTTTCATAGTTGCTTGATTTTAGGGAGTTAGTCCATAATATATTTATCTAATAGTTTCACGACGCGCATAATCTCAGCCACATTCATGGCAAAGCTCATGGCACCACGTCCGTGGTACGGCGGGTTGCCGTCGAACACCTCGGGCAGCGTACCGATGCAATGGTAGAAGAGCTCTTCTTCATAGCCAACGAGCTGACGTTCTACGAAGCTGACGCGTGAATATCCGAAGACCTTCAGGCAGGCTTCGAGGTAGAAACCGGCGAGCCAAGGCCAGGCCGTACCCTGATGATAGGCGTAGTCGCGTTGCACCTGCGGTCCTTCGTACATGGGATTGTAGCCTCCGCTCTTCGGCGAGAGGGTGCGCAGTCCCTTGGGGGTGAGCAGTTCCTTGGTACACATATCGAGGATGCCCTTTTTCTGCTTTGCATCGAGGGGCGAATAGTCGAAGGCGCAGGCGAAGATCATGTTGGGGCGCACGCTCCAATCGACGTTCGTGCCATCAACGTAGTCAAGCAGGTAGCCATAGTCGTTGAGGAAGGTATCGATGAAGCTCTTCTTGGTCTTCTCTGCCAACTTCTCCAGCGGTTCGGCTTCGGCGACATCGTTCATGACGCGGCAGACATTGGCACTGAACATCAGCGCGTTGTACCATAGCGCGTTGAACTCCACGATATAACCTGAGCGCGGCACAATGGGGCGTCCGTTCTGGCTGGAGTTCATCCATGTGATGGCCTTGTCACGTCCGTTGGCATAGACGAGTCCGTTGTCGTGGATGTATAGGTTGCCGTGTTTGCCATCGAGGAGCCAGCCCATGATGTCGCGTAGCAGCTGGCCGTACTTCTCGATACCTTTTTCCATCGAGGCGAACTTGCAGTACTGCTGGATACACCAGACGGCCCAGAGCAGCACGTCGGGATGTTCCATCTCATAGATGCGCACGCTGAGGGGCTTGCCTTCGATGAACTCGCGGATGCCTTTCTCGGCGGTAGCCATGACTTGCTCGAAATGTTCCTCTTCGCTGTTGGTCAGTGTCAGGCCTGGCAAAGATATAAAGAGATCGCGCGCGCGACACTTGAACCACGGATAACCGGCCAGTACGTAGGTCTCGCCGTCGCGGTAGTTGAGGAACTGGTGGGCGCTGTTGACCAGACAGTGGTAGAAGTTGTCGCGTGGTGTGCGGATCTTCTCCTCGTAGTCGGCCAGGTCCTTCAGCTTCGTGGGGTTGCACTCCTTCGTACCAGCTGCGAACACTACGCTCTCACCCTTCTTGATGTCGAACTCGAAGTATCCGGGTACGTAGAGATCCTCGTTGGAGGCATAGCCGCGCTCGGTCTCTTTCGGGTAATCCACGCCGCGATACCAGTCGGGACGGAAGACCCATTCGGCTTTCTTGTTCAGCTGCATGAACAGCTCGGGATAGCCTGGATACATGCAGGTCTTGATGCCGTTCTTGACTTCCTGATAGTCGCGGTTAGCTCGTGGGTTCTCATGTGTGAACTCACGCACGCTGCGGAAGGCCAACCAGGGCTGTAGGCGCAGCGTTGTCTTGCTGTGTGCGTCGAGCAACGTGTAGCGGATGAGTACGCGATCCTCAAAATGCTGGAACATGAGTTCGCGCTTGAGGATGACGCCGCCGACGCGGTAGAGTGTCGTGGGCACTTGCTGGCAGTCATAGTCGCGGATGTACTTGTGTCCACGAGGACTAAAGTTGTCGCCTTGATACTTGTGAAGTCCGAGGTTGAATTCTGCGCCGTGTTGTACGACCGTGCAGTCGAGCGACGAGAGGAGAACGTGGTTCTCATCGTCCAACTCGGGCACCGGCACGACGAGCATCCCGTGGTACTTACGCGTGTTGCAATCCAGGATTGTCGAGCACGAGTAGGCGCCGGAGCGGTTCGAGCGCAGCACTTCTTTCTTCAGAGCTTCCTCCAAGTTTGTCATCAAGGTCTTGTCAAACTGTAAATAGCTCATAAGTTAGTTAATATTGGTTTTGGGTACGAAAATCGGGTACTTTATTAGCCTGTTTGGCCTAATTTTTCTCCAAAAATAGTGATTTCCTTCCATTCCATAAAATATTTCATGCAAAAGTTTCGTGTAGATTTGTCGAAATCAGATGAAATGCCTAATTTTGTGCCGTAAAACATAAAACAATCGCTCAAAACAGCCGTATGGCAAGGAAGACAATTGGCTTAAAAGACGTTTTTCCGCGACTTTCGTCTCTCTTGGATCTCATGGACGATCAGCAGCGTGAATTGTTCATCAAGCACACGACGATTCACCCCTTTCGCAAGAACGAAACGATCTATGCTGAAGGCGAGCCGTCAAGTTATATGCACTGCTTGATAGCCGGCAAGGTGAAGATTCAGAAAGAGGGTGTCGGCGGTCGTGCACAGATTGTCCGCGTCATCCGTCCCGTAGAATTTTTCGGCTACCGCGCAGGCTTTGCGGGGCAGAACAATGCTTCGGGAGCAGTGGCCTTCGAGCCGTGTGTCGTGGTGCGTGTGCCCATTGGCACGGTCATGCACATCGTGCAGCAGAACGCCAAGTTGGGCTGGTTCTTCATCGAGCGCTTGTCCAAAGATTTGGGACGCGCCGACGAGCGTACGGTCAACCTCACGCAGAAGCACATCCGCGGTCGTCTGGCTGAGTCGCTGCTCTTCTTGCGCGAAAGCTATGGTTTCGAGGAGGATGAAAGCACGCTGAGCATCTATCTCAGTCGTGAGGATCTGGCCAATCTCTCCAACATGACCACAGCAAATGCCATTCGCACGCTCTCGGCCTTTGCGCAGGAGAAGCTCATCGCCATCGACGGAAAGAAAATCAAGCTTCTCGATATCGGGAAGCTTGAGAAGATCAGTCGGATAGGGTAGAGGTAGGCTGTCGGTCTCGCGGGTTTCGTGAGGCACAGGTCTCAGCTGGGGATGATGAAGTCGATGTACTCCGGCAGCAGACCCACTTCAAGTGGCGAATGATAGTTCTTGAGCACCAGTCCGTCGATGCTGATTGTGGCGTGATGTGTCTCCTCGAAAAGAATGTGACGTGTCGTGCGGTAGGCTCTCACCTTTTTGTGGTTGAGGAACTTACCTGTGAACAGCATCACCATTCCTTCAAACAACTGAGTCACCTCGGGTTGGGACACTACGGTGACGTCAAGCATCCCATTGTAGGGGATGGCACTGGGAGTCTGCCCATAGCCTCGGCAGTTGCCGATACACACAGTCATTACTTTGCGCTCTACGTGTTCCTCGTTGACGTGGAAACGCATCTTCGTCTCCAATCGTTGGAACAGCAGGAGGAACATACTGGCAAAATAGGTCAGCGTGGTCAGTCCGAAGATGCGGCGAGTCTTGTATTTCAGCTTCATGATGTTCGCCACGAGTCCAATGTTCACGCAGTTGAGGAAGTAGCGTACATCGTCATTGCCATCATCGCCCTCGCTTTCCGCAGCCGCCGTTTTACGGATGAAGCCGACATCCACTCTACGCAGGCGACGCTTGATGAGCCATTCCACAGTCTGTTCATCGTTGTCCTCTGTGAAGCCCCAGAAGGTGGCGAAGTCATTGCCGCGCCCGTTGGGGATGATGCCTAAAGCCACATTGCGCACAGCCTCCTCGCCCATCAGAATCAATCCGTTGAGTGCTCTGTTTAGGGCGGAGTCGCCCCCTACAATGATGAGTGTGCGGTAGCCGTTGCCTACCAGCATCGTGGTCAGGCGTCCCACGGAGTCTGGACTCTCACTCTGCACGAAGTCATACTCCACACCGTGTTTCTCTAAGATCTCACGGATGCGCTCCCAGCGTCTCTGCGAGCGTTGTACGCCTTGTTTCGGGCAGTAGATGATGGCCCAGCGGGAAGAATTCATGTTAGAAACAAATTAACAGATTAACGGATTAACGGATTAACAGGTTAACGGATTAACAGGTTAACAGATTAACAGGTTAACGAGGGCTATGCATCATTCAGTTATTTGGGGTTGTGTGTAGCGCATATTTGCGCGCATCCCCATAAATGTTGACAATTGCATCGATGATGTCATCCTTCGGCTGTGTGGCATCGATCCAGTGTATCTTCACGCCGCGCCGCTCCATGCCTCGGAAGTAAGTCATTTGGCGCTTGGCGAACTGATGGATCGCGATTTCGAGCTGCCGCACCATCTCGTTGTAGGTGAGCTGATGGGTCAGGTAGAGTGTCAGATAGCGGTATTCGAGTCCGTAGCTGACGAGGGCTTCGGCGGGCACACCGCTGTCGAGTAGCCGCTGTACTTCATCCACCATTCCTTCTTCCAGTCGCTTATGCAGCCGCAGGCTGATACGTTCGCGCCGCAGCTCACGTGGTATGTTCAGCCCGATGGTCAGCGAGGCGAGGGTAGGGAAGGGCTGTTTCTCGTCTATGCGGTTCTCACGATAGAACTCTTCGATTTCGATGGCGCGTATGGCGCGGCGAGCCGTATCGACATCAGTGGTGTTGTGTAGTCGTTTGTAGGTAGCCAGTAACGCGGTGAGCTCCTCTAAGCTCTTGCCCTCCAACCGTTCGCGGAGCGCGGGGTTGACAGGCACTTCCACCAGCTTATAAGCCCTAAGCACGCTCTCGATGTAAAGCCCTGTTCCGCCGCAAAGGATGGGCAGGTGCTCCCGACTGACGATGCTCTCGTAGGCACTGAGGAAGTCGCGTTGAAATTCAAACACCGAGTACTTCGTCCCAGCTTCGGCGATGTCGATGAGATGGTAGGGTATTTGCTGACCATCCACCACGTAATCGCCTAAGTCCTTTCCCGTTCCTATATCCATACCACGGAACACCTGACGCGAGTCGGCGCTGATGATCTCGCCGCCTGTGCGTGCTGCCAAGGCTGTTGCCACAGCTGTCTTGCCGCAAGCCGTAGGACCTAAGATGGTGATCATGGTATGAATTGTGAATTAAGCATCGCGCTTTTTCCCTTTGTATGCGAAGAACCAGATGAGCACTCCGGCCACGACAAGCAGGGCGATGCCGAGAATCGGACGATAGAACAACCAGGCGATGCCCACGATGATGAGTGCCCAGGCGATGCCCACGATGGTGCAGACGAGACCCACGCCCCAGCCGATGATGTTGGCGATGAACGGCACCACTTTCAGAATCATCTCCAAGAAACCGAAGATGCCCTTCAGACCGCTGATGACCAACAATGTGCCTACGAGTCGCAGGATCCACAGCCAGAAATGATTGGCCTGATGCTGTGCCTCGAAGATCTCGCTCGAATCCTTCCTGCCCATGACGAGCGTCTGGAACTTCTTGCCATTCTTGGCTTTATATGCCTTGAATGTGTCGCCAGTAACCTGTGCGATAATCGTCACCTTGGCTGGCATGACTTTCTCGAAAGTCACGCGCACATCGCCGATCTGCGGTGCAGCTGGTGTGCGTCCGAAGTAGAGCACATTACCCTGCTGATGCACGTATTCGAGGTCAATCTTGTTTTCCTGAGGAATGGAGTCTGGTACGACGGTCTTCACCGAGTCAGGCACGACTGTCTGGGTTGAGTCGGTGGTTGATGCTATTGAAGGTTCTGCAGGTGCAGAGCTCTGTCTTGCTACATTCTGTGGCGTTGCGTCCAATCCTTTCACACGGACGATGACGTCGCGAACGGATTTGTCCATTCCCTCCAATAGCTTCTCGTCGAGGGCCAGCACCACGGGTTCGCGGCTGGAGATGGAGTGGATGAGGCTTTCGTTGAGTTTATAGGCTCCAAAGCTTACGTTCTCAGCCCATTGTGCCGAGTTTTCATATTGTGTGACGGTGAAGTTTTTGCCCTGATAGGCGGGGTCGTGGAACTGGCCGCTATCTACAGGGCGGTCACTCCACTCCTGGGTGTAGGTGTAGGTCGTTGTCGTCACCTCCTTGCCGCCAAGCTTGTCCTCACTCTCGGAGTGCTCGTTCTCTACCCATTGGAAATACTCTACGTGGCGTTGCAGGCCAATGACATTCTCGCTGAAGCCAAACTCGCGGTCAGCCAGCACATCGTCCGTCGTGGCCATGGCGGTGGCACACACCAGTTCGCCCTCGTACTCCTGACTGATTTTCGAGGGGTTCTCCATGTCGATACAGACCTTCTCCGCCTCGTCGAGCATCTTGTCCGTCTTCACGGCGCGACCCTCATTCCACCACAATAGCACCGTGGCACCGATGAACAGCACCAACCCCGTGAGGATGCCCCTGAAGGAGTTACCCACGCGTGTGCCATAACCAGTAGTTGTTGTTTCTGTGTAAGCCATAATAATATGGTAAAATGAATCACTTTACAGCTTGAAGAAGTCGAAGAAATACATCACCGCCACTTGACGTTTGTCTGACATATTTTCCGCCTTGCCGATGATGCTTCCGTTCTTGCGGATATCACCGTTTGACTCAATCTTTCCGACAATAGAGCCGTTGATGCGGACATCGCCGTTCGACTCAATTTTGCCGATGATGCTTCCGTTCTTTCGGATGTCGCCGTTTGACTCAATCTTGCCTTTGACGGAGCCGTTCACGCGGATATCTCCGTTCGACTCAAACTTTCCCTGAATGGAACCGTTGATCCGCACATCGCCGTTCGATTCAATCTTTCCGGCTATTGAACCTCCCTTGCGGAGCGTAACGTCACCGGCATTTACATTCAAGCTCACCGTCAGCATGAGTGCAACGGCCATGACTAATTTGACTAAGAAATGGGTCTGTTTCATAGGTCTTAAATAGTTAAAGATAATCAACAACCAGTCTGTTACTTGGTATTTTGGTGACAAAGAAACAAAAAAATTGCCGTCCGACAAAATCAGACGGCAATAATTTGCTTTTTTAACAATAAATTTCGCTTACTTCAGCTCAGCGAGGTACTTAATGGTGCGAACCATCTGGCTGGTGTAGCTGTTCTCATTGTCGTACCAAGCAACAACCTGAACGAGGGAGTTGCCGTCGCCGATCTTGCTGACCATGGTCTGGTTAGCATCGAACAGAGAACCGAACTTCATGCCGATGATGTCGCTGCTGACGAGCTTCTCCTCGGTGTAGCCGAAGCTCTCGTTCTGAGCAGCCTTCATGGCA
>CAJORF010000081.1 GCA_905236985.1 uncultured Bacteroidaceae bacterium | reverse complement strand
TACGGCCAATGTCAACTGGAACTTCAACGAGGCCAAGTGGGTATATCAGCACACGGGCAAGTGGCCTGCACTGAACTGTATGGATTACATTCATCACCCCTGGTCTTCAAGCGGAGGATGGGTTGACTATACGAACGTCAGTGAGGTTGTTAACTGGCATAAGAAGGGTGGACTCATCCTCATCATGTGGCATTGGAACGTGCCTGCCAACACCAATGGGCAGTATGCTTTTTACTACGGCACTGACGCGGATCAGACACAGTTTGATGTCCGCAAGATCTTCGAACCGACATCTAGCGAATACAAGCAGATGATTCGGGATATCGACAAGGTGGCATCGTACTTGAAACTGCTGAAGAACAGGAAGATACCGGTGCTGTGGCGCCCCCTTCACGAGGCTGGCGGTATGTGGTTCTGGTGGGGACGCGATCCAGCAGCATGCAACGAGCTCTGGCGCGTGATGTACGACCGCCTGGTCAACCACCACAAACTGAATAACCTCATTTGGGTGTGGACTCAGGCTGCTGCTTGGAATAAGCCCTACAGCGACGGCTACCGTTGGTACCCTGGCGACGACTATGTAGACATCGTCAGTATCGATGTGTACAACAATAGCAGTTCCTCCAATATAGCATCGACGTGTTTTAAATTCCTGAAGACCAGTTCCCCGAAGAAGTTTGTCGCCCTCACCGAGTGTGGAAATGTTGCCAATATCAGCAAACAATGGAGATCGGGAGCCAAATGGCTATTCTTCGCCCCGTGGTACGACTATGGCCGCACCAGCAACGTCAACAGCGACGCCTTCAAGAGCGCCGATCACGGCAGCTGCAACGCAGCATGGTGGCAGGAGGCTTTCTCCAACGACTACGTCCTATCGCGCGAAGATTTTCAGGCTCTGCGACAGGAATATGTTGGAATACGTTCAATTCCAGGCGTCACAAGTGATGGCGTGGAGAAGGATGATGCCATGTATGACCTGAGCGGTCGGAAGATACTGAATAGTAACGCTGCAAAGGGCATCGTCATCCGTAACGGAAAGAAATATTTTATTCGTTAAAACATATATTATATAAACTAACTCTCATGAAACAACTCTCTCTTACCGTTTTCCTGTTGGCACTGGCCATGACGGCTGCTGCCGACACGCAGAGTGTTCGCATCACGAACCTCCAGCAAGGCAAACGCTTCGACGGTATTGGTGCTGTCAATGGCGGTGGTGCCACCTCCGTGCTACTTAAGGACTACCCTGAGCCGCAGCGCTCGCAGATTATGGATCTCGTATATAAACCCATGTTCGGAGCCAGTGTCAGTGCAATCCTCGTGGAAGTGCCGGGCGACGGCAATAGCACACAGGGCTCTATGCCTTCGCACGCTCACGAGCGCAACGACGCCAACTTCATGAGAGGTTATATCTGGTGGGTGATGCGCGAGGCACACCAACGCAATCCTCAGTTGGCACTGGATGCTACTGCTTGGAGCGCACCGGCATGGGTGGGCGACTTCTGGTCAGAAGATATGGTAGATTACTACATCGCCTGGCTGCAGGGATTGCGTGAGGTGCACGGTTTGGAGCTCGATGCCTTAGGCTGCCACAACGAGAAAGGCTGGAACGCCGATTTCGCAAAGAACCTACGTCGGGCTATGAACGAGCGCGGCTTCCGCGATGTGAAGCTCCACGGCTTCGGCAATTGGGGCAGGTCGAAGATGGATTTTGTCCAGCGGATGCAGCAGGACAAGGAACTCGCCGACGCCCTCGATGCTGTCTGTGCACACACGTACAGCGAGATACCTCTCTCCAAGGAGCAGCGCTCTGCCATCGAGGCTATGGGCAAGCCCATCTGGAACAGCGAGGACCACGTCTACCTGAAAGGTTACAACTGCCTCATCAGCATCGTCAAATGCTTCAACGAGAACTACATCGTCAGTGGTGCCACGCGCGTCATCAACTGGTACGACATAGCCGGTGTGTATCCCCTGGAGCCCTATAGCCAAGACCCCGCCATGTTGCTCGCACACGAGCCTTGGAGCGGACACTATTCTGTGCGCGAGGCTCTGTGGGGTTATGCACACTATGGGCAGTTCTCCACCGTGGGATGGCAGTACATCGATGAGGGATGCCTCAAACTGAACGGCGGAGGAAGCATGGTCACGCTTCGCAATCCCGCTTCGAATGACTTCAGCGTGATCCTCGAAACCAAGGATGCCAAGAATGTTCAGGTAGTGGAGGTGCGTCTGCCCAAAGGTCTCAGCCGCAAACCGCTTTGCGTATGGCGAAGCAATGCACAGGAGCAGTTCGTGCGGCAGCAGGACATCAACCAGAAGAGCGGTCGCTTCACTATCACCTTGGAGCCCAATACCGTCTACTCCCTTTCCACTACGACAGGTCAGCAGAAAGGTTCATTCGACAATATTCCCGCGTCGAAGCCCTTCCCCTTACCTTACGAGGACAATTTCGACCAGTACGCTCAGCCTGCCACGTGGGGCTATCTGCCGCGCTATTTGGCCGACCTGATCGGAGTATTCGAACTCACACCGCGTCCCGAGGGGCAAGGTCAGTGTCTCCGTCAAACCGTAGGCTCCCACACCTTGAGTTGGGCACCCGAATGGCACCACTACACCATCCTCGGCGACTCCGCTTGGCGCGATTATGAGATAAGTGCAGATGTCTACCTGAATCCAGGCGATGAGGCGGGCGTTATGGGGCGTCTCTGCGACGTTGGCTCAGGCTATGGTGTATGGGCTAAAGGTTATTATCTGAAACTTGACGACCAAGGCAACTGCACACTCATCCTCACGCGCGGAAAGCCTGATCCCAAGGAACTCATCGGCGATGCAGAGCAGCAGGCGCTCATCCTGGCACGCAGGGATGTGGAGATAGGCGGCGAATACACGCTTGCAACGGCCAAGGCACAGGACTTTGCTGCCTTGCAATGGCATAACCTCAAGCTGCGTTTCCTTGGCGATCAGATTACCGGATACCTCGATGGTAAGGAGATCCTCAGTGCCACCTCAGACCATTATAAGAAAGGCATGGCAGGCCTCATCGCTCCACTGCAGAAGAAGCGTGTCTGCACACCTTATTTCGACAACCTCAGCATCAAACCTTTAGGGCGCAACAATGCCACACAGCCGCTGGCTGCCAAGGACCACCGCCCAATGTATCCCCAACGTTAACCAATAATCAATGAATATGAAACGACTCTTCATACTATCCTTCTGTTGCTGCCTCGCCATCGGAGCGTACAGCCAGAAGTGGGAAAAGGTCGGTGACCGTCCGCAGATGGGCTGGAACAGCTGGAATAAGTTTGGCGGAAATATCAGTGAAGACCTCATCAAGGGTATTGCTGACGCCCTCGTGGAAACGGGCTTGCGCGACGCCGGCTACGTGTACGTCAACCTCGACGACTGTTGGCACGGCGAGCGTGATGCCGACGGTTTCATCCAAGCCGACCCCAAACGCTTTCCCAACGGAATGAAAGCGCTCGCGGACTATGTCCATGCCAAGGGCTTGAAATTAGGCATCTATAGCGACTGTGGAACAGCCACATGTGCCGGACGTCCAGGCAGTCTCGGCCATGAATACCAGGACGCTCTCCAGTACGCCCGTTGGGAGATCGACTACTTGAAGGAAGACTGGTGCAACACCACGGATGTCAATGCCCGTGGAGCTTACAGACTGATGAGCAATGCCTTGCGGGCATCAGGGCGTCCTATCTTCCTCAGCATGTGCGAATGGGGCAACAACAAGCCTTGGCTCTGGGCTCGCGATATCGGCCACAGCTGGCGCATAGGACCT
>CAJORF010000080.1 GCA_905236985.1 uncultured Bacteroidaceae bacterium | reverse complement strand
ATCCCTCTACGGGTTGTGCGCCGAAGAATGTGGTGCCGTTGGTAGTCATATCCTTTGCATAGGTGCAAATACCTGTTGTGACGGCTGTACTGCTCTCGAAGTCGAGGTTGATACCATAAGTCACAGGCATAAGGCCCACGTCGTGAGCAGCGGAAGGATAGATCTGTACGGCATCATTGTAAACGGCGACAAGACCGGCTACGTAATATGCCTCACCTGCCTTTACGTCGATGTCAACTGTGAAGTTGTTACGCAAGACAAGCGATGTCTCGCCGACGGTGAAATCGATACTGGTCTTTGCAGATGTTGCTACGTCTTCAGCGAACGAAGCGTTCATCACGGCTACGTACTGACTAATATAATCCAAGGGATTAGCAGCCAGCTCTGCAGCGTTGACCACTGTAGGCTTCACCATATTATTGCTGCTGACAACATTGACTTCTAACGTGGGATTGGCGATTTCGGGCAGTCCATTGAAGAGATAGAGCTGACCTTGTACAGTTCCATTGACGATATCTCCGACGGTGAGATCTGTTGTTCCATAGATGAGGAAACCACCAGTTGCGTCCTGAACGTAGGTGTTGGAACCGCTAATGAAAGTCACCAGTGCGTCTGTCAGGGTAATCTGTGAAACGACACGTGTGGCTGTGGCAGCCTTGTTGGCTTCAGCTAAAGAAGCAAAAACAGGACCAGCGGTATATGTAGCACTGGCTACAGCACTTTCGGCACCATTCGTGGGTTGAACGGCAATGGCCTTGATAGTCGTCGTTTCGGAGATCGTGAGAGCGCCAGTGTAAGCTGTGGAGTTCGTTGTGGGGACTGTTCCATCAGTGGTGTAGTAAATATCCAGTCCATCAGTAGCAGTAATTTCTACGGTCATCGAACCGAAGAATGATGTGCTGGGAGGAAGGGTGGGCTTGGCGATGAGAGGAACGGACGATCCGGTTTCCCAAGTAATGGCAACGGATGTCAGATACATTGCACCAGAAGCAGAACGGAAGCCGATGAAGGTGTATGTGTCTTCGACCTCCAGTGTTGAAACGCCATCGATAGCATCCTCACACTTGAGGGTTCCTATGAGAGTTCCTTGGTTGTCTGCAGAATAGAGATCGGTTGCATCTGTATAAGCAGTGTTCGAGCCATAGATATTAAGTATTCGAGCAGCTGCGGTATTCGAATTCCAAGTGACAACGATCTGTTTGACCGTTCCTCCAGAAGCTGTCGTGACAACACCGCTATTGTTGTTATTACTGCGAAGTTGAATGGATTCATTGCCACCAGCACACTGACCAGCATAGACCGCTGTTGAGGAGGCTTCCTTGTCAGCGAATGTGGTGTAGCTTGTTCCACTGACACCGGTCAACGTCTGATTTAACACATCGGTCACTTCGTCAGCCCATACGCTAAGGCCCATACATGCGAAAAGCGCGACGAGCATCAGTTTGAGGTTAGAATAGAAATGATTCATAAATAAATTGAATTATTTTGTTTCTGTGTCGGTCGGCTTGTGGGCACAGGTAAAGGTGTATGATTCAAGGGTAAGGCACTGCTGCAAGCCGTTTAAAGCCTCCCAGTCTTAGTGGTGAGGCCAGCTGTGCATGAGTCGGACGTTTAGTTTCTGATAGTTAGTTCGTTAATGATTTCTTGTTTGGTTAGACGATGTAAGTTATAGTAGTGAATAGGTATTTGTAAGTCGATTCTTCGCGGCAAATATACAAAAAAAGTGGGAAAACGTTCGTCTCTTACTCAATTTTTTTCATAAAAATGAAAAAAGAAAAAAGGATGTGCCACAGTAGCGTGACACATCCTTGAAAATAAAATAGGTTTGCGCGTGTGCGCAAGCGTGTAAAAGATTACTCGCCTTTCTCGAGCTTAGCCTTCAATTCAGCCAGAGCGTCGATGTCGCCGAGCGTGGTGCTGGCTGCCTGGTTCTGGATGACGGGAGCCTCGGGAGCTGCCTTGGCGGGACGCTTGGTAGCGGCGCGCTCTGCCTTACGAGCCTCGCGCTGTTCGGTGCGTGTAGCATCTTCGAAGATGCGGCTGTGACTGAGGATGATGCGCTTGCTCTCCTTGTTGAACTCGATGACCTTGAAGGGAAGCTTCTCGCCCTGCTGAGCCTGGCTGCCGTCTTCCTTGACGAGGTGCTTGGGAGTGGCAAAGCCTTCCACACCGTACTCGAGCTGAATGACTGCGCCCTTGTCGAGGAGCTCGACGATGGTGCCTTCATGCACGCTGTCGCGGGTGAACACGGTCTCGAAGACGTCCCAAGGATTCTCCTCAAGCTGCTTGTGACCGAGGCTGAGACGACGGTTGTCCTTGTCAATTTCGAGGACAACAACTTCGATCTCCTCGCCAATCTTGGTGAACTCGCTGGGGTGCTTGACCTTCTTGGTCCAGCTGAGGTCTGAGATATGGATGAGGCCATCCACACCTTCCTCGAGCTCGACGAAGACGCCAAAGTTGGTGAAGTTGCGAACGCGTGCGGTGTGCTTGGAACCAACGGGGTACTTTGTCTCGATGCTCTCCCAAGGATCGGCCTTGAGCTGCTTGATGCCGAGAGACATCTTGCGCTCCTCGCGGTCGAGAGTCAGGATGACAGCTTCGACCTCGTCGCCCACCTTCATGAAGTCCTGAGCACTGCGCAGGTGCTGGCTCCAAGACATCTCGCTGACGTGGATGAGACCCTCAACACCGGGAGCCACCTCAATGAATGCACCGTAGTCGGCCATGACGACAACCTTACCGTGAACCTTGTCGCCGACCTTGAGGTTAGCGTCAAGTGCATCCCAGGGATGGGGCGTGAGCTGCTTCAGACCAAGAGCGATGCGCTTCTTCTCCTCATCGAAATCGAGGATGACGACGTTGAGCTTCTGGTCGAGTTCAACCACCTCGTGTGGATCGCTGACGCGGCCCCAGCTGAGGTCTGTGATGTGTACGAGACCATCTACGCCACCCAGGTCGATGAATACGCCATAGGAGGTGATGTTCTTGACGGTACCTTCGAGCACCTGACCCTTCTCGAGCTTGGAGATGATCTCCTTCTTCTGAGCCTCGAGTTCGGCCTCGATGAGTGCCTTGTGGCTGACAACGACGTTGCGGTAGTCCTGATTGATCTTCACGATCTTGAACTCCATGGTCTTGCCGACGAATACATCGTAGTCGCGGATGGGCTTGACGTCGATTTGGCTGCCAGGCAGGAAAGCCTCGATGCCGAAGACATCGACGATCATACCGCCCTTCGTGCGGCACTTGACAAAGCCCTTGATGATTTCCTCCTTCTCGAGGGCTGCATTGACACGCTCCCAGCTCTTGGTGGCGCGAGCTTTCTTGTGAGAGAGGATGAGTTGACCTTTCTTGTCTTCCTGGTTCTCGATATAGACCTCTACGGTGTCACCCACCTTCAGGTCGGGGTTGTAACGGAATTCATTAGCAGAGATGATACCGTCACTCTTGTAGCCGATATTGACGACTACTTCGCGCTTGTTGATAGCAATGACTGTGCCATCTACGACGTCGTGGTCACCGACGTTGTTGAGACTCTTCTCATAGGCTGCAGCCTGATCTTCGCGACTTTGCTCTGTCTGAGCGGCGCCCTGTTCGAAACCTTCCCAATCGAAGTTCTCGAGGGGCTGAATGTTTGTTAAGTTGGACATAGGGTTAATTAATAAAAAAGAGTTGTTTTTGATAATGTTAGACTTTATGTTGTTAGAAAGTCGGGCGCAAAGGTACAACTTTTTAATGAATAATGAATGAAGAATAATGAAAAATTATCAACTTTCGATCTTTATTTCCTCATTTTCTGCCTCAAAAGCCATAAAAACGACAATTGACCGCACAAAAAGTGCAGCCAATTGTTAAAAATACCCGTAAAACGCTATACGTTAAACGAATCTCCAATCTTCAATCTTCCTCCTTCTTTTCAGCGGTCTTGCGACGACGACGCTTGGGCTTCTCCTCAACGGGCTTGTTGAGTTGTACGCCGGCGAGTTCGGGATCGATCATGATGCGTCCACAGTATTCGCAGACGATGATCTTCTTGCGCATACGGATGTCGAGTTGACGCTGGGGTGGGATTTTGTTGAAGCAGCCGCCGCAGGCGTCGCGCTGGACATAGACGATGCCGAGTCCATTGCGGGAGTTCTTGCGGATGCGCTTGAAGGAAGATAGCAGGCGCGGTTCGATGGTGAGCTCCAGGTTCTTGGAACGCTCGCGCAGCTTTTCTTCTTCGGCACGAGTCTCGGCGATGATCTCATCGAGCTCGCTTTTCTTCACGTCAAGGTCGTCGCGACGATCGGTGACTGTGTCAGAGCAGCGACGAATCTCTTCTTGCTTGGATTCCAATGCGTTCTGAGCCTCGCGAATCTTCTTCTCGTTGAGTTGGTTGTCGAGCTGGAGGTATTCAATCTCCTTGGTGAGGTTCTCGTACTCTCGGTTGTTGCGGACGTTGGAGAGCTGTTCGTTGTAGCGCTCGATGTTGGCGTTGTTGTCCTGAATGACGTATTTTCTGCGGGATATTTCTTCCTGCAGTCCAGCCATGTCAGCTTGGATGCGCTCGATGCGGGTGGTGAGTCCTTCAATCTCGTCCTCGAGGTCTTGCACTTCAAGGGGAAGCTCGCCGCGCAACGTCTTGATCTTGTCGATTTCGGAGAGCATACTCTGCAGCTGATAGAGGTTTTTCAGCTTGTCCTCAATACTGAGGTCCTGGGGGTCTTTCTTTTCTCGTGCCATAGTATTTTAAATAAAATGTGGATCTTTAGAGAATATGTATCGGATTGGTCATCACTTCGGTGTCATAGATGGGTAGGGCAGGAGCCACATCCTCAATGATTTCACGGAAGATTTCGCGGGTGTATTGCTCGCTCTCGTAGTGTCCGATGACAGTAATCTGTATCTCTTGCTCATGACCAAACCACTGGTGGTAGTGCATCTCACCGGTGATGAAGGCATCGGCTTCTGCGCGGATGGCATTGTCGAGCATGAAGTCGCCAGCTCCGCCTGTGATGACAACGCTTTGGATGGGACGTTCGAGCAGGGCGTTGTGCTGCAAGGCTTCAACACCAAAAGCTTGCTTGACGCGCTGAAGGAAAGCCAAGGAGTCCTCGCCCTGTGGCAGGTAGCCGATGACACCGCTGCCATACTTGATGCTGCGGGTTCCCATGTTCAACGTCTTGGCATCTAAGAGCTGGATGTCGATGAGACCCAGCTTCTCGGCAATGCGATAGTTGACGCCGTCCTCGGCATTATCCAGATTGGTGTGGGCCGAATAGATACAAAGGTCGTTCTGAAGGGCTATGCGCGTGCATCGCTGCACCAACGTGGCGTCGGCAATCTGTTTGAGCCCGTGAAAGAGCAGTGGGTGGTGGCTCACGATGAGGTTACAACCCAGGTCTATGGCTTCTCGGAGGACATCTTCAGTGACGTCCAAACACAATAATACCCCTGAAACCTCCGTCTCTGTCAATCCGCATTGCAGGCCAGCATTGTCATAGCTCTCCTGCAAGGGCAGAGGCGCGAATCGTTCAAGGGCAGCAATGATTTCCTTGATTTTCACGTCTGATGTGCGTTTTGTGGGTGCAAAGGTACGGATTTATTCATAATCTGCAATTCATAATCCATAATTATTTTGTGTTTGCTGTCTTTTTTTAGGAAAATATGCACAGATTTGAGCTTTTTTCCGTACTTTTGTGCCAAAAATATTGTAATATGCTTACTCGTTCCATTTTCCGTGCGCTCTGTGCGCTGCTTGTGGGTTTCCTCTTAGTGAATAATCCTGCGGATATGACCATTCTGATTGTACAAATCATCGGTGGTTTGTTTGCCTTGTCTGGAGTTGTGGCCATCATCGGCTATTTCATCAGCCGTCAGCAGACCCGTCGCGCTGAGAAGCGCATGGCTAAGATGTTGGCAGAAAATGCTGACGCTGCTGTTGAGGATGTCCATCCATCGCTATTGGTACCCATGTTTCCCGTTGTGGGCATTGGCTCCCTGGCTTTCGGTGCCTTTCTCCTCTGTTTCCCTGCCCAGTTCGTTAATTATTTGATGTATGTACTGGGAGGCTTGTTAGTGCTGATCGGTGCTTGGCAGGTGGTAATGCTCATCAACTTCCGCAAGATTGCCCCGCTGACATGGACGCTGTTTATCCTGCCCATACTGAACCTGATAGCGGGTATAGTGGTCATCTGTTATCCGATGGAGACGGTTGCGATGTCATTCACCATCTTGGGCGTTGGCTATATCCTCTACGGTGTCTCGGAATTCTTCTTTGGCGTCCGCTACTATCATTTCCGTCGGATCTTCGATGCCGAGCAACTGCGTTTGCAGGAGATGGCGGAGGCTGAGGCGGTTGAGATTGTAGAGGACGAGGCGAGCGAGAGTGAAACAAATTAACAGATTAACAAAATATCGTCAAATCGAAATTGTTTATATGACTCGGAAAATCAATTGTATAGGCATCCTCACCAGTGGTGGCGATGCACCGGGAATGAACGCAGCCATCCGCGCCGTGACACGCGCTGGCATTGCTAATGGTTTCTCTGTTAAAGGTATCTATCGCGGTTACGAAGGTCTTATCACAGGTGAGGTCAAGGAGTTTACTACCGAAAGTGTTTCGGGTATCATTGGACGTGGCGGCACCATTCTGAAGACTGCCCGTTCCAAGGACTTCATGACCGAGGAAGGACGCAAGAAGGCATACGACACCATGACGGCACATGGCATAGATGCCCTTGTGGTCATCGGCGGCAATGGATCACTGACGGGCGCACGTCTCTTTGCTGCCGAGTATGATGTGCCCTGCATCGGGTTGCCTGGCACCATCGACAACGACCTGAACGGTACGGACTTGACCATCGGCTACGACACCTCCCTGAACACCATCATGGAATGTGTCGATAAGATTCGTGACACGGCCAATTCGCACGAACGTATCTTCTTTGTTGAGGTGATGGGACGTGATGCAGGCTTCTTGGCGCAGAACTCAGCCATCGCAGCTGGTGCCGAAGCTGCCATCATCCCCGAGGATAACACCGCTGTTGACCAACTGGCACAGTTCATCGGACGAGGTATTCGCAAGTCTAAGTCATCGAGCATCGTAATCGTTTCGGAGAGTCCCAAATGTGGTGCGATGTATTATGCAGAGCGTGTTCGCAATGAGTATCCCGAGTACGATGTCCGCGTCTCCATCCTTGGACACTTGCAGCGCGGCGGATCGCCCTCGGCACAGGATCGAATCCTGGCTTCGCGTCTGGGCGTAGGAGCTATCAATGCCTTGCTTGATGGCCAGCGCAACGTCATGGTAGGTATCAAGAACGATGAGGTTGTCTATGTCCCATTCTCCAGTGCTGTCAAGAGTGATAAACCTCTGAAGCGCGAGCTCATCGAAGCCCTCGCCGCGCTGAGCCTGTAAAGCCGCACGACGACCCGATGGAGATCACGGAGCTTCAGACCCTTTACGCCCGCCATCCGCAGGTGAAGGCTTTTGCGCGTGCTATAGCCAACGACAAGAAACGAATCATCCGTCTTACGGGCTTGCAGGCAAGCTCGGCGCCGATAGTGTTTACGGCGTTGAAGGAAAGTCATCCCTTCCTTTTCATTCTTGATGATCAGGAAGAGGCTGGTTATTTCTACCATGATCTCGTTCAAGTGATGGGTGAGGAACACGTTCTCTTCTTCCCCTCGACCTACCGTCGTGCTGTCAAGTTCGGGCAGCGCGATGCTGCCAACGAGATCCTGCGTACTGAGGTCTTGGCGAGGTGGGCTGGTGATAGCGATAGACTCTACGTTGTGAGCTATCCCGAAGCCATTGCCGAGCGAGTTGTGTCGAAGAAGACCTTGGACGATAGTACGTTGCAGATTAGGGTGGGAGAGGAGGTCGATATCGCTTTTGTCGAGCAGACGCTTCTGACCTTCGGCTTCCAGCGAACCGACTATGTCTATGAACCTGGGCAGTTTGCCGTGCGTGGTTCTCTGGTTGACGTCTTCTCCTTTTCGTGTGAATACCCATACCGCATCGATTTCTTTGGCAACGAGGTGGATTCCATTCGCACTTTTGAAGTGGAGAGTCAGCTCAGCCGTGGGCAGCAGGAAGTCATCTCCCTTGTACCGGAACTCAGCGAAGAACTCACAGATCGTGTGCCACTCTCCACACTCCTGCCCTCCGATACCATCCTTGTGGCCAAAGACCTCGCTTACGTCGCCGAGCGCATCGGACAAATCTGGGGTGAGGGATTCTCCAAGCAAGCGGAGATTGCAGAATCAGACTCTGCCCCCGCCCTCTCTGACAGAGAAGGATCAGTCACATCTGCTTATGACAAGAATCTTCTATTGATTGACGCCCCAACCTTCGAAAAAGGCTTCTCTGAATTTCGTCGTGTGGAAATGTCCTCCCACGACGCGCAGCCTACCTCCCTCTCTAACGGGAGGGGACTGGGGGTGGTTCTGTCATTCTCCATCACTCCCCAGCCCATTTTCCACAAGAACTTTGATCTTGTCACGCAGACCTTCACCGACTACCTCTCGCGTGGCTACACCTTATATATATTAGCCGACTCCCAGAAGCAGACGGATAGGTTAAAGGCCATATTTGAAGACTCTCCCCCCAAAGGCTCTCCCCCCGCCCTCCCTGTTAGGGAGGGAGCAATTACCTTTGAGAATGAGGGATTACTGTCTTCAAAACATTCTGCTCCCTCCCTAACAGGGAGGGCGGGGGGAGAGTCTTCCCTTCTTTCCTTTACCCCCGTCTCCAAGACCCTCCATGCTGGCTTTGCTGACAACGATTTGAAGGTCTGTCTGTTCACCGACCATCAGATCTTCGACCGCTTCCATAAGTACAACCTTCGCAGCGAGCGTGCGCGTGGTGGAAAGGTTGCCCTCTCGCTGAAGGAGTTGCAGGAGTTTGAGGTTGGCGATTACGTCGTTCATGTTGATCACGGTATTGGCCGTTTTGGTGGTCTCATTCGTGTGCCGCAGGCCGATGGCCACTTGCAGGAAATGATCAAAATCACCTACGAGCATGACGATGTGGTCTATGTTTCCATTCATGCTCTGCATAAGGTGTCAAAATATAAGGGAAAAGAAGGTGAGCCGCCGCGTATCAGCCGACTGGGAACGGGAGCCTGGGAACGCATGAAGGAGCGCACGAAGGCGAAGATCAAGGACATCGCCCGTGATCTCATCAAGCTCTACAGCCGTCGGCGCGAGGAGAAAGGCTTCAAATTTTCGCCCGACTCCTATATGCAGCATGAACTCGAAGCCAGTTTCCTTTACGAAGACACGCCCGACCAGCTCAAAGCCACCAACGACGTCAAAGCCGATATGGAACGCGGTCGCCCCATGGATCGCCTCGTCTGTGGCGACGTAGGCTTCGGCAAGACCGAGGTGGCGGTGCGCGCTGCCTTCAAGGCCGCTGTCGATGGCAAGCAGGTGGCTGTGATGGTGCCAACGACGGTGCTCGCCTATCAGCATTTCCACACCTTTTCCGAACGCTTGCGCGACTTGCCTGTGCGCGTCGATTACCTCTCCCGTGCTCGTACCGCCAAGCAGACTCGGGAGATTCTTGAGGATTTGGCAGCAGGCAAGATAGACATCCTCGTGGGTACACATAAGCTCATCGGCAAAGGCGTAAAATTCAAGGATTTGGGACTACTTATCATCGATGAGGAACAGAAATTCGGTGTTGCCACCAAGGAACGTCTGCGTCAGATGAAGGTGAACGTGGATACGTTGACCCTCACCGCTACGCCTATCCCCCGCACCCTTCAGTTCTCGCTCATGGGAGCCCGTGACCTCAGCGTCATACAAACCCCTCCGCCCAATCGCTATCCCATTCAGACCGAGGTACATACCTTCTCTCCTGAGCTCATTGCCGAAGCCATCAACTTCGAGATGAGTCGCAACGGACAGGTCTTCATCGTCAACAACCGTGTGGCGGGACTGTCCGAACTCGAACAGCTCGTCCATAAATACGTCCCTGATGCCCGCGTAGCCGTTGGGCATGGACAGATGCATCCCGAGGATCTCGAGAACGTCATGATGTCCTTTGCTGCCTATGACTACGACGTGCTCATCTCTACCACCATCATCGAGAGCGGATTAGACATCCCCAATGCGAACACCATCATCATCTGCGCGGCGCACAACTTCGGTCTGTCCGATCTGCACCAAATGCGCGGGCGCGTGGGGCGATCCAACAAAAAAGCCTTCTGCTATCTGCTTGCTCCACCTCTCGGAGCCCTGCCGACAGAGTCACGCCGCCGTTTGCAGGCCATCGAGAATTTCTCGGACTTAGGTTCTGGCATTCACATTGCCATGCAAGACCTTGACATCCGTGGTGCAGGTAATCTTTTGGGTGCCGAGCAGAGCGGTTTCATTGCCGACCTGGGCTACGAGACCTATCAGAAAATCCTATCCGAGGCCGTTAAGGAACTGAAGAATGATGAGTTCCGGGCACTCTATGCCGAACAGGTGGCGACAGGCGAGGTAACAGGTGGCGAGGCCTTCGTGGATGAGTGTCTGTTGGAGAGCGATATGTCGATGTCCTTCCCTGATACCTATGTGCCAGGCAGCACAGAGCGAATGTTGCTCTATCGCGAGCTCGACGGTCTTGAGGCGGACAGTGCCATAGAAGCCTTCCGCAAACGGCTCATCGACCGCTTCGGTCCCATCCCCGAGACAGCGGAGGAACTCATTCGCGTCGTGCGGCTTCGTCGTTTGGGCAAACACTTCGGTGCCGAGCGTGTCATGCTGAAGAACAGTCGTCTGCGTCTGTATTTCGTTAAGGATGATGACTCGCCCTTCTTCCAATCACCCGCCTTTGGGCAAATCATCACCTACTTCTCACTGCACCCTGCCGACTGTCAGCTCGACGAGGTCAAGGGACGTCGCTCGATGCTCATCCGAGGTGTTGGCAGTGTCAAAGAGGCTTGCGACATTTTCGAGGAAATATCGACGATGCAAGCCCTGCCTTCCTAATCCGCAGTGTTAAATAACCCAACGCCGCCGCCCGAAACACAAAAAAGTGTCATTTCCTGATGCGTCATTCAGCGAAAATCCCTATCTTTGCAGCCGTAAAAAACAAGATATCTTATGCACAGACATCATTTTCATATCCTCAACACCCTCGCGACGATCTTTTTCTTTGTCACAGGCTTTTTCCTGACTACCTCTGTGCAGGCACAGACGTGCGACCCGACAGCTGCCTTCAGCTACACCAATCCTGAGGGTGAGGCGATCGAGGACGAAGAGGCTGATAGCTATTCTGGCACGGCACCTGTCAAAGCTGTATTCCATGCTAACCCCCAGGATATTGAGGGATACACCGCACGCTACGAGTGGGTGATACGCAAGCAGGGCGACGAAGAGAAGGCGTTCATTCACCGCTTTGAGGAAAATATGGAATACACTTTCACGCAATTTGGTGTCTTCTATGTCGAATTGAAAGCCACTTTCACCAAGGATGGCGACGAAATCGTGTTTCCCGAGGAAGGCGAAGAGTCCAAACAGTTCACCGTGACCATCGCAGAGTCGCATCTGGAAATGCCCAACGCTTTCTCGCCTGGCGATGAAGACGATATCAACAAGATCTACAAGGCCAAGAGCAACCACATGAGTATCATTGAGTTCAAGGCCACTATCTTCAACCGTTGGGGACAGAAACTCTATTCGTGGACGGACATCAACGGCGGCTGGGACGGTAAGGTCAACGGGCGTCTGGTCAAGAATGGTGTCTATTTCGTGAATGTCGTGGCTAAAGGTGCAGACGGACGCGTCTATCATATCCGCAAGGATGTCAATGTGCTGACGAGATACAACCAAGACTCTGGAACATCAAGTGCCACTGAACCATGAGCGAACAGGCCAAGATTGAGATCCTCGGCGCACGCGTCCACAACCTCAAGAACGTGGATGCTACCATTCCACGCAACAGCCTCACCGTCATCACGGGGCTTTCGGGTTCAGGTAAGTCATCGCTGGCCTTCGACACTATTTATGCCGAGGGTCAGCGTCGCTACATTGAGACATTCTCGGCCTACGCCCGTAATTTCCTTGGGGGGTTGGAGCGTCCTGATGTAGAGAAGATCACGGGACTCTCGCCTGTCATCAGTATCGAACAGAAAACCACGAACAAGAACCCGCGTTCCACCGTCGGAACCACCACCGAGATCTACGACTTCCTGCGCCTGCTCTATGCTCGTGCTGGCGATGCCTTCTCTTGGCAGACGGGTGAGGCAATGGTCAAATACACCGAGGATCAAATTGTTGACCTCATCACCAACGACTATGCAGGACATAAGATCCAGCTCCTCGCTCCCCTCGTCAAGAATCGCAAGGGCCACTACCGCGAACTCTTCGACAGCACACGTCGCAAGGGCTTCGTGTGGGTGCGCGTCGATGGCGAGATGATGGAGCTGCAGCCCGGCATGAAGGTCGATCGCTACAGCAACCATAGTATCGAGGTTGTCGTGGATAGATTAAGACCCGCCTCCAACAGACCCACCCCCGAACCCCTCCCGTCAGGGAGGGGAGAGGCTGACGCAGAGGATACAAGTGGAAACGAAAGTCTCCCCTTACGGGGAGATTTAGAGGGGTCTTCCCGTCTGAAGAAAAGCGTGGAGCTTTGTTTGAAGATGGGTGAGGGCTTGATGATGGTGCTCGACATGGATTCCAACACCGTCAAGCATTACTCGCGCCGCCTCATGTGTCCCACCACTGGCATGAGTTACGCAGATCCGGCACCCCACAATTTCTCCTTTAATTCGCCGCAGGGCTGGTGTCCACGCTGTAAGGGACTCGGCTACGTCAACCTCATTGATGTCAATAAGGTCATCCCTGACCGCTCCTTATCTGTTAAAGACGGTGGCATAGCACCCTTGGGAAAAGCCAAGAGCCAGATGATCTTCTGGCAGATGGATGCACTGCTCAAACGGCATGGCGTGGCCTTGGATACTCCGCTCACAGATGTTCCAGAAGAAGCCATTGATGAGATTCTCAACGGATGTCCAGAACGGTTGCGTATCCCTGCAGAGGTCGCCCACACGTCCAACGACTACTACATCAGCTACGACGGCCTTGTGAAATATATCGAGATGATGCAGGACAGCGAGGCCAGCGCCACAGCACAGAAATGGGCAGAGCAGTTCTCCAAGACCGCTGTATGTCCTGATTGTCAAGGAGCACGTCTCAACCGCGAGGCGCTTCATTTCCGCATCGCCGGCAAGAACATAGGCGAGCTTGCCGATATGGACATCAAGGATCTGCACACATGGATCACCACCCTTCACCAGGAAACTACTGACGAAGGGGCTGCACAGTCAGGAGCAGGTCTTCCCCTTCTCTCAGCCCGTCAGCGTCAGATAGCTCCTGAGATCCTCAAGGAGATCCGTTCGCGCCTACAGTTCCTTGTCGATGTGGGTCTTGACTATCTCAGCCTCTCGCGAGCCAGCATGAGCCTCTCCGGTGGCGAGAGCCAGCGCATACGTCTTGCCACGCAGATTGGCTCCAAGCTCGTCAACGTCCTCTACATCCTCGACGAACCCTCCATCGGTCTTCATCAGCGCGACAATCGCCGCCTCATCCATTCCCTCAAGGAACTCCGCGACACGGGCAACACCGTCATCGTCGTTGAGCACGATGAGGAGATGATGCGCGAGGCCGACTACATCATCGACATGGGCCCCCTCGCTGGTCGCAAGGGCGGCGAAGTCGTTTTCCAAGGAACATATAAAGAACTCCTTTCCCCTCTCCCCTCCCTTATGGGAGGAGTCGGGGGTGGGTCTTTAACCCGCCAATATCTCCTCGGCCAACGCTCCATTGAGATACCCGCTGTCCGTCGCACAGGCAACGGTCACTACCTCGAGCTCATCGGTGCCAGCGGCAACAACCTTCGCAACGTCGATGTCCGCTTCCCCCTCGGCACGTTCATCTGCGTCACAGGCGTCTCAGGATCGGGCAAGTCGAGTCTCATCAACGACACACTCCAACCCATCCTCTCGCAGCATTTCTACCGTTCCCTGCGCGATCCCTTGCCTTATGACAGCATCGTCGGCCTCGAATACATCGACAAGGTCGTGAATGTCGATCAGAGTCCTATCGGTCGCACACCGCGTTCCAATCCCGCTACCTACACGGGTGTCTTCTCTGACATCCGCGATCTCTATGTTGCCCTTCCCGAGGCGCGCATCCGAGGCTACAAGCCAGGACGTTTCTCCTTCAATGTCAAGGGTGGACGCTGTGAGGTGTGTGGAGGCAACGGTTACAAGACCATCGTGATGAACTTCCTGCCCGACGTCATGGTGCCTTGCGAGGAATGTCACGGCAAGCGATATAACCGCGAGACACTCGAAGTGCGCTTCAAGGGCAAGAGCATCGCCGATGTCCTCGACATGACCATCAACCGTGCCGTCGAGTTCTTCGAGAATCAGCCCACTATCCTTCAGAAGATCAAGACGCTGCAAGATGTGGGCCTCGGCTATATCAAGCTCGGACAGTCCTCTACTACCCTCTCCGGCGGTGAGAGCCAGCGTGTGAAACTCGCTACTGAACTTGCCAAGCGCGACACAGGACGCACGCTCTACATCCTCGACGAGCCCACCACAGGTCTCCATTTCGAGGACATCCGCGTCCTCCTCGGTGTGCTCCAGCGCCTGGTCGACAAAGGCAACACCGTCATCGTCATCGAGCATAACCTCGATGTCATCAAGAGTGCCGACTACCTCATCGACCTTGGTCCCGATGGCGGTCGTGGCGGCGGCACCATTCTCGCCACCGGCACACCCGAAGCCGTCGCCCAATGCCCCACCAGCTACACCGCCACCTTCCTTCGCGAAATCTTCAGCAAGCGTTGAAGCCGAAAAAAAGCGTCACATCGTCACTTCTTTACCCGTTACTTTGACTTAATACAGAAAGAGGTGGGTTACTTCATTGATGTTCTTGCATAAAGGGTAAACAAAGCAATTATTAACCCTCAAAAATCATTACGACTATGTTACTTTCCACCACTCCGACCATTGAAGGTCACCCCATCCGCGAATACAAAGGTGTTGTCACAGGCGAAGTCATTATTGGCGCTAACGTCCTCAAGGATTTTATGGCCAGCCTCACCGATTTCTTCGGTGGACGCAGCACCACCTATGAGAAGGTGCTCATCGAAGCCAAGGACAAAGCCATGAATGAGATGATGCAGCGCGCACAGGCTCTGGGTGCTAACGCTGTCGTTGGTATCGATGTTGATTACGAGACCATTGGCCAGGCCAGCTCCATGCTTATGGTAGCCACCAGCGGCACAGCTGTCGTGATCTAAACCGTTTGTTTTTACTTTAGATCAGCAAAGGGGATGTGTCAATCGGCACATCCCATATCAATTTATACCTTTGCGCCACATTACATCGACATCATTGGTATGTCGCCCGTCGATTATCGACTGATGCCTACCCGCAATCTATAATACACTACGCGTATGAAACGAATACTCTTTGTGTGCCACGGGAATATCTGTAGGAGCCCGATGGCGGAATTTGTGATGAAAGATCTCGTGGCAAAAAATGGTCGCGAGTCAGAGTTCTATATTGAGTCGGCTGCGACATCGACAGAAGAGATAGGGAACCCTGTCTATCCGCCCGCTCGTCGTAAACTGGCTGAGCACGGCATAAGCAGTGCTGGCAAGACGGCTCGTCAGATGCGTCGTGCCGACTACGACCGCTTTGACTTGATTGTGGGTATGGATGAATGGAACCTCCGCAACATGCATCGCATCTGCGGAGGTGATCCAGAGGGGAAAATACATTTGCTGTTAGACTTCACGAATCGACCGGGTGATGTGGCCGATCCGTGGTACACTGGTGATTTTGAGGCCACCTGGCGTGATGTCCTTGAAGGTTGTCAAGGCATCTATTTGAGCCAGCGAGCGAGCCAATCGAAATAGGTGCGCTGCCAGAGGATGCCGTTCTGGGGATGGAGCACCCAGTGGTTCTCGTCGGGGTAGAGGAGTAGCTCGGCTTCGATACCGCGCATGCGGGCTGCGTTGAAGGCGCTCATGCCCTGGGTGGCGTTGATGCGGTAGTCCTTCTCGCCGTGGATGCAGAGGATGGGGGTGTCCCATTGATCCACGAAGAGATGGGGAGAGTTGCGGTAGGTTCGGTCGGCATTGGCTGTGCGGTCGCGGTTCCAGTAGGCATCGTCGTACTCCCAGTTGGAGAACCAGTTCTCCTCTGTCTCGGTGTACATGGCTTCGAGGTTGAAGGCGCCGTCGTGGGCGATGAAACACTTGAAGCGTTTGTCGTGGTGCCCGGCCAGGTAATAGACGCTGAAGCCGCCGAAGCTGGCACCGACAGCGCCGAGGCGGTCGCGATCCACGTAGGGAAGGCTGTCGCAGGCATCATCAATGGCGGAGAGATAGTCCAGCATACACTGGCCTGTCCAGTCGCCGGAGATCTCCTCGAGCCACTCCTGCCCGAAGCCGGGGAGCCCGCGGCGGTTGGGGGCGATGATGACATAGCCCTGCGAGGCCATGATGTAGAAGTTCCAGCGGTAGCTCCAGAACTGCGAGACGGGTGACTGCGGGCCGCCCTCGCAGAAGAGGAGGGTGGGGTATTTCTT
>CAJORF010000079.1 GCA_905236985.1 uncultured Bacteroidaceae bacterium | reverse complement strand
TATCAAAGCAGAGGAACCAGTTATCCAAAAGTTCCAAAAAGAACGATACGGACTTGAACTCAAGCTTTATACTGCCGAAGAACTTGCTAAGGTAGATGTCCCCACACCCAGTGAAACGGTAGAAAAACATGTGGGTACGCCCAGCGTCTCTGAAGCTGCTGCCCTGTTGGCTTCCAATCATGGAAAACTGCTATTGCCGAAAGTGAAGGGAAAGAACTTCACACTTGCCGTAGCCATTGACCGTAAATATCTGCGTGAGGGCCATATCGAGATTGTGGGTGCAGGTCCTGGAGACCCTGACCTGGTATCCGTGCGTGGTCGTAAGATGCTGGAGCGGGCTGACCTTATCCTCTATGCGGGTTCGTTGGTGCCTAAAGCCCTCACAGAATGTCATAAGGCTGGGGCTGTCGTGCGCTCGTCCGCAGACATGACCCTCGAGGAGCAGTGCGAGCTGATGAAGGAGCATTACGACAAAGGACATTTCATCGTGCGTCTTCATACTGGTGACCCCTGCATCTTCGGCGCTATTCAAGAGCAGATGGCCTTCTTCGATGCCCACGGCATGAACTATCACATCACCCCAGGCATCTCCTCGTTCCTTGCTGCTGCCGCCGAGCTCCAGAGTCAGTTTACTATTCCCGAGCGAACGCAGACCATCATCCTCACCCGTGGTGAAGGGCGTACGCCGATGCCCGAGAAGGAACAGTTGCATTTGCTGGCACGCTCACAGTCCACCATGTGCATTTTCCTCAGCGCCGCCATCGTCGATGATGTTCAGCGCGAGCTATTGATGGAATACCCAGAGGACACACCCGTGGCGGCCTGCTACCATCTTACCTGGCCAGACCAGCGCATCTATCGTGGCCAGTTGAAAGACCTCGCGCGCATTGTCCACGACAACCACCTCACCCTTACCACTATGCTCGTTGTGGGCGAAGCCATTGACAACCGCGCAGGCCTCTCCGCTCTCTACGACCGTCACTTCTCTCACCTCTTCCGAAAAGCTGAAGCATGAAACGATCCGCCTCTTTTCTTCTACTCATAGGTTTGATCCTTGTGCTCTTCGTGCTGAACCTGCTGTTGGGTACGGTGAAGATTCCCATGCGTGATGTCCTCAGCATCCTCTTCTCCCCCTCAGACTTCAGTACTCAGTCCTCAACCGAATCCATTTGGTCCAATATCATCTGGAGCTCGCGTGTGCCGCAGGCGTTGACGGCTTTGATGGCAGGAGCAGGCTTGGCGGTGAGTGGTTTGCAGATGCAGACTGTTTTCCGCAACCCGTTGGCCGGTCCTTCAGTGCTTGGCATTTCCAACGGTGCTTCGCTGGGCGTAGCACTCGTGGTGCTCATGTCTGGTTCGCTGGGCGGTGTGGCTCTTAGTCGTTTGGGGTATCTCGGCGATGTGGCTATGTCTGTGGCTGCCATCATAGGTGCTCTGGCCGTGATGGGTCTCATCGTATGGATAGCGCAGCGCGTGGAATCAGGTGTTACTTTGCTTATCATCGGCGTGATGATCGGCTACTTAGCTAATGCCATCATCGGCGTGTTGAAGTTCTTTTCCAATGAGGAGGACATCAAGGCTTACGTCGTCTGGGGTCTCGGCTCCTTTGCCCGTGTTTCAGGCGATCAGATGGTACTCTTCGTGACGCTCATGGCCATCCTGTTGCCGCTGAGCATGTTGCTCGTAAAAACCATGAACCTCCTGCTGCTCGGCGATGCCTATGCCCGTAACCTCGGTCTCAACATACAGCGAGCCCGCTCGCTTGTCATCCTATCCTCCGGCATCCTCGTGGCCATCGTCACGGCCTATTGCGGCCCTATCATGTTCATTGGCTTGGCTGTGCCTCATCTTGCCCGTGCCTTGTTCCGCACCAGCGACCACCGTATCCTTATGCCCGCTACGCTCCTTTTTGGCGGAGCACTCGCCTTATTGTGTAACCTCATCGCACGTATGCCTGGTTTCGAGGGCGCCCTTCCCGTGAATAGCGTCACGGCTCTCGTCGGAGCGCCGGTTATTGCCGCTGTGCTGTTTAGAAAGAAATTTAAAACCAATAAACTTTAGAAGTTATGAGATATGCCTGTTTAACATCTGCTATCTTCAGTTTAATCCTTTCTTTCGTTTCCTGTGGCCAAAGCAACCGTTCTGCATCGCAAGCAGAGCGCATCGCAGCCGACACGATGGAGCTGCATTATGCCAAAGGCTTCACGGTGCGCACTCTCGACAATGGTATCCGCCTCGTCGATGTGGCCGATCCGCAAACTGAGGAGGACAAGATGCCCGTAAGCTATCACTTTGCCCTCATTCCTAATGGCTTAAACGCTCAACAATCAACGTTCAACGGGATAGATGGTTACACCGCCGTTAGTGTGCCAGTTGATCGCACCATCGTCATGACTATGCTCCAGTTATCTAACTTCACAGCCTTGGAGGCCTTGGACGTGGTGCGCGGCGTCACAGGAACAAAGAACTTATTCAATAAGGATGTGCGCGAGCGCGTGAAGGACGGTCGTATGGTCAAGATTGGCATGGAAGGCAACTTCGACACGGAGCTCATCCTGGCTGCCCAGCCCGATGTCATCTTCATCTCGCCTTTCAAGCGCGGTGGCTACGATGTAATTAAGGAGACGGGCATCACGCTCATCCCGCACCTCGGCTATAAGGAACTACACCCTCTCGGACAGGCAGAATGGATAAAGTTTGTGAGCTTGTTCATTGGCAAGGAAGCTGAGGCCGATTCCATCTTTTTGGGAATTGAAAGCAGATATAATACGTTAAAACAACAAGTTGTCAATTTGAATAATAAAGCAAATAACTCGTCAACTAAAAAGCCCACCGTCTTCTCGGGTGAGATGCACGGTGGCAACTGGTACGCTGTAGGCGGTCAGAGCACACTTGCGGAGCTCTTCCGTGATGCGGGTGCTGACTACGTCATCAAAGACGATAACACCGGTGGCGTGAATATCGAGTTCGAGCAGCTCTATGCCGTGGCAGCCAATGCCGACTACTGGCGCATCCTCAACAGTTTCCCTGGTGATTTCTCCTACGAGGCGCTGAAGGCCAGTGAGCCGCGCAACGAGCTCTTCCGTGCTTTTCGCGAGAAGAAGGTCATCTATTGCAACATGAAGCAGACGCCTTACTACGAACTCTCGCCCGTAGCTCCTGACCTCATCCTGTCCGACCTCATCGCTATCTTCCATCCTGAGCTGATGCCCGCGGATTACGAACCAACATTCTATCGCCTGTTGCAATGATATTAGTTTTCGGAGGTACGACAGAAGGCCGCAAGGCAGTGGCGGTGTTGGAGGTGGCTGGTAAGCCCTTCTTCTATTCCACAAAGACGGGTGAGCAGGAGCTGGCCTTGCACAACGGCATTTCCCTCGAAGGAGCCATGGATGGTGAAGCCATGCAGCAGTTCTGCATTAGCCATGATATTCGCCTAATCGTTGATGCTGCTCATCCTTTTGCTACACGCCTCCATAAGACTGTCGCTGCAGTGACAGCACAGTTGCTGTTGCCACTTATCCGTTACGACCGAGTTTACCCGTCTCGTGATCCAAGTATCACCTGGATAGACGATTATTCTCAGGTGCCGACAGATGTTCACACGCTCTTGGCCACCACGGGTGTTCAGAGCATCAGCAAGCTGAAATATCTTGAGGCAAAAGGTATTAAGGTCTTTTATCGTATTCTTAAGCGAGAGAGTTCCATAACGCTGGCAAAGGCACAAGGAGCCGATGAAAACCAACTTTGTTACTATGAGGATGGCAGTACAATCGACGTTGACGCCGATGCCATTCTCCTGAAAGAGAGCGGTGAAAGCGGTGGCTTCAGTGAAAAGGTGAACGCGGCGAGAGCCAAAGGCATGAGAGTCATCGCACTGAAGTGCCCCACCATCAATTATACACTATACCCTATCAATTATACATTCATCAATGGCCCTCATGGTCTCCGTCGGGCCATCGAGCGTCTGCTGCCCGACTTCTTTCCGTTGAAAAGCGGCCTCACTACCGGCACATGTGCTACGGCTGCTGTCACGGCGGCAATGCTGACGTTGCAGGGTGAAGAGGAAGAGGCGGTTTGGGTACAGCTGCCCGACGGCGAGAGCGTGCTGGTGGATATCGAAAGCGTCGGCGAGGGCGAAGCTACTGTCATCAAGGACTTTAGCGATGACCCTGACGTGACGCGGGGGTGTAGGATTAGCGCGAAGGTGAAGACCCCCCCCCCGCTCATTCCCGAGCAGAGCTCGCCTACCCGTAGCCTTTCCCGTCAGGGAGAGGTCAGGGATGGGTCTTTTATCCGCTTCCTTCAAGGCGAAGGCGTGGGACGTGTGACACTGCCTGGTCTTGGTATTCCCGTTGGCGAGCCGGCCATCAACCCTGTGCCGCGACAGATGATGACGGCGGCGGTGCGTGCGTTGACAGACGAGGACGTTGACATTACCATCTCGGTGGAGAACGGGCGTGAACTGGCGCAGCGAACCTTTAACGAACGGGTAGGCGTGGTCGATGGCATCAGTATTATCGGAACCTCAGGCATCGTTATGCCCCTCTCCAACGACGCCTTCATAGAAAGCATAGGACGCGAGATGGAAGTGGCGCGAGCCTTGGGCTGCGAAGCTATCGGTCTGGCCTCGGGTAAACGTGGCGAGGAAGCGCTGTTGTCGCAAGAGCCCTCTCTACGCGTGATCCACTACGGCAACTTCATCGGGGCCAGTCTCGAGAAAGCCAGCACCTTGGGCTTCAAGCGTGTAGTGCTGGGCATTATGATAGGCAAGGCTGTGAAACTGGCTGAAGGCCACCTCGACACTCACTCCCATAAGGTGCTGATGAACAAGTCATTCCTCGCTACAGTGGCAACTGAGGTGGGCGTTTCCAATGCAGCTCACATTCTCAACGACATCACTATGGCCCGTGAGCTATGGGATGTGATGCCACCCGTCTTCTTCGAGCGCATCCGAGAGCTCTGTCTTCAGCACTGTCGCCGCGCGTTTCCCAAGGGTGAAATGGCAATTGAGTTATTGAAGCAATAAAGACAGATATATGGCTAAGTTTAACCTATTGATTGGAGCCGCCACGTCGGGCTGTGGCAAGACCACTTTCACGATGGGCCTGTTGAGGGTTCTGCGCGATCGAGGTTTGCGCGTGCAGCCTTTCAAATGCGGTCCCGACTATATCGACCCGCTCTTTCATCATCAGGCATCGGGTGTTGAGTCAGTGAACCTCGACACTTTCATGTCCTCACCTGAACATGTACGGGAATTGTTTCATCATTATGGCGACGATGCCGATGTCTGTGTTATCGAAGGAGCTATGGGCCTGTTTGATGGCTATGATGGCTCTCGCGGCAGTGCTGCTGAAGTGGCCATGCTCCTGGACGTGCCCGTTTTGCTGTTGGTGAATGCCCGTGCCGTGGCTTACAGCGTGGCACCTCTCATTCACGGTTTCCGCCATTTTAACCCGGCGTTACGCCTGGCAGGCGTCGTATTTAACTTTGTGGCCAGCGACAGACAGCTTGCCACGCTTCGCCGTGCCTGCGAAGATGTCGGCGTTCCTTGTATGGGATCATTACCCCGTTGCGAAGCCCTTGCCATTCCCAGCCGTCACCTTGGCCTGACCATCGAGGAACGCGATCGAATGGAACAACTGATACAGAGGGCTGATGAGGTGGTGAAGAAAGGAGCATCCTCGCTGCTTGCCTCGGCCTGCGAGGCATCAAACAACATCCAAAGAGCAACGATTTCAGAACCGACCTCTTCCGATTCTGTTTCCTCTCATTCTCATGGTGTTGTCAGTAAGACCTTTGCCATTGCCCGCGACGCGGCTTTCAATTTCACCTATCGCGCCAACCTCGATGCCCTGCGAGCACGTGGCACCATACATTTCTTCTCGCCTTTGCACGACCACGAACTGCCCGCCTGCGACCTCCTTTACCTGCCAGGCGGTTACCCGGAACTTTTTGCACAAGAGTTAGCCGCCAATCAACCGATGCGTCAGGCCATTCGCGATTATGCCGAAGCGGGTGGACACATCGTGGCTGAATGTGGAGGCTTCATGTACCTCTGCCACGACATCGACGGCGTACCCATGTGTGATGTGCTACCCATGAGTGCGACGATGCAGGGTGCCCGTTTGCACCTTGGATACCGAAAAATGCAGTGGAACGGTTCGCTCTTCAAAGGACATGAGTTCCACTACTCAACCATTCGCGAGGAATCGCTGCCATCGACAGTGGAACGCATCTGTCTTCAACAGCGGGCTACTGGAGAGGATGTGGAAACACCCCTTTATAAATACAAAAATGTCCTTGCTGGTTATACACACTGGTACTGGGCGGATAGAACGACTTTGTCATAGAGAAAAGAGAAGACATGATACAAGGACATGGTGACGATGCCTACCGCTACAGCGGCATCCGACATAATTTCAGTAGCAACATCTTCAGTCACGCCGACCTCGACAAGCTGAAGATATATCTGGCCACTCGCCTCGATGCCATCGGTTCCTACCCAGAACCTGAACCGCAAGCACTGGAAGCACTGATAGCCGAGAGATGCGGAGTGGAACAGGATTGCGTGCTGGTGACCAGCGGAGCTACGGAGGCGATTTATATGATAACAAGACCCACCCCCCTGCCCCTAACTTTAAGGGAGGGGAATAGTAACCTTACAAGGGCTGCTATCTGTTCACCTACATTTAGCGAATATGCAGATGCTTGTAAGATAGCTGGCCTCTCGGTGGTATCTATTCCCCTCCCCACAAAAAAGGGGCAGAGGGGTGGGTCTGCTGACTGTGAGGTTGCTGATACCTCTCTCTGGCTCTGTAATCCCAACAATCCCACTGGCACAGTCCTGCCCAAGTCCGATGTGCTGCGTCTGGCCTCCAAGTATCGTATGCTTGTCCTCGACCAATCCTATGAGGACTATACCTTGGAACCGCTGCTCACGCCGGCTGAGGCGGTGGCGGCGGGCAATATTCTTCAGCTCCACTCACTGACGAAGACCTTCTGCATCCCAGGTCTGCGGATTGGATATGTCGTGGGTGCTGCGCCGTTGATTAACACACTAAGGCTGCGCTTGCACCCATGGTCAGTGAACGCAATTGCCATCGAAGCCGCGACTTGGTTGCTGAAGCATCATACGAAAGTTATCCCCGACTTGACGGCTTATCTCGCTGAGGCTCAGCGTTTACATGATGCCCTTAATGCCATCCCCGGTGTCAGCGTGGAGCCTACTCAAACTAACTTCATGCTCTGCCGTCTCGATGAAAGCTTGGGCATCACAGCTACTGAACTCAAAGAGCAACTTGCCACCCGCCACGGCATTCTCATCCGTGATGCCTCCAACTTCGAAGGTCTCACGCCATACCATTTCCGGGTAGCGGCACAGACGAGGGAAGAAGATGATCTATTGATAAAGGCAATAAAGAAGACCCTCTCCCTTCCCTCCCTTATCGGGAAGGAACAATTACCATTGACTTCTGAGTTTTCTCCTTCTTCAAAACATTTTACTCCCTCCCTACAAGGGAATGCGGGGGATGGAATCCTTTCTTCTCTTATGCTTGCCGGCACAGGCAGCGATGTAGGCAAGAGCGTCATTGCAACGGCCCTCTGTCGCATCTTCAGGCAGGACGGCTATCATCCCGCTCCCTTCAAGGCGCAGAATATGGCATTGAACAGCTATGCGACACCTGAAGGACTGGAGATTGGGCGTGCTCAAGCTGTGCAGGCGGAAGCTGCTGGCATCCCATGCCACACGGACATGAATCCGCTGCTACTCAAGCCTAATTCTGACCACACCAGCCAAGTGGTGCTCCTCGGCAAGCCCATCGGGAATCGCAGTGCGTATGATTATTGGAGGAGGGGGGACTTTCGCAAAGAAGTCTGCGATGCTTACGACCGCCTCTCCACCCATTACAATCCCATCGTAATGGAAGGGGCTGGGAGCATATCGGAGCTGAACCTACGCGACACGGACATTGTTAACCTGCCAATGGCGCGTCATGCTGATGCCGCCGTCATCCTCGTGGCGGACATCGACCGCGGTGGTGTCTTTGCCTCCGTCTATGGCAGCATTGCCTTGCAGACTCCGGAAGATCGTGCACGTATCAAAGGTATCATCATCAATAAGTTCCGTGGCGATCTGCGCCTCTTTGACGATGGCCGTCGTATGCTCGAAGAGCTCACGGGAGTGCCTGTCCTCGGCGTAATACCTTATTATAAAGATATTCATATCGAAGAGGAGGACAGCGTCAGCCTCGAGCAGAAACAACGACAGTTGGCTGAAGGGAAAGTGAATGTGGCTGTAGTGTTGCTGCGCCACATCAGCAACTTCACGGACTTCGACACTCTTGAACGTGACCCGCGCGTCAACCTCTTCTATACGAATAATGTGGATGACATTAGTCGCGCGGATATCATCATACTGCCTGGCACGAAAGCCACACTGGACGACCTATTGGAATTGCGGCGCAACGGCTGTGCACAAGCCATACAACGCGCTCATCGCGAAGGCAAAACAGTTGTCGGCATCTGTGGCGGCTATCAGATGCTCGGGCAGTCGGTCAACGATCCCGACGGCATCGAAGGCTCAATAGCCAGCCTACCCGGACTCGGCCTGCTGCCCATAACCACCACCATGACCTCAGAGAAAAAGACCCAGCAGGTGACCTTCCTCTTCGACGGACAGGAGTGCCGAGGTTACGAGATCCACCAAGGCGTCAGCGATACTGATCAGGCTATCCTTCAGGCCGACCACTGTATAGGCACCTACATCCACGGCTTACTTGACAACGCTCCAGTGATCGACTACCTGCTCAGGGACAAGGCCTCCACTGCCGCGCCTGTTCAGAGTTACAGCGAGTTCAAGGAAGTGCAGTACAACCGCCTCGCCGACCACGTCCGCCAGCATCTTGATATGCAAAAACTCTACGAAATTATGAAGAAATAATCACATCATCATAAACAAGCATCTAAAAAGAAAGGATACACAACTATGAAAAAAGTTTTTCTGGCATTAGCAGTCGCTATGCTTTCATTCTCAGCCAGCGCACAGGACATCTTCGGAAAATGGATCACAGGCGACGGCGACGGCGTGGTAGAAATCTACGAGTCGAATGGGAAGGTGAACGGTAAGGTCATCTGGCTGGAACAAGGACCAGACACCCGCGACAAGCACAACCCCGATGCTGCCCTCAAGAACCGCAAGCTCTTGGGCATCGACCTGCTCAGCGGACTCACCAAGAAGGACAAGAAGTATGAAGGGGGCAAGGTCTATGACCCCAAATCCGGCAAGACCTACAAGTGCTCCATTTGGCTCGATGGCAAGGTCTTAAAGGTACGCGGCTACCTCGGTGTCTTTCATGCTACACAGACGTGGAAACGCAAAGAGTAAAGCATAGTGCACCCGCAAAAGCCCACTGTTTCTCGAATGTCTCACAATTCATTTCCTTACCTCATCACCTTTACACTCCGCTCGCCCACTTTCACGATGACAACCTTCTCGCTGCTGCCACTACATTCCACTCTCGTCATCCCCTCCACAGCCGTCGCCTGTCCTATCATCTTGCCGCTGAGGTCATAGACGCTGATGTGATAGGTGACGCTCAGGTCAACCTCTGACGTGTAGTTCTTCTTGATGTCAACTTTTAGCGGACACCAATATTAAAATTTATCTTTTCGCACGTCTGGACATACGTATATTCGTTCAAGGTCACACGTATGGTCGTGTAAGGATGTACGAATAGACGTGCAAGGATGTACGTATATACGTGTAGAGAACTGCTAATCAATGCGGAATCGTATAACGATAGCTCAGTCCCCCCATGAAACCGCGACCATGGACCAGGGAGGCTTGGATGAACAGGCGTTGCCACAGCAGGACGTCAGCACCCACATTCACTCCTACCCCATCCCACTCAGCTACGACTCGCAGGGGTCGGAAAAAGACCGGACGGAACGTGAGACCGCCTGCGAGGCCACGACGGTCGGTATTGCCAGAAGTGGTATAATAGCGATAGGCCAAATGCACACCTAACTGGTTGCCTCCGAGTTCAAAATGCTTCGAGCCGACGATATAGATGTTCTGAAAGAAATTATTCCCGTTGAGCCCATCCTTGATGCTCGCGAAGCGCCCAATATCATCCATGCCAACGGCAATGGCAGGCCACCATCGACCTTCCTTCAGCGGTCGCAGCTTGACGTTGACGTGTCGATCCTCATTGTAATAGCGCGGTTCGGAACTGAGACCTTCGATAACGTATTTCAGCATCGTGGCACTATAGGACACCTCGAGCCACGGGAATGCCGTGATGCCGATCGTGTAGCCGAACGTGTTGTAGTCACCATACTTAGAGGGGGTGAAGCGGCGATCCAAGTAGAACAAGCCTCCTCGGAAAGTGCCTGCTGAATCCGTCTCAGCACTGGGTACCTGAAGCAGCCCCGTTGTTCCGTGGTAAACCTGCGCCCTTACACCGAGGGGCATCAGCAGACACACCATCGAGACAAGAATATCGACCTTAAAAGCTCTCATTAGATTGGACATTTTCGGAGTAGAAAAGGGCTCCGACATCATCTTTGGCCACAAAAGTAGTGAAAAAAGGTGAAATAGCATCAAAAGTAGCAGTTTTTTTGTCACTTTTGAAAGTTTCTACAGAAATACCACTATATTTGCAACCGTTATTTCGAATCACCTGTTATCTTTTTCTACCTATGAAAGAATTGAAAGGAACCAAGACCGAGCAGAACCTCAAGGAGGCTTTTGCTGGTGAGAGCATGGCTCGTAACAAGTATTCTTACTTTGCCTCAAAGGCAAAGAAAGACGGCTATGTACAGATAGCTGCCATCTTCGAGGAGACGGCAGCCAACGAAAAGGAACACGCCAAGCTGTGGTATAAGTACCTGAACGGCGGCAGCGTAAGCGACACAAAGACGAATCTGGCCGATGCCGCCAACGGCGAGAACTTCGAGTGGACAGATATGTATGCCCGCATGGCCAAGGAGGCCCGTGAGGAAGGCTTCGATGAGATTGCCGAGAAGTTCGAATTGGTGGGAGCCATCGAGCGCCATCATGAGGAGCGCTACCGCAAGTTGCTGAAGAACATCGAAGATGCCATTGTCTTCTCACGCGAGGGTGATGTCATCTGGCAATGTTCCAACTGCGGACATATCGTCATCGGTAAGCAGGCTCCCGAGGTCTGTCCAACTTGTGACCATCCGCAGAGCTATTTCCAGATCAAAGCGGAGAACTTTTAAAGCGATTACTGCCCCTTTACTTCACTCAACCGCTGCTACACCTTCTTTCACTCTCGGCATAACCAGTCTTTCCTCTCTGTTTCTGGCATCTTCTCGATGGCATAGCGCAGCATGGTGCGAGGCATCTCATGGGCATGCTGGCTGAGGAAGTCTCGAAGCAGATCCATTGATACACGTTTGCCCATCTCACGCAACATCCAGCCCACAGCCTTGTGCATCAGGTCGTGCGGATGGTGCAGATGAATCTCTGCATACCTCAAACACCACGATGGATCGCCCTGCTGCGAAGTCTTCCATGTGCAGACCATGCTCATGCGCTGTTTCCACAGATTGTCGCTCGCTGCAAGGTCATCCAGCACTGTTCTCTTATAGTCCAAGGAATCCTTTAAACCATCATCTATCCCCAGGAAGGTTGGCAACAGCAACCAATGTCCTAAAATCTTATGAACTGAGAGATCCACAAGATCCCAGTTGTTCGCCCGTTCTGCATACTTTAGATACTTGGTCACAATTTCATCGCGCCCATTGATGGCATGGGGATCATTAGCCAATCGCTTCGTCGCCAAACGTTCAAACTTATCCACAAGTATCAGCAGCCCGCACAACCTCACTTCATGCCATTTCGACATCAACAGTTCAGGCACCTCATTCAACGGAAAGTCCTTAGCTACAGCCTTAACAATCTCTCTCGTCTGTGGTACCTTCAGCCCCAGAAACTCATCGCCCTCACCGTACTCACCAGGTCCCGTCTTAAAGAAACCCATGAGTATCCGTCGCTGCTCCTCATTGCGCAGCGATTCCATATAAGCGATAATTTCTCTATTCGTCATCATCTCAGACCATCTCCAACTTTTTAAAGCAATATCTATACGCTTCTGCCTTCTTCTCGAATGACAAAGGATAGGCACGCGAGGAAGAAGGCAGACGATAGAGCAAGACCTGTTCACCATCACGATTGAACAAATCAGGGATTGCGACAAAACTATTGACTTTGGGAATGTTGGCGATATGCAACGAGGCACAGATGGTGTCGGTGGCCTTCTCGCCTGTTGTGACGATGGCCCGGCAATGTGGCAGTTTCAACATCAAGGCACGAATATCTGTCTGTTGCACCACCTCTAAGAACTTATCCGAAGCATTATCCTGTAAACGACGGATAGCGGTAGAGGTATCAAAGAAAGCGAGACCCTTTTCCTGGCAGAATGTCACTATCTCATTGAGCTTAAAACGCTTGGCCTCGACATCCACGAAATGGTTCTTATCACCAAAGAATATCTGCCCCTCAATGCGCCAGTGGTCATTAATGTAGTTCGGGTAATAGAAGTCCATGCACCACCGCTTGCGCTGTGGGGGAAAGCTACCCAGAAACAGCACCTTGGCATTTTCCGGCAGGAAGGGAATGAGCGGATGGTATTCCACACCATCCCTGCTACGCTCAATGTTCACCGTGTTCAGAAAAGAGTTCCTCTTCTCCATAATGCTCGAAACTCTCCTTTGTCATGCTTCACTTAGGCTCGGCTCCCAAAGATGCTTGTGCCCCCGTCGGGCGAAATTCAGTCAGCAGCATCGGACAAAATCAGTCACTCACGAGTCTGCTAAACTAATTTCGCGGCAAAGTTA
>CAJORF010000078.1 GCA_905236985.1 uncultured Bacteroidaceae bacterium | reverse complement strand
GGTATTATGGAAACTTTGCAGCAAGTTGTTGCAGATTCCAAGGAAAACATTTTGCAGCAGGTTGCTGCAAAATGAATGTCTTTAAGAATGTCTTTAAGAATGTCTTTAAGAGTGTCTTTAGCAAAAAGCTAATATGTGTTCATCAGTAATAAGATTAATCCATTCACTCAAAGATGGTTTAAAACTGAAAAATGATTCAATTGAAAACGCAATAAGAATAACTAAGTACATTAACACTATGAGTAAAAAATCTTCTTTAAAGAGTACCATTGCGGTCTCTTTGACTAATTATTTGGATGCAGGGGCTATCGTGGCGGGTGCCAGTGGCTTGACGCTTTGGCAGAAGTACCTGGGCCTGTCGGAACTGCATCTTGGTTGGCTGAACTTTATCAGCGCAAACGCTTTGGGCGCTGCGATAGGTGCCATCATCGGCGGCTTCCTGGCCGATAGGTTTGGGCGCAAGTTCATCTTTACGTACAATCTGCTTGTCTATATGACCGGCGTGCTCATCGTCATGTGCTCCGTTAATTTTCCGATGCTATTGGCAGGCTTCCTTGTAACCGGCATCAGCGTAGGCATTGGGGTGCCAGCTTCATGGACCTATATCTCTGAGAGTTCGGAAGTAAATAACCGCGGACGTAATATTTGCATCTCGCAGATGTCGTGGGGCTTCGGACCTATGATTATCCTCTTGCTGGGCATGTTCTTCGCCCCTGGCGGTTACCTCTTCGGCTGGGTGGAGTCGCTGGCTCGCGCTATAGGTGGTGCTGACATTGCCGGCGATGCGCTCAACGTGTTCTCGTCGCGTGTCGTGTTCTTCTCACTATTCGTGGTAGCACTGGTTGCGTGGCTGCTGCAGAGGCGACTCGATGAGAGCTCTGAATTTACGGCCACCCATGAGAAGAAGAGTAGTATAGTGGATAATATCAAGTTGCTCTTCACCAACAAGATTGCCGTGCGCACGGTAGTCTTTCTGGCCTCAATCTACTTGACCTGGAATCTCGTTGCCTCCGTGATGGGCTTCTTCCAGCCGCACATCTATGAGACGGCAGGAGGAGTCAGCAACGAGTATGCCAATATGCTGAGCTGTGCAGGCTGGTTCACCGTTGTGGCCATCACTTTCGGCCTGTCGTTCCTCATCGACCGACTGCCGCATAAGTTGTTCTATGTACTGGGCTTAGTGGCAGCCATAGCCACGTGGCTGGTGATCATCAAGGGCGTTACGGGTTTGGGTAGCTTGTGGGCCTTCTCCATCCTTTGGGGCATCAACGGCGGCTTGAGCGTTCAGATCTTCTACGCCTTGTGGGGCAGTGAGCTCTTCCCCGCCAAGTTCCGTGCCGGTGCCCAGGGTCTGATGTTCTTCGTCGTCCGCGGCCTCTCTGCCATCTGGGGTCTCGTCTTCACCTATATCTATGGCGAGAACGGCGAGGGTTTTACGCTGGCAGCCTACTGCATGATTGCCCTTTTGCTCCTCTCACTTGTCATCGGCGTCATCGGCTGTCCCAACACCCGTGGCAAGAGCCTCGCGCAGATTACCAAGGAGCGTTACGGCTATGATTTTTAATCTCCTAAGTCAGACTTTTTATGAATAATAAAATTAAGGTGCCCAAATTCTTGATGGTGTTCAAGGACCCCAACATGGCCAAGGAAATGCTGATGACTTTCTTTGCCACCACCTTGTCCATCATACTTACTTTTGGTACGGCTCATTATGTGGATCTTTACCAAGAGCGTCAAGATGGAAGGCAGACAGCCATGATGGTGATTCATGATATTGATGATTATGTGGAATCGTTTCGCCAGTTAGCCAAGGATGAAGACGAGAGTTTTCAGCTTGCCCTCTTCGTTCTCAACCACTTGGATGAAATAGAAGCTATACCCGTGGACAGCCTTCAAGCAGTACTGGATTTCATTATTCAAAATGAGGGGGGGCGTAATGTTTACGACGACTCCAAGGAGCGCACCTTCCTCAATAGTCAGGATAATTGGAAGAACATCGATAATCCGAAGTTCATAGACCTTGTGGAAGAGTTCTTCTACAAACGCCGTTTGACCATCCAATCCTTTAGCACCACCATTTGGCAGGAACCTGTGCCCATAGAGGAATATTATGAACTGTTGAGAAAAGATTGGTCTGGAGAATCGGAGTTTGAATATGCAACTTTCCTACGGGAGAAGCTGCGTGACCCGCGAGTTGTTTTCTTCATCCAACTGTCACCCCGTCGGCAGAAATTCTTAAACGAGACCGCCAATGAGTGGCAGCACACCAGTGATCAGTGTAAGTTCCTCATGGGTATCACAGATCAGGAACTGGAAGAATATATCAAGAAGCAGGAACGCACAGGCCGTCCGCTGAAAGAGCGTGACCTTTTGGGACGATGGGTGAGCATGGACAATGATCGTCGTTTCGAAGGTATTGAGTTCTTGAAAGATCATACTTTCTTCCACACCATAAAACAATACTATCCTGCCACGCTGTACTCTGGCAAGTTGATCCTTGAAAATATAACTTCCGGTCGTTGGGAACTGCGAGGTGACTCACTCTACAGATATTACGATTCGAGTTGGGAATACTCCCTTGACAAGAGTCAAATCAGCTATACCGAAGATATGAAAGACTCTGTGCAGCACTTCATAGAGCACACAGAAGCCTCATTGGTCAGCATGCAGGAGGAAAAAAGAAAGCAGCCTGGTCGCACCTCTGTTCGATTCGTCTCCATCGATGCTTCAGGCACCAAGGTTGAGATGCGTGAACAAGTAGATGCAAATAATCAGGAAGAGTTGCCATCTGCCTATATCGTGCGGGAAGGCTCCTAAAGCATCTGAAGGTTTTGCCAAACTTGCTGGCAAAGATCGGTAACCGTGGTCTCGCGTATTGGGGCCACGGTTGCATATAGGGGAGCGATGGGGGCGGGGCTGTCATCGGTCTCCAAGAAAAGGTGATCTGGAGGACAAAGGCGGAGGCTGTCGGCGTTGTGACGGAAGCCAAAGCTGACGTAGAAACCGTGGTCGAGGAGCTGGTGCAGCTGCTGGGGCTTGCCACGGAAGCCGTGCCAGATCCAAGGTTGCGTGGTGCCACGTTTCAAACGCAGGACATCATCGAGGGCGCGGACACAGTGAAGGAGGAGGGGACGATGCAGTTCTTCGCTCAGCGCAATCTGTGCTTCAAAGGCAGACAACTGGAGTGCGTAGGGCGTGGAGCAAACGCGGTCGAGCCCACACTCACCGATGAAAGCCCCACCCCCGACCCCTCCCGTAAGGGAGGGGGAAGGCTGGAGTGTTGTGGCGTTCATTAGATGTTGCTTTAGCCCTGATAGTTCATCGGCCAGCCGATGAGAATCGAGATACCATGGATGAAGCCCGAAGGCAGGCACTGTGACCTCACCTTCGGGAAGGGGATGATGGGTGTGGATGTTGAGTAAGGGGAAGGGATGATTATTCACTTTTCACTCCATCATTTTTCATTCCTGAATAATGGGAAGGTAAGAGGAATCTTGGCGGGCTGTTCCGGTGTGGTCATTGGCACTTCCACATCGTTGAGGAGCATGGCCTTGGGCCCTACGATGGTGAAGCGTGCACCTCCGTCCTCGCTGTTGACGACATCTGTCTGCTCGGTGGAGAGGGCGCTGATGTGGCGCATCATGTTCAGGGTTGGGCTGATGTTGGGCTTGCGCAGCGGTTTCTCGCTGCCGTCCTTGGCGTTGACGCGGTAGAGGGCATCCTTACGCACAATGTAGGCATGGTTGTAGCCCTCGCGCTGTGCGTCGCGCAGGAGCTGCTTGCGCATCTTCTTGAGCGGTAGGGTCTTGCTGCTCTCTACGCGGATAACGCCTGGTGCCGTGCTGGCCGCCAAGGCTCCGTTCCATGTGTTGGGTTTGTTGAAGCGCAGGTTGCCTGTGGGCTTCGACGTGCCGAGGGCCGGTGTGCTACCACAGAGCTGGGCACGGAAGATACCATGATCGACGAGGGTGACGGCCTGCGGTGCCTGACCATTGGCATCAACGGTATAAGCGCCTACGAGTGCATGACCGTTCCATGTCGTGAGCGTAGGATCCTGACGGATGGTGATCTTGTCATCTACAATCTTACGGTTGAGTTTGGAAAAAATGGCTCTGTCGCTGCGGAGGTAAGGATGCCAGGCACGGAAGTTATGGCGGTCGCCACTGGTAAGGTTGTAGATAATCCTACCTGCTGCTCCGTTCTCAAAAAGTACGGGACCTACATAATAGTCTTCCTCAGCGATGGAGTCGCAGAAAAGCTTGTGCTGTAGCGCAACGTATTCGCGTGCCCTCTTGGTGAAGCGGGCGCTATCAGCCAGCAGCTCGGAGGGAGAGGCGTAGTCATGGCTCCAAGAGAGAGGGCTGATGCCGCGTGCGAAAGCGAAGCGGAAGACGATGGAGCTGATGTCGTCCTGAAGCTGTGCCACACGCACGCCTTCGGAAGTGAGGCGGTAGATATAGGCTTGGTGCTGACTCATGTTGGCCTCGCTGAGGATGAGCGCGGGAAATTCCTTGGCGACACCCGACAGGCGACGGAGGTAGTTGGCCAAGTCATCGGCAAGCGTGTCGCAGAACTCACGTGGCTGAAGCTGTATGCTGGTGACGGGCTGTGCGGGAAGGAGGTCGTGGAGGATGGCTTCGTCTGCGGGCAGCTGCACTTTCTTCAGTTGCTGGCGTTTGTTTTCGAGTGAGGCGATAGCCTGTTTGTAGCGGGCATCAGTAGCAAACCAGGCCTGACGACGCAGGTTGTCGTAGTCTGCTGCCATGGGGACGGACACACCGCGCATTCCTGACTCGGGCTCCCGCAGGCTGCTGTATTGATAGTCGCCCAAGATCACTTCGGCATCGAACTTCTGTGACCAGGGCGTGGCTTCCAAATTGGTGATCTCGCCAAATGAGGCCGAAACCTCAAACTGGCGACGTCGTTGCAGGCGATAGTCGATGATGAAGGGTGCGGGCTGGCCTTCGATGCGGAGGCTGTCCATGCTGCGTTGCATCTCATCCTGAAGAGCTGCGAAGACCGCCTCCTCACTTCCCATCATAGGAGAGGGTGACATGTGTTGAGCCCTGACATTGTCGGGTGTTTGGGTCATAGCCGGTGCCGTAAGCACAGGCATCAATGCGCTCTTCTCCTGACGACGCTGTGTCTCAATCTTAGAGCAGAAGACCATAGGTGAGGTGGCGGAAACGGGAACCCAGCCACTCTCGGCACCACAGACACCAATGAAGGTGGAGGGGGTGTCGCCGCCAGCTGTGATGTTGGAGAACATGGAGAGCGGCGTGCCAATGAGGTCAACACCACGTACAAGTTCATCGGGGCGGCCATCAACGAAGATGCGATAGACTTCCAAGGGGGTGACGTTGAACGAATTGATGCTGTTGCCCTCGCCCGTTTGTGTGTAGCCACCGCTGACGCTCTGGAAGAGATAGCCGTATTCCTTGCCCTGACGGCGTGCTTCATCGCGCAGGAGCTGTCGCAGCTGTTCTTCGGTGTGGGGCTTGCGTGTCTCTACGACGAGGTTGGACTGGCGGGAGACGGGAGTGCCACCTTCGGCCGTACGACCGTGGCTGTTGCTTTGAGGGAAACTGTCGAGGGGAACGCGGCTCATGAGAAACTCCTTGAGCACTCCATCCACCACATTATTAACTCTGCGTGCGCGCGTACCTTCATCGTCAAAGCGGTAGCCGCCATTGAGGGGCTGGTCGCCATAGTGGGTGAGCGTGGGATCGCAATAGACCTGGAAATCGGTGGGGAGTACTTGTTCGCCAACCATCTTGCGGAAAGTCTGACCACCGGTTTTCATGCGATGGCCTTCGAGGCGGTGG
>CAJORF010000077.1 GCA_905236985.1 uncultured Bacteroidaceae bacterium | reverse complement strand
GATGCCCCATTCGTAGCTACCGAGACGGAAAGCACCGCGCTGCAGGTGGAGTCCCTCTTCCAATGGGTTGAGACGCTTACTGTCTGTGACCTTATTGCCATCCTCATCCACTAAAACATCTTCTGGACGTTCCGAGTCGATGTAGGCAAAGACACGTTCCAGATCCGCCTTCACGTCATCGGCAGAGAGCTCGCCGTAAGGCACTTTGTATTCAGGTTTGAGCAGGTGAAGGGGCGTCGTGGAGTCATTGACCTCCTCGGTCTGCTGAGATACTGAGGTGCAGGCTGTCAAGAGTGCTGCACCCATAGCGAAAAGGTAAAAAGAAGCTTTTAAAGATGTTTTCATACAATTGAAAAGTTTGATTTCGGCGACAAAGATACGGCAAAAAATTGAGATATGGTGATAAATGGGGTTAAATCACTAAAAATAATCTAAAGGTGTGTTCTCATCATCAACAAGAAAGAGCGGCATTGCTGCCGCCCTCTCATCTTGTTCTACTCCTTATAAGTTGACCACTTTCTTGCCGTCGCAGATGTAGATTCCCTTTGTCAACTTTGAACCTTGAACTTTGAGCGTTGAACTACCAACGACGGGGCGACCCAGCAAGTCGTACAGCACGCCCGTCTGTTGCTGTTCGTCCAGGACTTGACTGACAGCAGAGGTCGAGGTGACGGTGAGCACGGTGACGATCTCGGACACCTCGTAGAATATGGTGATGTCCGTCTGGGTGAGGCAGTCCGTCAGGTCGATGACCAGGCTCACCTGTCCCTTCTGGAACAGCGTGGGATAGCCCTTGCAATAGACCTGCTGCACCTTGCAGCGCACGGGCGGCAACAGCAGCTCGCGCTCGCAAGATGTTAGTAGATTTGTTGCACGTTATAGTTAGTTCTTTTTTCAGTTTTCTTTCTTTCACTTTTCGCTCATCACCTATTTGTCATGAGCACTCATGTTCTTGATCAACAGATTGACCAGATGCTTCGTCACGTAGGTATGACGGACGGCATGGCGTGCCTTGTCTGCAATCGACGGGCCGTCGGATTCGGTGACGGTATCCGCTGCTGTTACCTCCTGCTCACGCCGGTCGATCTTAGCACGGAAGTTCGCAGAGGCGTGTTTGTAGAGGTAGTTGTAGCAGGGCACAGCGGCCTTCATGATATAGGGGGTGAGGAACGTGGTCAGCACACTGGATGCCACGATGATGGGATAGATGATAGGATCGAGAACGCCTAAACTGGTACCCAGTGAAGCGATGATGAACGAGAACTCACCAATCTGTACAAACGAGAAGCTCGTCAGCATGGAATCGCGCATCGTAGCGCCACCCCACCAGCAACCCAAGGTGCCGAAGAGAATCATGCCGACGATCACCACAAGGCTGACCCAGAGGATGCTATTCCAATATTCCACCAATGTGGGGGGATTGATGAGCATTCCCACGGAGATGAAGAAGATGGCGGCGAAGACATTCTTCAGCGGCGACATCAGGTGCTCGATGCGGTGGGCCTCCACCGTCTCGGCGAGGATAGAACCCATCACGAAGGCACCGAGGGCACTGCTGAAGCCGGCTTCCTCAGCCGTCAGCACCATGCCTAAGCACAGGCCCAGGGCGAGGATGATCAACGTCTCGTCGTTCAGATGTTTCTGGATCCTGCGCAGCACCGTGGGAATCACAAGGATGCCGACGATGAACCACACCGCGAGGGTGATAGCCAATACGACCACTTTGTTGACCAGCTCCGCGCCCTCGAACTGATGGCGGATGGCGATGCTGGAGAGCAACACCATGAGCACCACCGCCACGACATCCTCCACGATGAGGATGCTGGTAGCGCCCTTGACGAAACGTTCCTTGCTCATACCTGCCTCATCGATGACCTTCATCACAATCGTGGTGCTCGACATGCAGAGCATACCCGCCAGGAACAGTGAGTTGATCATATCAAGATTGGCATCTTGGCCAACGAGGTAGCCCATGAGCATCATGCCCAGGATGATGGTCATGGAACCCACGGCTGCAATCTTACCGCTGCTGATGAGGTTCTTCAGGCGGAACTCCAGGCCGATGCAGAACAACACAAACAGCACACCGATGTCACCCCATGCCTTCACGTTGTCAGCATTGACAATGTTCTCGCCATAGAGGTTCGGGCCAATCAGCACACCGGCAACAATATAACCCAGCACCACAGGTTGCTTCAAGAACTTAAACACGATACTGACCACAGCTGCCGTGATCATCAAAACATATAAATCCTGTACCATAAAATCATTTGCTATTTTTCAGTTTTCACTCTTTCACTTTTCACTCTTTATTCCAGCGGTATCTCGGGATGCTGCACAGCCAGCTCCTCGCCTTCCTGTGAAAGGTAGAACATATAGAGGATAACATCCTTTGTGCCACGGTTCTCGCCGTGGTGAATCGTGTTCACCATCTCCACGACGGCTTCGCCCTCATGCACCACCTTCATCTTGCCGTCCAGTCCGATGATGGTGAGCTCGCCCTGCACCAGGATGCCATAGTTCATGACGGGATGGTGATGCCAACCCAGCTTCTTGCCAGCTGGGAAGATGTACTTCACGGCCACCAACTCGGGGCGACCCTGCAGATAGTCGGGCAGCTCTACGCCGTCCCAACTCTGGCTGGTGCGGATCAACTCGGTGCTCGACACCGACGTGACGGGCTCTACTGGGGCCTCCTCTTGAGCATTAGCCTTCTTGCATGAGCTCAGTCCTACACTTACTGCCATTGTGCCGCATACGAGGGTGGCGGCGAGCGCCCAAATTCTCATTGTTTTCATAATAACTTTGTTTTTAGTGAGTTTGGTTGACTATTATCGGTTGATATCTAAAATTTGCACAAAAATACTAATTATTCCTTAATAAACCATGCTTTTATCACTTTTTTCTTGATTTTTTGCAATTTCTGATACTCTTTTGATAATTTTGAAAGTGTATTCTCCTTTCAACAGTATGCGCATGAGCTATTTCTGCTCCATTCAAGTCCGACCGTGAAAAATACACTTTTCATACACTTTTCATACACTTTTTATACACTTTTCATACACTTTTTATACATCTCAGAAACATCATCACACTCAAAAAACGTCCATTCCATCGGAAGATACAGAAAAATTCACATTATTTATGACGGAAACATGTAGCGGTATGAAAGAAAAACATTACTTTTGCAGCAATGAAACAATTAAAAAACTATTACAACCCATGAAGAAAGTCATTTTTTTGATGTTGGCGGTATGCTTCGTGTGCGGCCAACTGCAGGCTCAGGACATCATCGTGAAAAAAGATGGAACAATCCTGAACGTCTATCATCTGGAGGAGAGCAGCAACTCCTATTTCTACTCCTTGGATCCCTCGTCCGATGCCAATGTCATCAAGATCAACAAGGAGGACGTATTCTCCATCAAGAAGCAGGACGGTACGACCATCACTGTTGGCACGGCCACATCCGCACCCCAGGCACAGGCAGCACCCGCCCGCGAACCCGTCACCGCCCAACTCTCATCGGAGATCACGACCAAGAAGGGACGCCGCATATTCTCGGCTCGCACTCCTGACGGCAACAGCTTGGACTACGCCATCCTGTCCGAGGAAGAGCATACGCTGACTGTCATAAAAGGCGAGTACCACGAAGACCGATACATCATCCCCGAGAAGGTGCAAGTGAACGACGAGGTCTTCACCGTCACGGAGATTGACAAGCAAGCCTTCTTTCAGGAATATACGGTGAAGAACGTACAGTTCCCCACTACATTGAAGCGAATTGGCGAACAGGCCTTCACGCGATCGGGCTTGGAGAGCATCATCCTGCCCGAAGGCTTGGAGGAGCTCGAAGACTTCGCCTTCTTTTTTACAGGTTGGTATGTCGCATTCTTAACCAAGAGCAACCGCATCAGCGAGATCTACATCCCCTCATCATGCAAGAAGATCGGCACGAACTGCTTCATCAAGTGCGGCAACGAAACCAGCTTCCGAGGCTTCTGCCAAGCCTACTTCTCCAATCTACCCGAATGGATCACGGAAGGCAACTGCAAATCCTTCGGCATCGACGAGGAGGCCGTCCGCGCTTTCAACCTGAGAAAACGCTAACCGCACCTTGTACGTTATCAGTACTCATTTAACCTGAATATACAATGAAACAGATAATCATTGCCATGTTTGCAACAGCAGTGCTCCTATTAGGTATGGGCGCCTGCACAGACAAGAATGACAACGCCGCACTTCCCAGCCAACAGGAGATGGAAGAGAGCCTCATCGGCCTGTGGTTCGAGGAGTTCGAGTATAAGGACGTGACCGAGGACGGCAAGCCCTTCAACCGCGCCTTGATTGCAGTGGAGACCAAAGCCGACCACACGGGCTACGTCGCGCTGGCCGTGTTTGATGACGTATTCAACGAGCCACTCGAGATTTACGGCGGTCCGAAGGATGCACCGTTCACCTGGCAGGTGACAGCCGAAGGACGTGTCACCCTGACCGACCCGAATACAGGTGCCTCCGTCTCCTATGCCCCCCTTCGGGCGCAACAGGGGTCAGCCACAGGTCATTCGTCATTCGTCGATGTCTCTCAGATTCAGATGAATTACGAGCCGGGGAGCCTCACATTCAGCAATGCCACCCATGCAGGCACGCTGACCAAGGCTGCAAGCAATAAGGACGGATTGATTCAGGAATGGATGGCCAAGTCAACCCTCCCCCGAGCCTGCATCACCGACAGCATCCCGGTAGAGATCTTCCCAGACTATATGAACTACGTGTTCAACTACCCGTCCTTCGATCCCTACGGCAATCCTTGCACGCTCAGCGGCACCATCACGGTGGACAAGTCGCTGATCGAGGACAATAAGCCCTTCCGCGGTATTCTGCTCTACAACCATTTCACTATCTACGCCACCACGCAGGCACCTTCGCGCGGAGCCGTGGAGTTCCCGACGGGAGCCGCCTTCACACATTTCATCGTCGTAGCCCCCGACTACTACGGCTTCGGCATCACGGAGAAACTGCCGCAGGCCTACTGCATCTCACGGGCCAACGGACGCGCCTCGCTCGATGCCTACATCGCCGCCAAGCGCCTGCTCGAAGACTTCAATGTCAAGAAGGGCAAAGACTTCATCATTGCAGGCTATTCGGAGGGCGCGCAGACCACCATGGGCGTGTTGCGCGAGATCGCAGAGCGTCATCCCGAGATCAAGGTGAAACGAGCCTTCGCCGGTGATGGCCCCTACGACATCAATTCGATGTATGACGTCCTTGCCAATGGCTACACTGAGATGCCCAGTACCGTCTGCAACCTGCTTTGGGCCTACAACTACTACTACCATCTCGGTTTCGACATCCACGACTATCTGAAGGATCCCGTGGCCAGCAACTTCGATGAATGGTTTCTCAGCAAAAAGAACAAGCGCATACCGCTTGACGAAGAGCTCATCAAGACCAAGAAGACGAGTGACTTCTGCACAGCGGCCGTCCTTGATAAAACCAGCCCCCTGTCGCGCCGGTTCAAGGCTGCCTTCAGCGACGATGCCCTCACCAGCGGCTGGACGCCCCGCAGCGACTTCGACGTGATGCTCTTCCACGATACGAAAGATGATGTGGTTCCTGTGGAGAACTTTTATGCCATGAGCAAGTTCCTCAAGGACAATCACATCAAGACCGAGGAGTTCATCGGGGAGTACAGCTCACAAACCACAAAGGAGCTTGGCGTCACCAACCACGAGGTATCAGCCCTCACCTTCTTCCTCAGAATTATTGAGTGGATAACCTCTAACTATTAAGGTGTGAGGGACATACAGATTTTCAAAAAGGTTTGGCCATTTACATCAAGATTTCAAGACTATGAAAAAATATTGGGGACATATCGTTGATGTGTTTCACCGCGAGGTTTTCGATGGCGAAATTGTAGTGGAGGAAGGTCGCATCAAGCAGGTTAAGCGGTGCGAGTTGCCCGACAATGGGAAGGCTTGGCCTTACCTGATGCCTGGCTTCATTGACAGCCACGTGCATATCGAGAGCAGTATGATCGCGCCTTGCGAGTTTGCCTATATGGCAGCCAGTCACGGCACCATCGGCGTGGTGGCCGATCCGCATGAGATAGGCAATGTGCTGGGTATTGAGGGCGTCGACTACATGATAGAGTCGGGCAAGAACGCTACGTTCAACTTCTGCTTCGCCGCGCCCAGTTGCGTGCCTTGCTGTCCGCCCGACATCGAGACCAGCGGTGCCGTAATCGATGCCGCTGGGGTGGAACAGCTGATGGCCCGTGACGACATCGGTGTGCTGGGTGAGATGATGAACTTCCCGGGTGTGCTCAACGGCGACCCTGAGGTGATGCGTAAGATACATGCTGCACTGAAGCACGGCAAACCCATCGACGGCCATGCCCCCGGGCTGACAGGCAGTGACCGCGAACGCTATGCGCTGACCGGCATCTCGACCGACCACGAGTGTACCACCGTCGAAGAGGGGCGCGCCTGTATCTCTGCAGGCATGAAGGTGATTATCCGCGAGGGCAGCGCGGCCAAGGACTTTGACAAGCTCTGCCCGCTGATTGGCGAATCGCCTAACATGGTGATGTTCTGTACCGACGACTGTCATCCTGACGACCTCGTGCGCGGACATATCAACATGATGGTAAGGCGTGCCTTGGCCAAGGGTTATGACTTATGGAACATCCTTTTGGCAGCGAGCATCAATGCGCAGCGTCACTATGGACTGGATTGGGGTATGTTACAGGAGGGTGATGCCGCCAACTTTATTGCTGTCGATGCCCTTAATACGCATTTCCGTGTGTTGCAGACCGTCATCAAGGGTGTCGAGGTCTTCGACTGCAACGCAAGCTTCGGTTCCGTTCGGCAGTATCATGTCCACTCGCTTGAAAACCATGCCACTTTCTTCCCCAACCGTTTTGAGGCCAAACCCATCACGGAGGAAGATATCTCCCTCGATGTTTCGAAACTCCAAACCTTGCATGTGATGCTCGCCACCGACGGTAGCCTCTATACTGGCCATGATGCTATCAAGGTGAGATATAACCTCTTCGACGGTTCCAGGTATCCTTGGGGCGAGGTGCAGAAGATGGTCGTGCTCAACCGCTACCAGCCCGATGCACGGCCTGTAGTGGGCTTGGTGCGTGGCTTCAACCTCACCCACGGCGCCATTGCCGCTTCCGTGGCTCACGACTGTCATAACATCGTGGCTATCGGTGCCAACGACGAATATTTGGTGAAAGCCCTCAACCGCGTCATCGAGATGAAGGGCGGACAGGTGGCTGTCGCCGACGACGAAATGACCGACCTTGCACTGCCCATTGCCGGACTGATGTCACCCCTGAGCGGACACGAGGTAGCCTACCGTTGTCTGCAGCTCTGCGAGATGGCACGTCGAGCCGGTTGTCCGATGCATGCACCGTTCATTACGATGTCCTTCCTCTGTCTGCCTGTCATCCCTGAACTGAAAATCACTGACAAACATCTCTGGGACAGCAAGAACATGAAGGTCGTAGTAGGATAAAACGAAGCAAAAAATTGAGAAGAGATGGGGAAAGAAGCTACGTCTCCATCGGCAACAGCCACTGCCTCCTGACGAACAGTGTGAGCGGTTTTGTTTTCTCAACTTTTCTTGCGGCTGATACGATAGACCCGTTTTTGCCACCTCATGGCGGATTGTGAGTTGTCTCATCACCAATCGAATATTATTTTCAACGATGAATAAAGATATAGAACTACAGCCTAACGAATAACAAGAAGAAAACCTGCTTTTCAATGATGTTTGTGATATCATAGACATTACATTGTATACGCGCTGCGTATTCTTTTACGGAAGACGAAATTCTCTATGCGACGCATATACAATTGACATGGACGCATCTGCGAACAATTGAAGAGCAAGGAAGATAATACTCTCAGCAGTGATGAGACAATTGGAGAGTAATAAAAAAAGAAGAAGAGAAAAGGTTCTATGAATAAGAAGAAAACAAGGATAAGTAAATCAAATGCTTAATAATCTCAAATCATGTCACTAGGACCATTCATATTAACAGAAATAGCAACCAGCAAACATGGTTGCCTAATATTTGTTCTATTAGCACTCTTTTTTATGTTACTTGTTATCATATGTAATATATAAAATTGCTATGTCATGGATGTGACAGAGCAAATAACTACAGATAACAGGAATGTGAAGATATGAGAAAAATTTGAATCATGCAAAGCTGAAAAAGGTCAATGAAATTCGGCCAACCTTGGAAATGAAAAACAGCCAACTTTGGAAATGAATGTTATGTGTGCTGATGGCGAACACCCTTAGAAGCACACTTTGTTGTCATCTTCAGGTATGAAGCGGCAAAGCCGAGCGGTAGTTGAGTTGATAACAGCGGCTACAGTCGAATGTGACTGTAGCCGCTGTTGCTTTAGAGTATAATCGATCACTATATAACTATATGTTTTACATAAACTATCATTATATAGTGATAGAATGATAGCTGTTTTTACCTGTCAAAGCATATAGTACTTGGTGAGGAAATAGGTTCTGTCCCAATCTACGATTTTCAGGTCAGCTTCCTTGGCCGGATGGATGTCGAACTCGTCGAGCACCATCACCCGCTTGTCCTTGAGGTCGTAGAGCGGCCACTCCTTGGCCTTGCCGTCGGGAGAGATGTCGGCGGTGAGGGAGGGATTGCCCGTCTTGGCGAACTGCACCCACATCTTGCGCATGGTCTTGCAGAAGGTTTCGTCGAATGTCCTTCCCGTGTCAGCGGTAAACTCGGGGTGATTGAATACCACCGAGAGCTCGATGGCATGTCCGCATTTCATGATGGGATCGGGCGACTCCGGCGTGAAGTAATAGGTGTAGCATTTGCCACCGGCCTTGGTCTGGCACTCCGATAGTTTGATGATCGGTACATTAAACCAGCTCTGGCTGTACAGGCGGCTGTCAGGCTCGTAATAGTCTCACTTCACATCCTTCATGTAGCTCTCCACCAGCGCTTTCTCATCAGCCGGCAGCTGCGCAAACTTCTCCTGCTTGCGCGCTGCAATCCAATTATCCCAACCTTCCTTGCCGAAGCTGGACACGAAGAAGTCCATTTCATCCTTGTTGCAGCCCACAAGAATCTCCAAGTCTTCACTGCGCCATTGGCGTATGCTGCAAAGGTATCGGTAGGCAGAATCCTTCCGTCTCGTTCGGGCATCTGGTGTACGAAGTTCACTGCGGAGGCTTCCAGGAGCTTCTCGCCATCGACCTTCAAGAGATCGGCAACGGTCTTGCAGCCGAGCACTTCCATCAGTTTGTTGGTGCATGCTACTAGCTCGGAATGAGAGACTATGAGATTTGCACGTTTGTAATGATTTGGTAATCACGTCAATGCAAGTCTGATACTCTATTATTTACTATCAATTTCTATCGTTTAACCTCAGTTTCTTGGAACCTTTTGGCTATCTCAAATAAAGGATGTACCTTTGTACCGAATTAG
>CAJORF010000076.1 GCA_905236985.1 uncultured Bacteroidaceae bacterium | reverse complement strand
TTTTGGGGACAGTTATTCGGCCATAAAAGGCGAAAAAAGAGGATGACGGGAATCCTTGCTGTCCCCATCATCCTGATTATCAGCCTGTTTTTCAGCGACTTTCGCCGCCTTTTACATTAGTATTCATCTTCGTTGAACAAGAAGTCCTCTTTGGTGGGGTAGTCTGGCCAGACATCTTCGATGGTCTCATAGATGTCGCCTTCGTCCTCTATTTCCTGAAGGTTCTCGATGACCTCGAGGGGAGCACCGCTTCGGACGGCATAGTCTATGAGCTCTTCCTTGGTTGCAGGCCAGGGGGCGTCTTCGAGTTTTGATGCTAATTCAAGTGTCCAGTACATGGTGTAATTGACGATTTTTGACGATTTACAATTAACTACTCTATAACTTGAGTCTTTCCTTTTCTTAAAATCGGGCGCGAAGATACAACTTTCTGTTGAATTACGTATATGAAACGTGAATTATTTTTCGCGGTTGACCCAAATATTTTCTTCGTGACCCGCTGAGTGATTGATTTTCTTGGCCAGTGCAAAGAAATAATCGCTCAAACGGTTGATGTAAGCCAACAACTGGGCATCTACATCGGCTTCAGCTGCGAGGACATAAATGCACCGTTCTGCACGGCGACAAACGGTGCGGCAGACGTGTGCTTCAGCAGCGGCTATGGTGCCTCCGGGCAGGATGAAGCCTCGCCAGCCCGGCAGACCTTCCTCTGCGGCATCGATGGCACTTTCGAGTGCAGTTACATCGTCTTCTGTGATGTAGCGCCCCGGGCGGTAGTCGCGCTCCGAAGTGTCGGTGGCCAACATGGAACCGATGGAGAAGAGGAGGTTTTGGATGTCCGTGAGCAAGGCACAGTCGGATGAGGGCTCTGGTGAGGAGAGATAGGCGATGAGCAGGCCGATGTGGGAGTTGAGTTCGTCGATGGTGCCGTATGCTTCCAGACGGACGTGGGTCTTGGGGATGCGCTGACCGCCTACAAGGCTGGTCATGCCGGTGTCACCGGTGCGGGTATAGAGTTTCATGAATTGACAGATTAACGAATTAACGAATTAACAGATGAACGAATTAACTTGAACTTAGAAGTTGACGATGTAGTGTTGAGGTGTGAGGGTGGGGTTGAAGAAGAGAATACCGTAGTCGTAGAGGTCGAAGGTCACAATTGTCTGGGTGGCCGAACGTAAACGTTGCCATGCCTGTCGCGAGGCATTGTCGTGGTGTATGCCCTCTACGACCACCATCCCCGATGGGGGCATCTCTGGCAGCTTCCATTCCGCCAGGACTTCGTGGCCCACGAAGATGAAGTCAGCGGGTCCGTCGGTGAGACGGGCAGAAGGGACAGCAGCTTGAAGGTAGTCACGTTCTACGGGGCGATTGCCATAGACTGCCATCGTTCGCGGATGTGCGTAATTGGCCAAGCGGAAGAGCAGACGGCGGCACTGCATGGGGTAGGATCGCGACCAACGAACCCACCAGGGATGGAGGAGCGCGAGGTGTGAGTAGGCATAGTAGGGAGTGCGCTCAAGCACCACACCGCGCAGGAAAGCGTAGGCGAAGGGCGAATGGACACCGTAGCCGCGACGTTGGCGAAAACGGGCCATCCAGATCCATGGGCGACGTATTAAACGCATTGTTTCAATTGACCTATGTCTTAAAATTGACCACAAAATTACGAAAATATTTCTGTCCTACCATATCTGAAGGCTATTTTCCGTAATTTTGCACTATCAAAACGTAATTTTAACGTCCATCATCGATTTTTACATTAGAATCTTATGAGAAAACTGTCACAAATAGAAATTTCGCAGCTCGAGGCACAGGGGTGCACGGCAACGGATTGGTCACGCGTTTTGATCCGTGACGCCCAGAGTCTGAAATATGTTCGCGGAACGCGTTTCTCTGGTGATATTGAGATCGGTCGTTTCGAGAAAAGCTTCGAAATGCCTGGTGGTATGCACAAGCACACTGGTATCTACAATGCCACGCTGCACAACGTGACCATCGACGATGATTGCTGCATTGAGAACATCAAGAATTATATTGCCAACTACGATATCGGTCATGACAGCTTCATCGAGAATGTCGATATCATCCTATGCGATGGCCCCACCAGCTTTGGCAACGGCGTCGAGGTGGCGGTGCTGAATGAGACCGGAGGACGCGAGGTGACGATCCACGACCGTCTGACCGCCCATGAGGCTTACTTCGAGGCTTTCTATCGCCATCGTCCTGACCTCATCGCTGCCCTGAAGCGCTTTGCTGCTCGGCGTGTGAAGGAGCGTACCAGCACGCGCGGCACCATTGCTGATAACGTCACCATCGTTGACACGGGTTACATCAAGAATATATATATAGGTTCACACGCGAAAATCGAAGGTGCTGGCCGTCTGAAGAACGGCACACTCAACAGTCGCGCCGAGGCTCCCATCCATGTGGGCTACGGGGTCATTGCCGATGACTTCATCATTCAGGACGGTTCCTCCGTTGAGGACTGCACGACGATCACACGTGTCTATGTTGGTCAGGCCTGTATGTTGGGTCACGGCTATTCGGCTTCCGATTCGCTCTTCTTCTGCAACTGTCAGGAAGAGAATGGCGAGGCCTGCGCCATCTTCGCAGGTCCCTTCACGGTGACACACCACAAATCGACCCTGCTCATCGCTGGCCTCTTCTCGTTCATGAATGCCGGATCGGGTTCCAACCAGAGCAACCACATGTACAAGCTTGGCCCCATTCACCAAGGTGCTATGGAACGCGGTGCCAAGACGTCATCCGACTCTTATATCCTTTGGCCCGCCCGCATCGGTGCTTTCTCGCTCGTCATGGGTCGTCACAGCAGCCACAGCGACACCAGTGACCTGCCCTTCTCCTATCTGATTGAAAAGAATGGCGAGACCTATCTGGCACCTGCTGTCAACCTACGTTCCGTAGGCACTGTGCGCGATGCCCAGAAATGGCCGAAGCGCGACAAGCGTCATCCCAATGGCCGTCTGGATCAGATCAATTTCAATCTTCTGTCGCCCTACACCATCGACAAGATGATTCGCGGTCTCCACATCCTCGAAGAACTGGAGAACCTCAGCGGTGCCACGTCGGATGTCTATGCCTACCAGAGTGCTAAGATCAGCAACAGTTCCCTGCACCGTGGGCAGCAACTCTACCGCATCGCCATCGAGAAATTCCTGGGCAACTCCCTCATCTCCCACCTCGAACGTATCGATTGCAGCTCTGCCGAGAACGTCCTCGAAGAGCTTCAGCCCAGGCTCACCGAGGGACGTGGAACTTGGGTTGATCTGGCCGGACTCATCGCTCCGAAGGATTTGGTCAAAGCACTCCTGGATGATGTCGAGGCAGGCAAGGTCAACAGCTCTGAGGAGTTCGATGCGGCCTTGCGCAAGATGCACGAGAATTACTACCGCTACGAGTGGACGTGGGCTTACGAGAAGATGCTGGAGTACTATGGCCTATACCCCGACCGCGTCACCATCGATGATCTCATCCATATCATCGAGAAGTGGAAGGACAGCGTCGTGAAGCTCGACCAGATGCTCTATGCCGATGCCAAGAAGGAGTTCTCCCTCTCCGCCCACACGGGCTTTGGCTTCGATGGTGCCAGCCAGCGCACTATTGACCGCGACTTCGAGCAGGTGCGCGGCGACTTTGAGAGCAACCCCTTCGTCACTTCCACCCTCGAACATATCGAACGCAAATCAGCTCTCGGCGACCTCTGGATTGCCGAGCTTGAGAAACTGCGATAAGCAATAAGATTGCGATAGGCAAATAAGGAATCGTCGCCTCAGCGTTGTGGATCGTCGTACTGAATCTGCAATTGTTCGAGGCGACGATGCATTTGTTTCTGCACCCGCTCCATGCCTGGCTGGCCGTACAGGTTATGTAACTCATGCGGATCCTTCTTGAGATCGAAGAGCTCCCAGGTATTGACGTCGTGACCGTAGAAATGGATGAGTTTGTAGCGGTCGGTGCGAATGCCATAGTGGCGACGCACGTCGTGTTCGGCGGGATATTCGTAGTAGTGGTAGTAAATCGCATCGCGCCATCGCTTGATGGCTTTTTTATCCTCCTTCGTGGCAGCTTTGCCCTTCAGCAGGGGTAGGAGAGATACTCCTTGAATATCCTTGGGAATCGGTGCGCCAGCCAGATCGAGGAATGTCGGGGCATAATCGATGTTTTGCACCATCTCATCGATGGCTCCGCGTCGCTGATAACTTTTGGGCAGATGCATCACCAGTGGCGTGGCAAGGCTCTCTTCGTACATGAAACGCTTGTCAAACCATCCGTGTTCGCCCATGTAGAAACCTTGGTCGGAGGTATAGACGATGAGGGTGTTGTCCAACATTCCGTGTGTCTCAAGATAGTCGAGGACGCGTCCCACCTCCTGATCGAGTGAATGTACCACCTTGGCATAGTCGCGCATATATCGCTGGTACTTCCATTCGAGGAGCCGTGCATCGCGACTGCCATCAATGCTGCTTTGCGATTGGCGAGGCAGGAAATTGTAACCATTGCCCCATTCCTGGTAGAATGTCTTGGAAAGCGGGACATAGAAAGCATCGTAGCGTGAGCGTTCGGCTGGGGAGAGACGGCCTATCATACGTTCGTAGGAGCTTGACAGCCGTGTGGCCGGTGTCTCCGCGTGGCTGACATACATCTTGGTGTCATAGACGATGTCCATATCCTTGCCGATCTCCATCTCTGTCTTGCCTGCCGCCTCGCGTGTGGCGTAGTCATCGTGGAACTCAGGGGGAAGGTCGAAGGTCTTGTCCTCGTACAGCTCCAAGTCATCGAGGGCCGGAAGCCATGCGCGGTGGCAAGCTTTGTGGTGGATGAAGAGGGCGAAGGGCTTCTCCCTTTTCCCGTCCATCCAGGCTAAGGCTTTGTCTGTGATGAGACGTGTGACGTAGCCGCTATCGACCACGTGGCGACCGTTCATCTGGATGAAAGTCGGGTTGTAGTAGTCGCCCTGTGCGGGAAGGATCTCCCAATGGTCGAAGCCCGTAGGAGTCGATACGAGGTGCCATTTGCCGATGAGACAAGTCTCGTAGCCCGCGCGCTGCAGGAGCTTGGGCATCGTCTGTTGTGAGCCGTCGAAGATGCCGTGCTCATTGTTGGTGAATCCGTTCTTGTGAGAGTGCTTGCCCGTGAGCATACATGCCCTACTTGGGCCGGACAGGGAATTGGCCACGAAGCTGTTGGTGAAACGCACACCATCGGCGGCAATACGGTCGAGGTTGGGCGTCTCAATGTATCGGGTGTCATAGCACGACATCATCTGCGCCGTATGGTCGTCCGTCATGATATAAACGATGTTCGGTCGCGTGTGCTGCGCGAGGAGCGGTGCGTGAGTGGCTGCCAGTAGCAGCAGGCAAGTTTCTCTTTTCATGTGCGTGATTTATTTGACAACAACTTTTCGTCCGCCAACGATATAGATGCCGCGAGGCAGCTTGCCGTTCGGCCCTTTCACATTGGCTATATGCCGTCCGCTGATATCATATATCTCTCCGTTGACGGCGGTGTCCGGGCGTTCGGGGCTGTCGAGGCCGTCGATCTCATTAAAACGGATGCGTATCTCTGTGGGGCTGTTCCAGTTGTTGGTGCTGTTGCCGCTGCAGAGCAGACGCACGTAGCGCGCCTCTACGGGTTCGAAACGGTAGCGTTCCATCTGCGTGGTCTTGCCGCTGCTGATTAAGTCTGAGGTGGCATCCGTCCAGGTGCGGTTGTCTGTGGAGGTCTGCACCTTGAAGTAGAACACACGCTGGTCGCCGTTGTAGAAGGCTACATCTACGGCATACACGCTCTTGGGCTGTTTCAGGTCGAAGCGGATCCACTGGTTCTTGCCCTCCTGGCTCCACCGTGTGGTGAGTTTACCATCGTTGACATTGGAATAGGGGTTGCCGCTCTGCGAGCCGATGGCGGATAGGGTGATACCTGTCTGTGGTTCATCGAGCGGCACGGTGAGCAGCAGGGTGCGCTGCTGTCCGGCTGACATCTCGCCACCCTCTGCGCTGTGTATGCCTTCGACGCTGAAGACATAGCGCCCGTAGTCCAGGGGCTCATCGAGCGTGATGGTGACGCTGCCGTCACTGTTCACTTCGATGGACTGGGCTGAAATGGGCTTTCCGTCGATGGCATAATGTGTCTCGTCGGCAGCTTCCGTTGCATCGGGCGACAGGTTGAAGCGGACGGTGATCTGGTGATCACTGACCAGGCTGACGTCATTGAGCCGCAGTCTGGGCAGCTCCTCGCCGCCTACTGCCAAACGGCTCATCTCTGCTGCTGCCATCAGGTAGGCACCCACGCCGAAGTCGTGGTAGTCGGTGGCTTTGACTGTCGTGTTCGGGCTGGCATTTTCGCCGATGGGCTGGATGTAGCCGACAGTGCCGTCCTCTTGGAGTGCAACGGTGGTGAGGTAGTGCCATGCGCGTTCAAGCGTCTGCCCGTATTCCACTTCATCAAGGATGCCGTTGCGGATGCCCCAGGCGTAGGCGAAGGTGTTGAGGGCCGTTCCGCTGGTCTCGTAGCCGGGTGCCTGTGCCGGGTCGAGCAGGGAGCGTGTCCAATAGCCCTCTGCCTGTTGGCAGTCCTTCAGTGCTGCTGCCAGACGGCGGTAGTAGCTGATGTATTCCGCACGGTGTGAGTCATTTTCGGGCAGATCCTGTAGCACTTTGGCAAAGGCTGCGAAGATCCAGCCGTCGCCGCGCGCCCAGAAATCCTTCTTGCCCGCATTGGTCTTGTGTGCCGGATAGATATACTTGGCATCGCGGAAATAGAGACCTGTCTCATTGTCGTACATGATGGAGTTGGCATACTTCCAGTAGGCATACATCTGGCTGAGGTATAGTGCGTTGCCCGTGATGTGATAGAGCTTTGTCATGATGGGCATGACCATGAAGAGACCATCGACCCACCAGAGGTAGTCCTGATTGGGCGTGTTGATCTCAAAGTTCATGACCTCGAGCGCGCGCTCAATCTTCTTCTGGTCGTGAGCGGGATCGATGTTGTAGAGGTCGATATAGACTTGGAAGCATACCTGATTGTCGCCGAAGAGCACCCAGTTGGCACCCTCCCCGTAGGTGGCATATTTCCATTGGCTCTGATCGGTGCCTGTGGCTCCCCACCATCGGCTCTTCTCTGCCCACGCGGTGGAATAGTTGAGATACTGTTGTTCCTCAGTGGCCTCGTAGGCTGCCATATTGCCGATGTGATAGACGGCTCTGTTCCAGAAGTAATCGCCATGTGTGGCATGACGCGCCTGCCACGTCTGATTGACTGTGGCCAGAATGTCCAGCACATCGGATTTCACGGGCAGCACCTGCATCGAGGTGGGGGTGAGCGGGCTGTTCACGCTTTGCTTGAAATGTGCCAGGGCATCAAACCAGTCTTCGTCAGAGGCATAGCGTCCGGCGGGGAAGATGGTCCAGCCGGCTCCGAAATAGAACTCCAACTCCGATCCCACTTCATAATCGACAACAATGCAGAGATGGTTGTCGATGACCTCGATCTCGGGATGGAAGCGTTCTGGCACGTAAGCCCCTTGGAAGAAACGCGCTCCCGCGCTCGTGATGCTGCCCTCGCTCTTGGCCTCTGCCCAGCCCACGACGCTCGGTTCTTCGGTGAAGGCCACGCCCTCAACAAGATGCGTCATGTCAGTGTGCTGATAGACTGCCACTGCCAGCCGTAGGGTAGCTGCAGGTCCATCGAGGCGCACTGTAGCATGGTTGAGCAATGTGCCAGCTCTGGTCTCGACGTGTAGCGTCTTCGTATAGGTCTTTCCGCCTGCCCGTACATTATTATATTTCAGGGTAAATGACGACTGCAGTGCCGCCTGCTCGGTGATCTCGCACTGGTCGTAGGGGTTGTGCATGACCAGATGCGCGTTCTCCACGACAGCCGTTCCTCCACAGCCCAACCGTTTGCCGTTCACGGAGTAGGCATCGACGCCGTACTGGCTCTCGTTGTGGTAGTTGGAGAGACCGTACATCTGATCCACGACGGGTGTAGCGTGTTTCTTGAACCATACATCCACGCCCTGTGCCGTGTTGGGCTCGCTCGAAAGCAGCTTGGAAGAGTACATACGGTAGGCGCAGAGGTCATTCTCCCAGGCGATGTCCGCACGCGAGGAGAGAGACTTCACGCCCGCTGAGGTCAAGGTGGATGGAGCCGTGGGCGTTCCAGATGTGAGCACGTAGCCTGCTGTGGCGCGCGAGGGCACGGTGGCTTGGAAACGAATGACATCGCTCCCCACCGCCTCAAAGGGCACTACCGTGCCATCTTCGGTCTTCAGGGTACTGGCTGCGAGATTCGTTCCCTCTGGCACGCGAACCTCTACAGTCTCCCCTGTGCGCGTGAACGAAAGGGCGTTTTTCAGTCGAAACGTGAAGTCGTCGGCGTATGCAGAGAGGCAACCGAACAGGGTCACAAGAAGGATTATCTTTTTCATGGGAGCGATGTTTTTGATTTACATGTCATTAAGCTGAAGTCCATCGGGCAGGATGCTGATGAGACGGCGTTTATAGAGGTCGCCAATGGCTTTCTTGAACACCTTCTTGCTGACGCCGAAGACCGCGTAGATCTCCTCGGCAGGACTCTTGTCGCCAAGTGCCGTGTGCCCGCCTTGGTTCTGGAGGTGCTGTAGGAGTATCTCACTGAAATCCACGACGGCTTTCTGTCCTTTCTTCTGGAGGCTGAGGTCTATCTTGCCGTCGGGACGTACTTGCTTGACGTATGCTGTGACGCGGTCGCCGCTGTGCAGCGAACGGAAGATCTCATCGTCGTAGAGCAGACCGGCATATTGGTTATCCACGATGGCCTTGAAACCCAGGTCGGTCTTCTGCCAGATGAGCAGCTGCACTTCGTCGCCGCCGTGGTAGGGCGGGAAATCGGTGCTGAGGTAGCGTTCGACCTTGGCGGATGCCATGATGCGGTAGGTCTCGGGGTCGAGATGGATGTGTACGAGATAGCTCTTGCCCTTTTGCATCTTCATCTTCTGCTCGCGGAACGGCACAAAGAGGTCTTTCAGCAAGCCCCAGTTGAGGAAGGCTCCGTAGTTGTTCACCCAGGCCACCTCTAACCATGCGAAATCGCCAACCTGTGCCAAGGGTGTCTCAGTGGTGGCCACCAGGCGCTCCTCATTGTCAAGATACACAAAAACTTCAATTTCATCACCTATCTTCAGCTCCTCGGGCACATATTTGCGGGGCAGGAGGATGTCCTCCGGGCCGCCGGAGAGATAGGCTCCGTGATCGGTGAAGCGCACCACGGCGAGGCGGTTGGTGTATCCCAACCGTACCCTTTGGCTTTTCGGGACTTCTGTATGATTTTGTTTTTCCATAATCTAATTTTATTTCAAAAGAATACCTCTTTTTTCATCAAAGTACAATTTGGCATTCACAGGAAACTTGAGCCCTTGATTATTGTATTCGCGAAAGGGATAGCCGCCTGCAATGTCCGCAAATGATACCACCTTATTTCCTTTTACAAAAAGCATTTGATATCTACCATCGTCCCACGTACCGGATAATATACTACGCTTGATGAATGGCATCAGTTTGAGATGAGAATTTCGGTCAAAGAATGTCGCGTCATAGGGCTCTACGAGAAAAACACTATCACAGGAGGTGCAAACTTGCGACAGGTCAAACTCTTCACCTACCTTCACCGCTTTCAAATAACTTTCCACGCGTTCCGTATCATTCTTCAATAAAACACGATAATCAAAGACAAAAAGATGACAGATGCAAAGAACAATGGTAATGAGTATGACGGCCAAAGTGATGAATACTTTTTTCATGACGAAAACCTCCAGGTAGTTAAGTGCTTGAATATATAGCCTACTGATTCATCTCGGCAGATGGCTGGTTTTCTTCTTCTATTAATCCATCTTTCATGTGGATAGTACGGTCGGTAGTGGCTGCGAGCTGCTCGTCGTGGGTGACGATGACGAAGGTCTGTCCCATCTCATCGCGCAGGCGGAAGAAGAGGGCGTGCAACTCGGCCTTGTTGGTGCTGTCGAGGCTGCCGCTCGGCTCGTCGGCGAGAACGACGGTGGGCTTGTTCGTCAAGGCGCGCGCCACGGCCACGCGTTGCTTCTCACCGCCCGAGAGTTCAGCGGGCTTGTGGGTGGCACGGTCACTGAGCCCCATGAACGCCAACAGCTCCTCGGCGCGCTCGCGTGCCTCGCGGCGACTGCGACCGGCAATGAGCGCAGGAATCATGACGTTCTCCAGTGCCGTGAACTCGGGTAGGAGCTGATGGAACTGGAACACGAAGCCGATGTGCTGGTTGCGGAAACGGGCCAGGGCTTTTTGCGACAAACGGCTGACATCGGTGCCATCGATGACGATCGAGCCGCTGTCTGCGCCATCCAATGTGCCCATAATCTGTAGCAGCGTGGTCTTGCCGGCACCGCTGGGGCCTACGATGCTGACGACCTCGCCCTGGGCGATGTCCAGGTCAATGCCCTTCAGCACTTGCAGTGAGCCGAAGCTCTTGGTGATATTCCTGAGTGTAATCATTCTCTTATTTTATTAAGCCATTCCTCGAAAAGCAGCTGACGCTGGGTGACACTCTGACCGTTAGGCGCAAACACGGAGAGGGACTCCTGTGGGTCGCCATACTGGTCGGGATAGAGGAGGATGACGCTGTGATGTCCAAAATGGTGGGCGAGGTAGGCTGGCAAGGCACCTTGGGCGGGAGTGTGGGAAATGAAGCCCGCACGCGATGTGACGATGACCAGCAGCTGGTCGGTATCTACCTCCAAGGGTAGCCGTCTGAGCAGTTTGCCGAAGCCGTGCTCCACCTGCACATCCATGATGAGCGACGGGTGGTGCTCTGTGAGGTATTCCCTGATGTAGTAACCCGTGTCGCCGAGCGTGTGGAAACGCATGGGCTGTCCTGTGAGTTCGCCGATGCGGCACAGGTGTTCCAACCATTTGTAGAAGCCTACTTCGTACTCCGCTTGAAAAGGCACGGCGACAACGATGCGGCGCAGTGTGCCGAGCGGGACAAGCAGACGCACGATGAGCGCCTCGCGGTGTGTCGTAGCCAGCACGCTCTGGGCTACGATGCCGAGCTTGCCTGCGGGCTTCCCGTCTTCTGTCTCATGCATACCTAAGATGATCTCACCCGCATCGACCTCCTTCATCGTGTGCGTGATGGCACTGGCCACGTTGGAGGCCACGCGGCTCATGGTGGACATCGTCACATTGGCTGCCGCAGCTATCTTGCGGGCATTCTCGAGGTTGTGCTGTCCCAAGGTGCGCAAGGAGTCATTGGGGTCATCGTCCATAGAAATGGCGAGGCCCATCACGCTGTCTGCGATCCTCGGGTTACGGATCATGATGGAGAGCTGCGTCATGGCATTGACCGTCTGAGGATAGGCGTAGGCGGTGAGGCACTTGCCGTGGTAGCTGCCTCGGTTGCGCTCCAGCTCATTGGTGCGCAGGGCCAGCATACGTGCTCCGCGGCCTGTGGCCAAAGAGCTGACGATGCAGGAGAAGAGGATGAGGATGACGGCGCTGTTCAGCACTTCGGCATCCATCAGCTGGATATCAGGCTGGGTGCCGATCATTACGATGGCAAGCGCACCGGCTGCGTGGGAATTGGTGAGACCGAACATCATCAGGCGATCCGCACGGGGCAGACGGCGCAGACGTTGCATGATGAGCGCGGGCAACCACTTGCCCAACGTGGCCACTGCGATGATGGCACCGCAAAGCAAAAGGAAATGTGAGTCGTTCAACAGGATGCCCACATCAATGATCATGCCCACGCCAATGAGGAACCAAGGCACGAACAGCGCATTGCCGACAAACTCGATGCGGGTCATCAGCGGACCGCCGTGCGGAATCACGCGGTTCAGCACCAGACCGGCAAGGAAGGCACCCAACAGCCCTTCAAGACCTACGGCCACTGCGAGGAAGGCACTGATGAAGACCATTGAGAGCACAAAGATGTACTGTGTGACGGCATCCTCGTTGCGTCGTAGGAACCAACGTCCGATCTTGGGGAAAGCATACGCCACCACGACCACATACAGGGCAATCTTCGCGGCAAAGGCCACCCAGTACCAGCCGTCGCCGCCGCCGCGCTCGTTCTGTACAACGATGGCCAGCATCAGGAGCGCAAAGAAGGTGGCCATCGCCGTGCCAAGGATCGAATAGACAACGCTTGGGTGACGACCCAGATCGTAGCGACCAACGATGGGGTAGGTCACTAACGTATGTGATGCCAGGATGCAGCTGAGTAGCAACGAGGACGGCACACTGAAGTGAAGCACAAAGCGAGCTACCAACAGGCCCAACAATGCGGGCACAGAAAACGTGAGCAGACCGAAGCCCACGCCCACGCGACCGTGGCGGCGGAAACTGCCCATGTCCATCTCTAAGCCCGCAAGGAACATGATGTAATAGATGCCCACCTGACCGAACAGCTCGAACGAGGCATCGCGCGCCAATACATTGAAGCCATGCTCGCCCAGCAGCACACCAGCCAGGATCAAACCGATGATGTGCGGCACATGCAGGCGCCGGAAGATGATGGGCGCCAACAGCAAAACAAGGAGCATGACGAGGAAAATCCACGTCGGATTAGTGATCATTGGTGCCATTGCGGGTACAAAGATAGTGAAAAGTTTAAAAGATGAAGTTGGAAAGTGGAAAGAATTAGGTTGAAAGTTGAAAGTTTTTGTTATTTGAATGGTATTTTGCGCTTTTTAATAACAAAAAGTACTGCTTTTACACCCGTAACTTTACCAGGAAGCTTAATAGGAAGCATCTGAGGAAAATGTACGCTGCCTCAGGAAAATATTGACACAAGTGTGTACCTATTTAGTTCTTCTGCAATTTAGTTGAAAAGTACGATTGAATTACAGTACTTCAACATCAATAGAGGCCATTCTTTATACAATGTTTTTGAAT